>CAYOVM010000249.1:0-4620 GCA_964407355.1 uncultured Enterobacteriaceae bacterium
CCGAACATGTGACGCGCCGGCGCGGTCGGGTCGTTCGCCGCGCGCAGCATCGGCTCGATCTTTTCCGCCGGCAGCGGGCGGCTCATGAGGTAGCCCTGGATCTGGTCGCAGCCGAGCTCGCGCAGCAGGCGCATCTGCTCGTCTTCCTCGACGCCTTCGGCGATCACCTTCAGCCCGAGCGTGTGCGCGAGCGAGACGATCATCGCGACGATGTTGCGCGGATAGTTGGCGCCGCGCATGCGCATCACGAAGCTGCGGTCGATCTTCAGCGTGTCCACCGGCAGCCGCGCGAGGTAGTTGAGCGAAGAGTAGCCGGTGCCGAAGTCGTCCACCGAGATCTCCACCCCCGCGCGCCGCAGGATCTGCAGCTTGCGCGTGCTGTCGTCGAGGTCGTCGACCAGCACGCTCTCGGTGATCTCTAGATCGAGCAGCGGCGCCGCGCCGAAGCCGGCGATGGCCTGGAGCACCGAGTCGACGAAATCGCCCTGCTTCAGCTGCAGCGCGGACACGTTCACCGCGGTGCGCGGCACGATGAGGCCGCGCGCCTGCCAGCGGCGGATGTCCTTCACGGCCTGGCCCAGCGCCCAGCGCCCGGCGGCGAGGATCATCCCGGTCTCCTCCATGAGCGCGACGAACTGCGACGGCGGCACGAAGCCGAGCTCCGGGTCGTTCCAGCGGATCAGCGCCTCCAGGCCCGCGAGCTGGCTCGTGCGCATGTCGATCTTCGGCTGGTAGTGCAGCGCGAGGCGCCCGCCTTCCAGCGCGAGGCGCAGGCGGTTCTCGAGCGCGAGCGAGCCGGCGACGCGCTCGTTCATGTGCGGCTCGTAGAAGAGATAGCGCTGGCCGGTCTGCTTCGTGGTGTTCAGCGCGGCCTCGGCGTTCCCGGTCAGCACCTCGCCGGTCGTGCCGTCGCTCGGGTAGACCGCGATCCCGGCCCGCAGCGCGATGCGCACCTCCGAGCCGTCCGTGGCGAGGGGCTGCGCGAAGCCCGCCGTGAGCTTCTCGACCAGATCGCGCGTGACCTGGTTCAGGTTGTCGACGCCCGCGACGACGATCGCGAAATGGTCGGCCCCGACGCGCGCCACCGTGTCCTGGTCGCGCACCGACTCCCTCAGGCGCTGCCCGATCAGGCGCAGCAGGTCGTCGCCGGTCTTGCGGCCGAACGACTCGTTGACCAGGCGAAATCGCTGCACGTCGAGGAACACCACCGCGGCGAAGAGCTTGTCGCGCCGCGCGGCGCTCAGCGCCTGCGAGAGGCGGTCGGCGAAGAGGGTCCGGTTCGGCAGGCCGGTGAGCGAATCGTGATACGCGAGGTAATCCATCCGCGCCTTCTGCGCGAGGTGGTGCAGCGCGAAGGAGATGTCGCCCGCGAGCTCGTGCAGCAGGCGCATCTCGTCCTCGTCGAAGAAGCCGCGCTGCTTCGCGTAGAGGAGCAGCGCGCCGACCGGCTCGCCGCCCGCGACCAGCGGCAGCACCGTGTAGGACATGAACCCCCGCTGCAGGGCGCTCTCGCGGCCGGCGACCATGCCGGCGCTCTCGATGTCGTTGCATACGATGAAGGTCGGCTCGGCCGGGAACTTCGCCATCCGCGGGTCGGCGCTGCCCTCGCCGCAGGACGCCACCGGCAGGATGGCCCCCGAAGACTTGTCGGGCAGGCCCACCGCGGCGAAGCCGAAGCCGCCGGTCTCGACCGCGATCCGGCAGGACTCGTCGAGCAGCCCCTGCCGGTCCTGCACCCGCACGATCAGGGCGTTGACGGCGCTCAGCATCGAGAGCGTCCGGTTGAGGCGCTCGATCTTGCGCTGCTGGGCCTCGAGGGTCGCGGTCTTCTGCAGGAGCTGGTCGACCATGACGCGCAGATGATCCCGGTCGAGCCGCTCCGCGCTCACGGCGGGTGAGGCCGGCCGCGAAGCGAGCACCTCCCTGACGGCGCGCAGGATGACGTCGTTGTCGGAGGGCTTCACCAGGACGCGCCCCACCCCGTGCGCCTGCGCGAGGTCCTTCGCCCCCTGCTCGCCGAAGTACGCGGTGTAGAAGATGAGGCCGACCGCCTGCAGCGCGGGATCTTCGCGCAGCCGGCGCGCGAGCTCGTAGCCGTCCATCTTCGGCATCAGCACATCCGAGATGACCAGGGCCGGGCGCTCCTCGCGGGCCTTCATCAGGGCTTCCCAGCCGTCGGCGGCCTTCGAGACCTCGTAGCCCGCCACCTCGAGCAGCGAGCCCAGGGCTTCCCGGTTCGCGCGGTTGTCGTCCGCAATGAGGATTGTTGTCGCCATATCCCGTTACGGGGCAGTAAGTCCGGCCCGCAGGGCTAGGACCGGGGCCTGCGCCCGAATGTTCCTACGCTACCCGGACGGACGTGACGAAGTTCGCACGCGCCGGCATCCGGCCGGACGTGACGAAGCTCGCGCTTGCGTCATAATGCGCCGATGGAAATACGCTCTGCCCCGCCCGTGTCACGTTTCGCCCGGTTCGCCGATTTCTACCCGTTCTACCTGTCGCAACATTCGAACCGCACCTGCCGGCGGCTGCATTTCGCCGGCACGACGCTCGGCCTGGCCGCTTTCTTGCACGCCTTCTCGACGCTGAACTTCTGGTGGCTGCTCGCGGGCGTCGCGGCCGGCTACGCCTTCGCATGGGCCGGGCATTTTTTCTTCGAGAAGAACCGGCCGGCGACCTTTTCCCATCCCGTGTACAGCTTCATGGGCGACTGGGCGATGTGGAAGGACATCCTCACCGGCAAGATCCGGTTCTAGAGCGCCGTGCCCGCGCACTTCTGGGATTCGGAAGCGCTGTACCTGACGATCGTCGCGCTGTTCCTGACCTGGGCGCTCCTGCGGATCACTCCGGCCGAGCGCGGCGTCTACCTCAACACGCTGTGGCTGTTCCTCCTGGGCGTCGCCGGCCAGGCCGTGGGGGCGCTCCTCTCGAGCTTCGACGTGCCGCAGGTCGCCGCGACGGTGAGCTCGGTGTTCCGCATCGTCTCGGCCGTCGCGCTCATCCGCATCTGCGGCTTCGCCGCCTTCCGGCTGCTGCTGCCGTTCATGGGACGCTCGCCGCCGCGCATCGTCGAGGACGTGGCGATCGTCGTCGTCTACGTCATCTACGCTTTCACGCAGCTTCGCGCGGCCGGCGTCGACCTCGGGAGCATCGTCACCACCTCGGCGATCCTGACGGCGGTCATCGCCTTTGCGATGCAGGACACGCTCGGCAACCTGCTGGGCGGGCTCGCGCTGCAGGTCGACAACTCCGTCCAGGTCGGCGACTGGGTCCGGATCGACACGCTCGTCGGCCGGGTGCGCGACATCCGCTGGCGCTCGACCCTCATCGAGACGCGCAACTGGGAAACGGTGGTGATCCCGAACAGCCAGCTCATGAAGTCGCGCTTCGCCATCCTCGGCCGCCGCGACGGCTCGCCTCTGCAATGGCGCCGCATCCTCGACTTCATGGTCGATCCGGGCGTGCCGCCGGCGCGCGTCATCGCCCTCGTCAACGAGGAGATGCGCGAGGTCGCGATCCCCAACGTCGCGCTCACGCCGACCCCGAGCTGCGTGCTGATCCAGTTCAACGAGGGAAACCTCTGCTACCAGCTGCGCTACTTCCTCACCAACCTGATGGAAGACGACTTCACCGACTCGATGGTGCGCGTGCACCTTTTCGCGTCGCTGCAGCGCGCGGGCATCCGCATCGCCGAGCCGCAGCGCACGGTGCACGCCGTCACGCGCGACGAGGCGCACGCCGAGACCGTGCGCAAGCGCGAGCTGGCGCGGCGCCTCGAGATCCTGCGCGGCGTCGACCTCTTCAGCGGGCTCTCCGACGACGAGAAGGAGGAGATCGCCGAGCGGCTGCAGTACGCCCCGTTCGCCCGCGGCGACGTGATCACCAAGCAGGGCAACACCGCCCACTGGCTCTACATCATCGCTTTCGGCGAGGCCGATGCGGTCTACGAGCCTCCCGGCGGCGCGCCGCGCCAGATCGGCACCTTGCGCGCCGGCCAGTTCTTCGGCGAGATGGCGCTCTTCGCCGGCGACGTGCGGCAGGCCACCGTGGTCGCGAAGACCGACGTCGAGTGCTACCGCCTCGACCGCGCCGCCGTTCAGGGCCTCCTGCTGTCCCGGCCGCAGATCGCCGAGCACGTCAGCCGCATCGTCGGCTCGCGGCGCAGCTCGATCGACCAGGCCCAGGAAGAATACGCCGCCGCCGCTTCCTCGACTCCGGCCGAGCGCGAGGTGGATCTGCTGGTGCGCATCCGCCGGTTCTTCGGATTGGAGCGCACGCCCTGACCGGCCGGCGCCAACGGCTCACTGGCCGTCGATGCCCGGCACCATGCTGACGTTCTGCGCCCAGCCCAGCGCGGATTTGCACCAGATACGCCGCTTCGGCGGCAATTGGGCTCTCTGCGCGAGACAGCCCACCCTGAGCGAATAGCTCGGCGGATTATCCGAGTCCGCGCACGCAGCCACCGGCGTGCCGCAGTTTGGACAGAAGGAATGCCTGCGCTTCATGCCGCTGTCGGCGGTCTTCACGTAGACCTTCGGAGTGCCGGTAAGCAGCCGGTAGCTCTGCGCCGGGGCGGGAACCGAAACGCGGAAGACCGACCCGGTGAGCATCTGGCAATCG
>CAYOVM010000250.1:0-4589 GCA_964407355.1 uncultured Enterobacteriaceae bacterium
GCGGTGATGTTGCCCGGCGTCTTGCCGAGCATCTGCTTCGCTTCCTTGCCCACGGCCTGGATGGTCTTCTTGCCGTTGGGCCCTGCTTCCTGTCTGATCGCGACGACGGAGGGCTCATCGAGGACGATGCCTTTGCCGCGCACGTAGATGAGAGTATTCGCGGTGCCGAGATCGATCGCGAGATCGTTCGAAAAATAGCTGCGGAGGAATCCGAACATGGGCAAGGTACTGACCTTTTGCGGGCTTTTTTCCCTGACTTTTTTCCGGGCTTTTCCCGTTACTTAACGGGGTCTTAGGGCTGGAAACGGGGCCCGGCGACTTGGCCGCTATGATACGCTACAGACGCCCCGGAAGAGCTATGTAGAACTTCCTATTGCGGCAGAACAACCCGCTGGACGGCAAAAGCCCCCGGATCCGACTCAAAGGCCGCAGAACCCTCCGCATCTCATGTCGCTTTCGGACGACCAAGTACGCCGCCTCGCGCGCCTCGCCAGGATCGGCATCCGGCCCGAGGAATCGGCGGCCGCCATCGACCGCCTGAACCGGGTTCTCGGCCTGATCGATCAGCTCAAGGCGGTCGACACCGCCGGGATCGAGCCCATGGCCCACCCCCTGGACGCCCAGCTTCCGCAAGGCCAGCGGCTGCGGCCGGATGAGGTGACCGACAAAGACCAGCGGGAGCTTTATCAGGCGGTCGCCCCGGCCGTCCAGGATGGCCTCTACCTCGTCCCGAAGGTCCTGGAGTAGGTGCTTAATTCCACCCTTTCAGAGCTCGCCGGCGCCTTAGAAGCGAAAAAGATCTCCTCGGTAGAGCTGACCCGCCTCTACCTCGAGCGCGTAGCCCGGCTGAATGGCGAGCTGAACGCCTTTATCACGGTGGCCGAGGAGCGCGCGCTGGCGGACGCGAAGCGGGCGGACGCCCGGCGCGGCCGGGGCGAAGCCGGCCCCCTGACCGGGATCCCGATCGCGCACAAGGACATTTTCTGCACCAAGGGCCTGCACACCACCTGCGGCTCGCGGATGCTGGCCGGATTCGTCAGTCCGTACGACGCCCACGTCATCGAGCAGCTCGACCGCGCCGGGAGCGTGCTGCTCGGCAAATGCAACATGGACGAGTTCGCCATGGGCTCGTCCAACGAGACCTCGCATTTCGGCCCGGTGCGCAACCCCTGGGGGAAGAAGCTGGTGCCGGGCGGCTCCTCGGGCGGCTCGGCCACGGCCGTGGCGGCACGCATGGCGCCGGCGGCCACCGGCACGGACACCGGAGGATCGATCCGCCAGCCCGCCGCGCTCACCGGCGTCTGCGGCCTGAAACCCACCTACGGCGTGGTCTCGCGCTACGGGATGATCGCCTTCGCCTCCTCGCTCGACCAGGCCGGGCCGCTCGCCAAGAGCGCCGCCGACCTCGCGCTGCTGATGAACGCGATGGCCGGCTTCGACGCGCGCGATTCCACCAGCCTCGAGCGGCCGAAGGAGGACTACGGCCGTTATCTGGGCAAGGACCTCCAGGGTTTGAGGATCGGACTGCCCAGCGAATATTTCGGCGAAGGCATCGAGCCCGGGGTTCGCGCCGCGGTTGAGCAGGCGGTGCGCTGGTACGAGTCGAAGGGCGCGAAGCGCGTGCCGCTCGAGCTGCCGAACACGAAGCTCGCGGTGCCGGTCTATTACGTCATCGCCCCGGCGGAGGCGTCCTCGAACCTTTCGCGCTTCGACGGGGTGCGGTACGGGCATCGCGCCAAGGACTACACGGACCTGAGCGACATGTATTGCCGCACCCGCGCCGAGGGCTTCGGCGCGGAAGTGAAGCGCCGCATCCTGGTGGGAACCTACGTCCTGTCGCACGGCTATTACGACGCCTATTACATCCAGGCGCAGAAGATCCGGCGCCTGATCGCGCGCGACTTCGCCGCCGCCTTCCAGCGCTGCGACGTGATCCTCGGGCCGACCTCGCCGACCACCGCGTTTGCGCTCGGCGCCAAGAGCGACGACCCCGTGCAGATGTATCTCAACGACATCTTCACCATCCCCGCGCCGCTCGCCGGGCTGCCGGGTTTGTCGATTCCGTGCGGCTTCGACGCGAAAGGCCTGCCGGTCGGCCTGCAGCTCATGGGCGATTATTTCTCCGAGGCGAGCTTGCTCGGCATCGCGCATCGCTACCAGCAGGCGACCGACTGGCACCTGCGGGTCCCGACGGAGACGCCGCTATGAGCGGCTGGGAAATAGTGGTCGGCATCGAGACGCACACGCAGCTCCTGACGAAGAGCAAGATGTTCTCGGGCGCCTCGACCGCGTTCGGCGCCCCGCCGAACACGCAGGCTTCGGCGGTCGACATCGCGCTTCCGGGGACGCTGCCGGTCGCGAACCGCGCCGCGGTCGAGCACGCCATCCGCTTCGGCCTCGCGGTGAAGGGCCGGATCAGCCCGCGCTCCATCTTCGCCCGCAAAAACTACTTCTATCCCGATCTTCCCAAGGGCTACCAGATCAGCCAGTACGAGATCCCGGTCGTGCAGGGCGGCGAAGTCGCTTTTTTCACGGGCGAGACCGAAAAACGCGTAAAGCTGACCCGCGCCCATCTCGAGGAAGACGCGGGTAAATCGCTGCATGAGGATTTCCAGGGGATGACCGGCATCGACCTCAACCGCGCCGGCACGCCGCTGCTCGAGATCGTGAGCGAGCCCGAGCTGCGCGGCGCCAAAGAGGCGGTCGCCTACGCGCGTACGCTGCACGCGCTCGTAGTCTGGATCGGCATCTGCGACGGCAACATGCAGGAAGGCTCCTTCCGCTGCGACGCCAACGTGTCGGTCCGCAAAACCGGCGACGCGAAGCTCGGCACTCGCTGCGAGATCAAGAACCTCAACTCCTTCCGCTTCATGGAGCAGGCGATCGAGTTCGAGGCGAAGCGCCAGATCGAGATCCTCGAGGACGGCGGCAAGATAGCCCAGGAGACCCGTCTCTACGATCCCGAGCGCAACGAGACGCGCTCCATGCGCTCGAAGGAAGACGCGCAGGACTACCGATACTTCCCCGATCCCGATCTGCTTCCGCTTGTCATTCCGGAAAAGTGGATCCAGGAAATCCGCTCGACGATGCCCGAGCTGCCCGCGGAAAAGCGGCAGAAATTCGAAGCGGCCGGCCTGACGGCCTATCAGGCCGCCACGGTGACCTCGACCGCCCAGCTTGCCCGCTACTCGGAAATTTCCTTTTCGGGCGCCACAAAAGCAAAGCCCGCCGACATCGCGAACTGGATCACCGGGCCGTTGATGTCAAAGCTCAATGAAGAAGATCTCGACGCTTCGCAGGCAAAGCTGTCGCCCGAAGCATTGCGGCAGCTGGTCGAACGCATAGCCGACGGGACGCTGTCGGGCAAGATGGCGAAGGAAGTGTTCGACGCCGTCTGGAACGGCGAGGGCGGCGTCGATGCCATCATCGAGAAGCGCGGGCTGAAGCAGATCAGCGATTCAGGCGAGATCGAGCGGCTGGTCGACGAGGTTCTGCGGGCGAACGCGAAGCAGGTCGAGGACTACCGGGCGGGGAAGGAGAAGGCGTTCAATTCGCTGGTCGGCCAGGTGATGAAGGCGACGAAGGGGAAGGCGAACCCGGCGCAGGTGAACGAGATCCTGCGCCGCAAGCTCTCCGCCGGGTAAGGCCGCCGCGCTTTTACTGTTTGCGCGCCGGCGTCGCCGTCAGCTCGGCGAAGCGCTTCTTGTCCTCGTCGTACTTCGCGTTGATCGAATCGACTTCCTTGCGCTTGGCGGCGAGCAGGTTCTCCTGCGCCGAGAGCTCGACCTCGGTGTTCTTGATGTCCTGCAGGAGCTTGGCGGGTATCTTGGCTTCGGCTTTCGCCGGCGCGGCCGGCTTGGCTTTCTTCTCCGCGCTCGGCTTGGCGGCGCCTTCCTTGTAGAACTCCATTTCCTTGTCGAAGGCGGCCTGGCGCTTCTTGATCTCGGCGATGCGCTGCTCGATCTCCTTGAGGGCCTTCTGGTTGTCGGCCAGCGCGCGCCCGCGCGCCTCGTCGATGTCTTTCTCGCTCGTGTAGGTGGCGAGCAGCGCGCGGTTGCGGCGCGACGCCTCCTTGGCGATCGCATCGTCCTCGCGCTTCTTCGCCGCGGCGACTTCCTTCGCGAGGCGCATCTTCTCGTCGCCCTCGGGATCGATCCGCCGCACCACGATGCCCTGGTTGCTCAGCTGCTCGATGACGCGCCCGGCGCATTGCGGCGGAATGATGGAGCCGTAGTATTTCTTGCCGTCGGCGCCGACGCAGCGATACGTGGAGTCCGAGCCGCCCGAGGGCTGGGCCTGCGCCGCGAGCGGCGCCAGGACGAGTGCCACGGCGAGCGTCGAATGTTTCAGGACCATCGAAAATCCCCCCTGCTGACGAGCTACGATTCTAACGCGGCGCGCGCCGCGCGGGTTGACCTGATAAAATCCGCGCGCCCCATGCATTCCGCAGACAAGGCGTTCATCGCCGAGACCACCGCCCGGATGCTGCTCGAGGTGAAGGCGGTGCTGTTCTACGAGGACAAGCCCTTCACCTTCACCTCCGGCTGGGCGAGCCCGGTCTACATCGACTGCCGCAAGCTCATCTTCTA
>CAYOVM010000251.1:0-1517 GCA_964407355.1 uncultured Enterobacteriaceae bacterium
CATGCGGCATTACGAGATCGTTTTCATCGTCCATCCCGACCAGAGCGAGCAGGTCCCGCAGATGGTCGAGCGCTACAAGGGCGTCATCGCCGCGAAGAACGGCACCGTCCACCGCCTCGAGGACTGGGGCCGGCGCCAGCTCACCTACCCGATCCAGAAGGTCCACAAGGCGCACTACGTGCTCATGAACATCGAGTGCGACAACGAGACGCTCGCCGAGCTCGAGCACTCGTTCAAGTTCAGCGACGCGGTGCTGCGCCACCTCATCATCAAGATGCCGAAGGCGCTCACGGCGCCCTCGCCGATGATGCGCGAGGAGAAGTCGAAGTCCATGATGGAGCGGGGCGGGGAGTCGCGCGAGCGGGGTGCGGACCCGCGCGAGCGCGGGGCCGAGCGCCCGGCCGCGGCCGAAGGCCGGCCCGCGGACGCCCCGGCCGCCTGAACAAGCTTGAAGTGAGCGGAAAAATCGTGGAGCTCGGCGCGCTGCGCTACACGCCCGCCGGCATCCCGGTGGTCGAGTTCAAGGTCGATCACGAGTCGGAGCGGGACGAGGCCGGCGCGAAGCGCCAGGTCAGGGCGCAAATCAGCGCGGTGGCATTCGAGGCGCAGGCGCGGCTGGTTTCACGGCAGAACATGGGCTCGCAGGTGAGGCTCGAAGGATTCCTGAGCGCGAGGACGAAGCGCTCGAAGAAGCTGGTGCTGCACGTTACCAACATCGAATTCAGCGAAGGAGCATGAGATGCCCCCAAGAAGAGGGTTCAAGGGCAAGGGTAAGAAAGGCAAGTTCGGCAAGGACAAGAAGGACAAGGGCCAGCGGGCGTTATTCCGCCGCCGCAAGTTCTGCCGCTTCACCGCGGAGAAGATGGAGTGGATCGACTACAAGGACGTCGAGCTGCTCAAGGACTTCGTCAACGAGACCGGCAAGATCATCCCGGCGCGCATCACCGGGACCTCGGCCGGCTATCAGCGCCAGCTGTCCGATGCGATCAAGCGCGCGCGCTTTCTCGCGCTGCTGCCGTATACGGACCTGCACTAACCGGGGAGCGAGCGCATGCAAGTCATTCTGATGGAGAAGGTCGGCAAACTCGGCAACCTCGGCGACGTGGTGAAGGTGAAGGACGGCTACGCCCGCAATTTCCTCATCCCGCAGGGGAAGGCGAAGCGCGCGACCGAGTCCAACCTGAAGGAGTTCGAGCAGAAGCGCGCGGTGCTGGAAAAGGCGCAGGCCGACATCCTGGCGAAGGCGCAGGAGCGCGGCGCGAAGCTCGACGGATTCATGCTGCAGATCACGCAGAAGGCGGGCGTCGACGGGCGCCTGTTCGGCTCGGTCACCAACTACGACATCGTCGAAGCGCTGAAGAAGCAGGGACACGAGGTGGAGCGCTCGCAGATCCGGATGCCGCAGGGGCCGCTGAAGCAGGTGGGCGACTATCCGATCCAGCTCGCGCTGCACACCGACGTCGCGGTGACCATCAAGGTCTCGGTGCTCGGCGAGCAGTAACGGTCCGGCAGAGAAA
>CAYOVM010000251.1:1617-4585 GCA_964407355.1 uncultured Enterobacteriaceae bacterium
ACTCACATGGCGGTCGTTCAACCAGCGCCCGTAGCCGGCGCTACACCTGAAAACGTCTTCCAGTTCAAGACGCCGCCGCACTCGATCGAGGCGGAGCAGTCGATGCTCGGGGCGCTGCTGCTCGACAACCAGGCCTTCGACCGCGTCGCCGACCTCGTGGTGGCGGAGGACTTCTACCGCGACGATCACCGTCGCATCTGGCGCCACATCGTCAAGCTGATCGAGGCGAACCGCCCCGCGGACGTGGTGACGGTCTCGGAGTCGATCGACGCGAGCGAGGACAAGGACAAGACCGGCGGGCCCGCCTACCTGGGCGCGCTCGCCCAGAACACGCCGAGCGCGCTCAACATCCGGCGCTATGCCGAGCTGGTGCGCGAGCGCTCGGTGCAAAGGCGGCTCGCGCACATCGCCACCGAGATCGCCGAGAGCGCGCTCAGCCCGGGCGGCAAGGAGGTCGGACAGCTCCTCGACGAGGCCGAGTCGAAGATCTTCCAGATCGCCGAGTCGGGCGCGCGCAAGGACCAGGGCCTGCTCGAGATCAAGCCGGTGCTCGCGCGCGTGTTCGAGCGGATCGACCATCTCTACCATCGCGACAACCCGTCGGACGTCACCGGCGTGCCCACCGGGTACACGAAGATGGACCAGATGACCTCGGGCCTGCAGCCGGGCGATCTCATCGTCGTCGCCGGCCGCCCGAGCATGGGCAAGACCGCGTTCGCGCTCAACGTCGCCGAGCACGTCGCCGTGGACAACGGGCTGCCGGTCGCCATCTTCTCGATGGAGATGAGCGCCACGCAGCTCGCGATGCGCATGCTCGGCTCGATCGCGCGCGTCGACCAGCACAAGATGCGCACCGGGCGCCTCAACGACAAGGAGTGGGGCGACCTGTCCGACGCGATGGGCAAGCTGCACGAGACGCCCATCTACATCGACGAAGCCGGCGCCCTGACGGCGCTGGAAGTGCGCGCGCGCGCGCGAAGGCTGAAACGGCAGTATTCGAAGCTCGGTTTGATCGTGATCGACTACATCCAGCTGATGGCGGCATCGAGCCAGGGGGAAAACCGCGCCACCGAGATCTCGGAGATCTCCCGCTCGCTGAAGGGCATGGCGAAGGAGCTCGACGTCCCCGTGATCGCGCTCTCGCAGCTCAACCGCGCGGTGGACCAGCGCCCCGACCGGCGCCCGGTGATGTCGGACCTGCGCGAGTCGGGCGCGATCGAGCAGGACGCCGACGTCATCATGTTCATCTACCGCGAGGTGGTCTACAAGCCCGACCTGCCCGAGGACCAGCGCGGCATCGCCGAGGTCATCATCGGCAAGCAGCGCAACGGCCCGATCGGCACGGTGAAGCTCACCTTCCTCGGCCAGCACACCCGCTTCGAGAACTACCAGGACCCCGGCGCCTACTGATTCTCAAGTATTATTCGGCGGGAAAGCAGGTCCAGAAAAGCAAGGGAGGGACCATGGCCGACCCGTTGGTCGCACAGAAGTCGCCGTTCGCGGTGGAGCTTGCTCCGGGGGACTACTGGTGGTGCGCCTGCGGACGCTCGAAGCGCCAGCCGTTCTGCGACGGCTCGCATAAAGAGACCGAGCACACGCCGATCAAGTTCAGCGTCACCGAAGCGCAGAAGGTCTGGTTATGCGGTTGCAAGCAAACCGCCTCCAAGCCGTTCTGCGACGGCTCACACAAGAAGATTACTTAGAAAACGAAAACTATTTCTTCGTAGCGGTCCAGCGGCCTTCGCCGCCCTTCTCATCGCGGAAGGACCCTTCCATCTTGCCGCCGTTCACCCGTCCGGTGAAATCGCGGCGCACGCCGGCCGGATCCACGTAGGCGAAGGCGATGTTGAAGCCGCGCAGGCGCGCCTCGCGCAGGCCGGCCTGGATCGGCCCGAGCGCGGCGGTGCCGTGGATCTTCTGGAACGTCTGCTCGAGGGTGAGCTCGGTCTTCTGGCCGCCGGCGTCGAGGGACCAGCCGCCCTGCACGTTCGCGGGCACGACCCAGAAATAGGCGCGCCGGCCGTCCACGCTCGAGATCTCGTCGGCTTCCCAGTCCTCCATCGTGAACGAGTGCGACACGACGCGCGTGCCGGGGCGCATGCTCAGGAGCTGCGGGCGCAGCTTCATGTTGAGGCCCGGCAGCAGGTACATCGTGATCACCGTCGCCTGGCTGAAGTCGGTGGCGAAGATGTCGCCGTGGCGGATGAGGGCCTTGCCGTTGCCCGTGCCCGCCACGCCGGCGGCCTGCGCGTTGGCGTTCGCGTGCTTGACCATGTCCTGGTTGTACTCGATGCCCACCGCGCGCGCGCCGAACTTCTTCGCCGCCGCGATCGCGATCTTGCCGTCGCCCGCGCCGAGGTCCATGACGAAATCGTTCGGCGTGACCTGCGCCATCGTCAGCATGCGGTCCACCACGTCGTCGGGCGTCGGCACCCAGATGACGTCCTTGCCGGCCTGGCCGACCTGCGGCTCGAACTTCGTCTGCGCCGCGGCGGGCGCGCAAGCGAGCAGCGAAAATGAAATTACCGTCAGAAGTCGAACGAAGCGGGTCATCGGGGATTTCCTGGTAAGAGAAAGGGCTGCGGAAGCCTAGCAGAAAGACAAACCCGGGTGGTGAAACACCCCCCGGGCAGGCTTATTCCCTATAGAACCTCGGCCGCGTGGTCGGCGAGGCGCGAGCGCTCGCCGCGCGCGAGCGTGATGTGCCCGGCGTGGCCCCAGTCCTTCATGCGATCGACCACGTAGGTGAGGCCCGAGCTGCCCTCGGTGAGGTAGGGCGTGTCGATCTGCGCGATGTTGCCCAGGCAGACCACCTTGGTGCCCGGGCCGGCGCGCGTCACGAGCGTTTTCATCTGCTTCGGCGTCAGGTTCTGCGCCTCGTCGATGATCAGCCACTTGTTGACGAAGGTGCGCCCGCGCATGAAGTTGAGCGACTTCACCTTGATGCGCGAGCGCACGAGATCGCGCG
>CAYOVM010000252.1:0-1457 GCA_964407355.1 uncultured Enterobacteriaceae bacterium
AGACGCGCCGTGCCGTCGCGGCTCGCCGTCGCCACGCGCGTGCCGTCGGGGCTGAAGGCGGCCGCGAGGACGCGGCCGCGATGCCCGCGCAGGTCGCGCAGCGGCTTGCCGGTCGCGGTTTCCCAGAGGCGCGCGCTCGTGTCCCAGCTTGCGGTCACGACGAGCCGGCCGTCCGGGCTGAACTCGGCGGCGCTCACCTGGGCGATGTGCCGGTCGAGCACGTGCAGCTGGCGGCCCGAGGGCACTTCCCAAAGCCGCGCGGTGCCGTCTTCCGCCGCGGTGAGAAGAAGGCGGCCCTCGCGGTTGAAGGACAACGCCGTCACGCGAGCGGAATGGCCGGTGAGCTGCGCTCCCGGCTTGCCGTCGGGCAGCTCCCAGAGCTGGACGGTCCCGTCCCGCGTGCCGGTGGCAAGGAGCCTGCCGTCGGGACTGAAGGCGAGCTTTCGCACTCCGTCCTGATGCTTCAGTTCCAGCGCGGCGCTCGCCGGGCCGTCGGCGCTCCAGACGCGCGCGGTGTTGTCGGCGCTGCCGGTCGCGAACAGCTTGCTGTCCGGGCTGAACGCGAGCGCGTAGATCCGGTCCGTGTGTCCGCTCAGCTCCCGCAGCGGCTGCCCCGCGGCCGCGTCCCATAGGCGCGCTTTCGCATCGTTGCCGGCCGTCGCGACGCGCTTGCCGTCCGGACTGAACGCGGCGACGCGCACCGCGCTGGCGTGGCCTTTCAATTGCGCGATCTGCTTGCCCGAGGCGCTCTCCCATAAGAGGGCGGTTCCATCGCGGCTCGCCGTGAGCGCTCGCCTGCCGTCGGGACTGAACTGAGCGACCGCGACCGAATCGAGATGGCCGCGCAGGTCGCGGCTCATGCGCCGTGTGCCCGTGTCCCAGAGGCGCGCGGTGTTGTCGGACGAGCCGGTCAATACCTGCCTGCCGTCGGGGCTGAAGGAGACCGACACCACCGCGGAGCCATGCCCGGTCAGCGCGTTCGAATCCTCCAGCGCGACCGCATCCCAGACGCGCGCCGTGCGGTCGCGGCCGGCGGTGACGACCTGCTTGCCGTCGGCGCTGAACGCGGCGGCGGTGATGCCGTCGGTGTGTCCGCGCAGCTCGACGAGCGGCGCGCCGCGCGCGACGTCCCAGACCACGCTCAGCGCGTCGTAGCCGGCGGTGACGAGGTGGCGCCCGTCGGGGCTGAAGGCGACGCTCACGACCGAATCGGTGTGCCTGCCGAGCGAGCCGAGCAGCTTGCCGGTTTCCACCTCCCAGAGCTGCGTCTCGTCGGTGGTCGCGGCGGCGAGGCGCTTGCCGTCGGGACTGAACGCGAGGCTGGTGACGGTGCCCTGGCCCTGCAGCTTGTACGCCTGCTTGCCCGCGACCGACTGCAGCAGCGTGACCGGCGAGCCCTCCATCGTGATCGCGAGCCATTTCCCGTCCGGGCTGAAGGCGACCGCGCTCACGCCGCC
>CAYOVM010000252.1:1557-4568 GCA_964407355.1 uncultured Enterobacteriaceae bacterium
TTGCCGGTGGCGGCTTCCCACGTCCGGGCGACGGTCTCGCTGCCGGCGGTGAGGAGACGGCTGCCGTCGGGGCTGAAGGCGACGCTCGCCTGGCCGGGCAGCTCGAAGAGCTTCCTGCCCGAGCCCGCCTCCCAGACTCGCGCGACCTGATCCACGGAAGCCGTCGCGACGAGGTTGCCGCCTTTGCTCACCGCGACGGACGTGACCACGTTGGGGTGGCGCATCACGCCGCGCAGGTGAGACTCGAGCACCGCCTGGCGAAGCGCGTCCTCGGCCTCGGGCGTATCGGCGACCTCGAGCCCGGCCATCGCGAGCAGCAGGCTCAGCTCCGGATCGATCGACAATTGCGAGATCGCGCGGAACGCGGCCTGCTTGGACACCAGCACGCTGCGCTGCTGGTCGGCGATGCGCCACTGCAGCCAGGCGACCGAAGCGAGGACCAGCAGCACGGCCGCGCTCGCGCCGGCGGCGAGCAGCAAGCGCCGCTGGCTGCGCACACGGCCGAGGAGCTCCCGCTCCAGGCCGAGCTCGCCCTGGCGGATGAACTCGATCTCGTGCGCGGTCAGCTCGTCGGCGCGCTCGCCGCGCCAGCGCCGCGCTTCCTCGAGCTGGCGCCCGCGCAGCAGGCCGGCCGCCTCCTTGCCCGACGCTTCCCATTCGGCGACATCGGCGCGCAGCTTCTGCCGCCACAACAGGAACTCCTTGTCCTCGGCGAGCCAGGCGCGCAGCCGCGCCCAGTTGCGGATCAGCCCCTCGTGCGCGACTTCAACGGTGTCCTGTCCCGTCGCAGGGTCCCGGCTGGTCACCACCAGGCGCGCGTCGGCGAGCGCCTTGATGATGACCCAGTAGCCCTGGCCGAGCTCGTTGATCGACGCACGCTGGCGGACATCCTGCGCGCCGCCGGGTCCGCCGGGCATCCACAGGCGCGTGAACACGCGGCGCGCGAGCAGCTGCTGGTCCGGGCCGAGGCCGGTGAAGAGCTCTTCGGCGCGCTGGTCGACGGCGCCGTCCACGCGGCCGATCGCGTCGTAGGCGGCGTGGGTCAGCAGCCGGTCCTGCCGCCTCGCCCAGAGCTCGGTCAGCGCGAACTCGAGCAGCGAAAGGCTCCCCGGCTCGCCGCCCACGTCGTCGAGGATGCGCTCGACGAGGCCCTGCTCGAACTTGATCGCGACGCGGCGCGCGGGCTCCACGATCGCGCGCTGCAGCTTGTCGCGCTCCATGGGCCCGAGATTGACGACGCCGCGCTCGAGGTTCTCGCTCAGCTCCCGGCTGAAGGCGATGGCCGACGCGTAGAACGACGCGCGCAGGGTGATGAGGACCGTGACCGGCGCGCGCTCGACGGCGCCGAGCAGCCGGCTGACGAACGCTCGCCGCTCGGTCTCGGAAGGCTTGTTGAAGACCTCCTCGAACTGGTCCACGACGAGCAGCAGCCGGTCGGTGCCGCCCGACTTCTGGATCATCCTCGCGATCACGCCGTCGAGCGGCACCTCGCCGGCGGCGAGCCGCTCGCCGAGCTTGTGGCCTTCGGCGAGCCGATCGGTCTCGGTGAGATCGGGCTCGAGCGTCGCGATGAGCGCCGCCGCGAGCTGGTGGAACGGCCGGTCCCCCGGAATGAACGACACCACGTCCCAGGTCGCGCTGGGCGGATGCTGCACGCGCAGCTTCGGAATCAGGCCGGCCTGCACGATCGAGGACTTGCCGCTGCCCGAAGGGCCGACCACCGCCACGAACTTGTGGCGCCGGGCCGCCTCGAGCAGCCGCTCCACGTCGCCTTCGCGGCCGAAGAAAAGCGCGCTGTCCTCCTCGCGGAAGGGGCGCATGCCGCGGTACGGGCACAGCGCGAGCTTCGGCTCCGCGCCCTCCGCCGCGCCGCCTCCGCGCGTCGCGCGCGCGAGCGCGTCGATCATCTCCGGGTCGGCGGGATCGCGGCGCAGGTCGATCCAGGTGTTGAGGAACAGGAACCCCGGCGTCGGATCGGCGCCGGAGAGCAGCACCGGGATCACGGGAAAGCCCAGACCGTCCCTTTCCGCGCGCACCTGGCGCTCGAGGGCGAAGCCGATCTCGCGCTTCTGCCACAGGCCGACGCCGTGCGCTCCGAGGAACACCACCACCGCGGCCGAGCGCTCCAGCCCCTGCTCGAGCGCCTGCGGCCAGGGCATGCCGGCGACGAGGTTGTCGCGATCGAGAAACGTCGGGATGCCGCGCGTGGCGAGGAGCTTGCGCACCTTCAGCACCGCTTCCCGGTCGGGGCTGTGGTAGCTGATGAAAATTTCGCCCGGAGGCGCGAGCGCCGCGCCCGTGGCGCCGCTGGCGGCGAGCGCGGAATCGACGGCGGCGGGCTTCGGGCTGGATGAGGGATGGGGCGTGCTCATCGCCGCCGCCTTCCCGTCGCGTTGTCGTCGCTGCCTGCCATCCCCCCTCCCCGAGCGCGATTGTACGCGCCCGCTCCGCGCTTTCTCGCGGCGTACGATTAGATAAATCCTGCGGCGCGGCTACAATTCCCGCCTCTTCGACACCCATCGTGCCCATGCCCTCCTTCGACATCGTCTCCGAAGTGAATCAGCAGGAAGTGAAGAACGCGATCGAGCAGGCGAACAAGGAAATCACCAACCGCTACGACTTCAAGGGCTCCGACGCCCGCATCGAGATGAAGGAGCTCGAGCTCTCGGTCTACGCCGACGACGAGTTCAAGCTCGGCCAGGTGATGGACGTGCTGCGCGGCCGGCTCGCGAAGCGCGGCGTCGACGCGCGCTCGCTCGAGGAAGGCACGCTCGAGAAGATCTCGGGCGACAAGGTGAAGCGGCCGGTGAAGGTGAAGGCGGGCATCGAGCAGGACAAGGCGAAGAGCATCGTCAAGCTGCTGAAGGACGCGAAGCTGAAGGTCGCGGGCTCCATCCAGGGCGACGCGGTGCGCGTCTCGGGCGCGAAGAAGGACGACCTGCAGAGCGCGATCCAGCTGGTGCGCAAGTCCGTGACGGACCTGCCGCTCCAGTTCATAAACTTCCGGGATT
>CAYOVM010000253.1:0-4509 GCA_964407355.1 uncultured Enterobacteriaceae bacterium
GCCGCCCTCGCCCTCGCGCGCAAGAACTTCCGCGTCGTGGTCCTCGAGCAGGCCCACGAGTTCGGCGAGATCGGCGCCGGCATCCAGCTCGCGCCGAACGCCTGGCACGCCATCGACGCGCTGGGGGTGGGCGAGCTGGTCAAGAAGCAGGCGGTTTTCATCGAGCGGCTGCTCATGATGGACGGCGTGAGCGGCGAGAAGGTGGTCGACATTCCGCTCGATGCGCGCTTCGCCGAGCGCTTCGGCAACCCCTATGCGGTGACCCACCGCGCCGATATCCACGGCGCGCTTCTCGACGGCTGCCGCGCGAGCGGGCTGATCGAGCTGCGCCCGAAGATGCGGGTTTCAGGGTTTGAGATCCAGAATTCCGGCGTTGTAGTAAAAATAAAAGACGAAAAACCCGTTTCGGCGCTCGCCCTCGTAGGCGCGGACGGCGGCCGCTCGGTGATCCGCGAGGCCATCGTCGGCGATGTCGAGCCGCCGATCTCGGGCCACATGTGCTACCGGGCGGTGCTCAAGATGGAGGAGGTGCCCCAGGACCTGCGCTGGGCGGCGGCCACGCTCTGGACGGGCCACAACACGCATATCGTGCATTACCCGCTGCGGGGCTGGAAGCTTTTCAACCTGGTCGCCACCGTGATCGGCAAGCATTCGAGCGGCGGCCACAACGAGGAAGCGCCGCCCGAAGAGGTGCTGCCGCTGTTCGCGCATTACTGCGAAAAGCCGACCGCCCTTATGCGCACGCCGACCGTGTTCAAGCGCTGGATGCTGCGCTACCGCGAGCCGGTGGCGAACTGGACCCAGGGGCGCGTCACCCTGCTCGGCGACGCCGCCCACTTCATGCTGCAGTACATGGCGCAGGGCGCGGCGATGGCGCTCGAGGACGCAATCGCCCTCGCGACCTGCGCCGACGCGACCGACGGCGACCTCGAGAAGGCGTTCCTGGACTATCAGCGCCTGCGGCTGGTGCGCGCCTCGCGCGTGCAGATTTCGGCGAACAGCCTCGTCGGCCAGATCTTCCATGTCCCCGACGGCGTGCCACGTCTCGTGCGCAATGAAATCTTCGGCCGCCGCTCGGCGGACCAGCACTACGATGCGCTCGACTGGGTGTTCAGCGCGCCGGACTACGTCCGCGACTTCAGCAGAAAATAGATCTCAGGAAGAAATAAGATCGCGGCCGATTTCCGCGATCGAGCGCGCCCCGCAGAGCCGCATCGAGCGCTCGAGCTCGCTCGCGAGGATCTCGAGCGCGCGGCGCGCGCCGGCCTCGCCGCCGGCCTGGACGCCGAAGAGGGTGGCGCGGCCCGTCAGCACGGCGTGGGCGCCGAGCGCGCGCGCTTTCACGATGTCCACGCCCCTGCGCACGCCGCCGTCCAGCAGGACGGTGATTTTCTTTCCGACCGCCGCGGCGACCGCGGGCAGCGCGTCGAGGGTGGGCAGCGCGCCGTCGAGCTGGCGGCCGCCGTGATTCGAGACGACCACGCCGTCGCAGCCGATCGACGCGGCGCGCTCGGCATCGTCGGGACGCTCGACGCCTTTCAACAGAAGCTTGCCGGGCCACAGCTCGCGCAGGCGCTTCACGGCGTCCCAGTCGAGGGCCGCGTCCATCTCGCGCCCGACGGCGGTGGCGATGTCGGTGGGCGACTGCGCGCTGAAGCGGTAGCCGTCGAAGTTCGCCATGCCGGGCAGGCCGTGGCGCATGATCTCGAGCAGCCACGCCGGCTTGAAGATCACGTCGCGCGAGTTGCGCCAGCTCGGCTTGAAGGGCGTGACGAAGCCGTTGCGCGGATCGCGCTCGCGCTTTCCCGAGACCGGAAGGTCGACGGTGACGAGCATCGCCTCGTAGCCGGCATGTTTCGCCCTCAGGACCAGCTTTTCGCGGAACTCGCGGTCGCGCACCGCGTAGAGCTGGAACCACAGCCGCCCGCCCACTTCGTCGGCCACGCGCTCGATGGTGAACGCGGCCGGCGTGGCGAGCGTAAACGGCACGCCGAACGCCTTCGCGGCGCGGGCAAGGGCAAGCTCGGCGCCGGCCCGCCCCGCGCTGATCCCGCCGGTGGGTGCGATGGCGAGCGGCAGGCTCGACGTTGTTCCGAGTATTTCGGTTTTCAGATCGACGATAGAGACATCGACCAGCACCCGCGGCAGCAGCCGCACGCGCTCGAAGGCGGCGCGGTTCGCTCGCAGCGTGACCTCGTCCTCGGCGCCGCCGTCGAAGAAGTCGAAGATGGCGCGCGGCAGGCGCGCTTTTGCGATGCAGCGAAGATCTTCGATGCTGACTGCTTTTGAAAGGTCCGCCATATAATTCGGGCTGCACTGTACATTCGAAAGGCTCTCCAGTGTCGCGCCTGTTCACATTCGCTTTCGCATTGCTGCTTCCCACCATTGCTGCAGCCCAGTCTTTTCCGTCGAAATCCGTGCGCCTCATCTGCCCGTTCCCGCCCGCCGGCGCGGTGGACATCGCCTCGCGCGCCACGGCGAACGAGCTGACGAAGATCCTCGGCCAGACGGTGACCGTCGAGAACAAGCCCGGGGCCGGCGGCAACCTCGGCGGCGCGGAAGCGGCGCGCTCGGCGCCCGACGGCTACACCATCTTCATGACGACGAGCGGCATCCAGGCGATCAATCCGGCGCTCTACGCGAAGATGCCCTTCGACCCGAACAAGGATCTGGCGATGGTCGCGCCGCTCGTATCGCTCAACAACGTCCTCGTGCTGCATCCCTCGGTGCCGGCCAAGAGCGTGAAGGAAGTGATCGCCCTCGCCAAGAGCCAGCCGGGCCGGCTCAATTTCGCTTCGAGCGGCGCGGGCACCAGCATTCATATGTCGGGAGCGATGTTCCTGCACCTCACCGGCACCGACATGATCCACGTCCCCTACAAGGGAAGCGGCCCGGCGATCACCGATCTCCTGGGCGGCACGGTGATGATGATGTTCGACAACATCCCCTCCGCGCTGCCGCACATCAAGGCGGGCAAGCTGCGCGCGCTCGCCACCACCGGCGCGAAGCGCGACCCGGCGCTGCCCGAGCTGCCGACGGTGGCCGAGGCCGGCGTGCCGGGCTACGAGTCCGGCGTCTGGTTCGGCCTCGCGGCGCCCGCGGGCACGCCGAAGGACATCATCGCGAAGCTCAACGCCGCCGCGGTGCAGGCGACGAAAGCGCCCGAGTTCGTGAAGCGCATGACCGACCTGGGCTACAACATCATTCCGGGCACGCCGGAGGAGATGGCGGCCATGAACCAGGCGGAGATCAAGCGCTGGACGCCGATCGTGAAGGCCTCCGGCGCGAAGGTCGACTGAAGCATGGCGAAGATCAGGCGCATCGAGGGCGTGCTCTCGCCCGTCGTCACCCCGTTCAAGCGCGATTACGCCCCCGACACCGAGCGCTTCGTGCGGCACTGCCGCTGGCTGCTGAAGAACGGCTGCGCGGGCCTCGCGGTGTTCGGCACCAACAGCGAGGCGAACTCGATGTCGGTGGGGGAGAAACGCGCGCTGCTCGACGCGCTCGTCGCCGGCGGCGTGCCGGCGTCGTCGCTCATGCCGGGAACGGGCCATAGCGCCCTCAGCGACTCCGTCGAGATGACGCGCGCCGCGGTGAAGCTCGGCTGCGCCGGCGTGCTGATGTTGCCGCCGTTCTACTACAAGGGCGTCTCGGACGAAGGCCTGTACCGCAATTTCGCCGAGGTCATCGAGCGCGTCGGCGACGAGCGCCTGCAGCTCTACCTGTATCACATCCCGCCCGTCTCCCAGGTTCCGATTTCCTTGAACCTGATCGAAAAGCTCCTCGCCAAATACCCGGGCATCGTCGCGGGCGTGAAGGACTCCTCCGGCGACTGGGCGAACACCAAGGCGATGCTGGACAATTTCTCGAAGGCCGGCTTCGACGTCTTCGCCGGCAGCGAGGAGTTCCTGCTCGCCAACATGCGCGGCGGCGGCAAGGGCTGCATCACCGCGACCGGCAACGTGAATCCGGGCGCGATCGACAACGTCTACCGCAACTGGCGCTCGCCCGAGGCCGACAAGCTGCAGGCCGGCATCACCGCGACGCGCAAGATCGTGATGAAGCATCCGGGCATTCCCGCGCTGAAGGCGACGATCGCCCACTTCGGCAACGATCCTCAGTGGAAAACCTGCCGCCCGCCGCTCGTGGAGCTCAATTCCTCGCAGGAACGGGAATTGGTGACTGAGTTGAAAAGCAATAACTTCTCCATGCCCGGCCTCGCTGCGTGAAATCGGTGCTGGTGACCGGCGCCGGCCGCGGCATCGGTCTCGCCACGGCGAAGCTCTTTCACGGCGCCGGCTGGCGCGTCCTCGCGCTCGACAAGGATTTCTCCGTCTGCGATCTGCCGGGCGAGGTTCGCCGGATCGTCTTCGATCTGCAGGACCTGGCGGGCATTCCACGCATGGTCGCGCAGGCCGGCGAGATCGACGTTCTCGTCAATAACGCGGGCACCCTGTACTGCCATCCGCACGACGCGTTTGCCGAGGCGGACGCGATGGAGATCCTCAC
>CAYOVM010000254.1:0-4501 GCA_964407355.1 uncultured Enterobacteriaceae bacterium
GGCGCGATCGGCACCTCGGGCGAGTGGGGCCTCAAGCGCGGCTGCGCCGTCGCCTACACCGACAAGGGGACCGGCACCGGATTCCACGACCTCGCCGGCGACACAGTCAACCTGATCACCGGCGAGCGCGCCCCGGCCGGGCGCGCCGGACGCGACTCGACGTTCACCGCCGCGCTGTCGGCGGAAGAACGCTCGCGCTACCTGCGCGACAACCCGAACCGCGTCGCCGTGAAGCACGCCCATTCGCAGCGCAATCCCGAGAAGGACTGGGGCCGGCATACGCTGGCGGCGATCGACTTCGCGTTCTACGTGCTGAATGGCCTGAAGGACGCCCGCGCCGGCCGCTACCTGCCGCAGAACACCCTCGTGATCGCCTCGAGCGTCTCGAACGGCGGCGACGCGGCGATCGCCGCCGCCGAGCAGGACGAGCGCGGCCTGATCGACGGCGTCGCCGTCTCCGAGCCGAACGTCTCGCTTCTGGGCGCGCCGGTGCCCGCGATCGTGCAGGGCTCGCGCACGTTTGCGACGAACAACCGCTCGCTCTTCGACCTGACCACCCTGCTGAACGTCTACCTGCCCTGCGCTTCGCTCGCCGAGCAGAACGCCGGCGCGCCGCTGAATACCGTCCCACAGCCGCTCCGCGAAGCGCGCTGCGCTTCTCTCGCCGGCAAGGGCTTGTTGAAATCGAAGACTCTGCCGGAGCAGTCGGCGGAAAGTCAGCGCATCATCAACGAGCACGGCGTCCTGCCCGAATCGAATCTCGTCCTGCCGTCGCACTACACGCTGGCGGTCGAGCCGGGCATCGCGGTCACTTACGCGTATAGCTACGGCCGTTTCTCGGTCGCGGACAATCTTTGCGGCTACAGCTTCGCCGCCACCGCGGCCTCGGGCGCGGAGGCCGGCCAGCCGGTGCCGGCCGCCGGCCTCGAGCTGTCGTTCGCCGCCTCGAACGGAATTCCGCCGACGGCCGGCATCAACCTCGTCAACAACCTCTCGCCCGGCGGCGCGAAGGAAGACCGCATCTCGATCTCGCCGTCCACGGGCGCGCGCGACCTCAACCTCGATGGCGCGCTGTGCCTGCGTTCGCTCGCCACGGGCGTCGATCCGGTGACCGGCCAGGCCCTGCAGGGCGACATGCTGGAGAAGCACCGCCGCGTGCGCCGCGGGATCGAGGAGACGCGCATGACCGGCAAGCTGCGCGGCAAGCCGGTCGTGATGGTCAACGGCCGCGCCGACGCGATCCTGCCGCCGAACTACGCCGCGCGCGGCTACTATGCGCTGAACAAGTCGATCGAGCCCGGCTCGAAGCTGCACTACTACGAAGTGACGAACGCCCATCACCTCGACGTCCTGAACGGCATCCCCGGCTTCGACTCGCGCTATGTGCCCCTGCACGTTTATTTCGTGCAGGCGCTCAACCTGATGTGGGAGCATCTGCGCAACGGCAAGTCGTTGCCGCCGTCACAGGTCGTGCACAGCAAGCCGCGCGAGGTGAAAGACGGCAAGACGCTGCCGATCAGCTCCGCCAACGTGCCGCCGATCGAAAGTCAGCTCGGGGGCGCGAGCTCGCTCATCCGGATGAGGCTCGACGGCGCGTTGCAGATTCCCGACTAGCGGCCTGCCGCGCCTCGGTCAGAACGGCGCCTCGGTCAGAGCGCCGGGTCTGTCGAATCCTGAGGGACCGGTTTGGGCTTCGAGATGAAGCGCGAGAAGAAGATCCCCAGTTCGTAGAGGATGCACATCGGGATCAGCAGCGCGAGCATCGACACGGCATCCGGGGGCGTCACCACCGCCGAGACCACGGCGCTGCCGAGGATCACGTAGGGCCGGATCTCGACCAGCTTCGCCACGTCGACGATGCCGGCGCGCACGAGGACGATCACCACGATCGGAATCTCGAAGGCGATGCCGAAAGCCATGAACATGCTGATCACGAAGCCGAAATAGGCCTCGATATCCGGCGCGGGCGTGATGCTCTTGGGGGCGAACTCGCCGATGAAAGTGAACACCCGGCCGAACACGAAGTAGTAGCAGAACGCGATGCCGATAAGGAAGAGGGCCGTCGAAGCCACCACGATCGGAAACGCCAGCTTCTTCTCGTGCTCGTAAAGCCCCGGGGCGATGAATGCCCAGGCCTGGTAGAGCACATAAGGCAGAGCGAGAATGAACGCGGCGAGGGTCGTGACCTTCAGCGGAATCAGGAAGGGCGTGATGACGCCGGTCGCGATCATTCGCGTGCCCTGCGGCAGCGCCTCCATCAGCGGCAGCGCCAGAAAATCGTAGATCGCGCCCGCCCCCGGCCAGATCAGAAGGACCACCAGCGCGATCAGGACGGCGGTCAGCGCGTGAATCAGCCGCGTGCGCAGCTCGATCAGGTGCGAGACGAAGGTTTCCTGCGCGCTCATTTCTGCTGCGCCACCGCGGCGGCGGGCTTCGCTTCTTCGTAGGGTGGCGCTTCTTCGTGAGACGGCTTGATGTCTTGCGGGTCGGGCTTTGCGAGCGCGTCGTCCAGCGCCGGGGTCGCCGCGTCGGACACGGGCGCCCCCTCAGCGGCGGGCTTGGGGTCCTGCGGATCCTTCAGGGCTTCCTGCGCGCTCGCCGTGACGCTGTTGATCTCGTTCTCGGCCGAGGCAAGGCCGCTCCTGACGGAACCCTCCAGGCTCGAAGCCGCCTCCTTCATGGAGTCGCGCATCTTGCGCAGCTCGTCGAGCTCGATCTCGCGGTTGATGTCGGACTTCACGTCGGACACGTAGCGCTGCAGGCGGCCGGCGAGGTGGCCGAGCGTGCGCGCGACGCGCGGCAGGCGCTCCGGTCCGATGACGACCAGCGCGATCACCGCGATGACCATCAGCTCCGAGAACCCTATATCGAACATGTCTCAGGGAACAAAAAAGGCAGAGAACAAAAAGGCGCCCGAAGGCGCCTTCGTCGGCCGGCGCCGAGCGCTCAGGCCTTCGATTCGGTCTTGCTCTTGACCTCGCCCTCGACGGTCTTGCCCGTGACCTGCGGCGCCGCGCCGGTATCGGCCGCCTTGCCGTCGGAGGACTCGCGCATCCCGTCCTTGAATCCGCGCACCGCGCCGCCTAAATCGGCGCCCATGTTGCGCAGCTTCTTGGTGCCGAAAATCACCAGGACGATGACCAGCAGGATCACCCAATGTGTAATGCCCCAAGTACCCATAAACGCCTCCTACCTTTTCCTCGAGATCATGGGGCCGAGAGGATCCGGACCCCCTATGACGTGCATATGGACATGATACACCTCCTGCTGTCCCACACGCCCCGTATTGATGATGGTGCGAAAACCGTCCGCGGCGCCCGCTTCGCGCGCGAGGCGGCCGGCGAGGGCGAGCACTTTCCCGAGCGCCGGGGCGTGGCTCATGTCGGCCTCGTAGAGGCTCGGGATATGCGCCTTCGGGATAACGAGGAAGTGCACCGGCGCCGCCGGCCGGATGTCATGGAAGGCCACCACGTCGGCGTCCTCGTAAATCTTCTTCGAACGGATCTCGCCGCGCGCGATTTTGCAAAAAATGCAATCGGCCGTGGTGCGCGGGTCAGTCATTCGGCTGCTCCTTCGTTTCGGGCTTTGACACTATTTCTTGCGCGCCGCTTTTTCGTCCAGGCCCGAGATTCCCTCGCGGCGATGCAGCTCGGCCAGCACGTCGCCGGGACCCAGGCCGTGCCGCGCGAGCAGGATCAGGCTGTGGAACCACAGGTCCGCGGTCTCGCGCACGAGGTGCAGCTTGTCGCCGCCCTTCGCCGCGAGCACCGTCTCGGTGGCTTCCTCGCCGATCTTCTTCAACACCGCGTCCTCGCCCTGCGAGAGCAGGCGCGCGACATAGGATTTGTCGGGATCGCCGGACTTGCGGGCCTCGATCGTCGCGGCGATGCGCTCCAGGGTCTCGTACAGGCCGGTTTTCATTTTTTATCGCCTCTTTCGTAGATCAGCGACGGATCCTTCAGCACCGGGTCGATCGTCACCCACGCGCCGTTCTCGAGCCGGCGGAAGAAGCAGCTTTCGCGGCCGGTATGGCAGGCGATGCCGCCCACCTGGTCCACCCTGAGCAGGATCGCGTCGGCATCGCAGTCGAGGCGCAGCTCGCGCAGCTTCTGCACGTGGCCGGATTCCTCGCCTTTGCGCCAGAGCCGCTTGCGCGAGCGCGACCAATAGACCGCCTCGCCGCGCTTCACGGTCTGCGCCAGCGCCTCGCGGTTCATCCAGGCGACCGTGAGGACTTTGCCGGAAGAGAAATCCTGGGTCACCACGGCGACCAGCTCGTGCTCGTCCCAGGGGACTTCATCGAGAAAGCTCATAACCTGACCTCGATGCCGCGCGATCGCATGTCCTCCTTCACCTGGCGCACGGTGAGCTCGCCGAAGTGGAACACGCTCGCGGCCAGCACCGCGTCGGCGCGGCCCTCCAGGATGCCCTCGGCGAAATGCCGCATCGTGCCGACGCCGCCGGAGGCGATGACGGGCACGCCGACCGCTTCGCTCACGGC
>CAYOVM010000255.1:0-4499 GCA_964407355.1 uncultured Enterobacteriaceae bacterium
CCCTTCATGCCGCGCATCATGCGCTGCAGGTTGCCGCCTTTCATCATCTTCATCATCTTCTGCATCTGCTCGAACTGATTCAGCAGCTGGTTGACGGCCTGGACGCTGACGCCGGCGCCGGCGGCGATGCGGCGCTTGCGTGACGCCTTGAGGAGCTCGGGCTTGCGGCGCTCCTGCGGGGTCATGGAGTTGATGATGCCTTCGATGCGCTTCAGCTGCTTGTCGTCCTGGAGCTTGGCGGGGTCGATCTGGCCGACGAGCTGCGCGGGCAGCTTGTCCATGAGCGAGGCGACGCCGCCCATCTTGTTCATCTGCGAGATCTGCGACTTGAAGTCCTCGAGGTCGAAGCCCTTCCCCTTCTTCACCTTCTCGGCGATCTTCTTCGCTTCGTCGAGATCGACCTTGGCGTGCGCTTCCTCGACGAGCGACAGGATGTCGCCCATGCCGAGGATGCGCGAGGCCATGCGCTCGGGATGGAACGGCTCGATGCCGTCGAGCTTCTCGCCGACGCCGGCGAACTTGATCGGCTTGCCGGTGACGTGGCGCACGGAGAGGGCGGCGCCGCCGCGCGCATCGCCGTCCAGCTTGGTGAGGATCACGCCGGTGAGCGGCAGACGCTCGCTGAACGCCTTCGCCACGTTCACCGCGTCCTGGCCCTGCATCGCGTCGACGACGAAGAGCGTCTCGACCGGCTTTACCGCGGCATGCAGCGCCGCGATTTCTTTCATCATGTCCTCGTCGACCGCGAGACGGCCGGCGGTATCGACGATCAGCACATCGAGATAGCGGCTGCGGGCGTAGTCCAGGGCCGCGTTCGCTATCTCCAGGGGTTTCTGAGTCGTCGTGGAGGCAATGAACTCCGCGCCGACCTGGGCGGCGACCGTCTTCAGCTGCTCGATGGCGGCGGGACGATAGACGTCGGCCGAGACGAGGCCGACCTTCTTCTTGTCGGCAATGAGCAGCCGCGCGAGCTTCGCGCTGGTGGTGGTCTTGCCCGAGCCCTGCAACCCGGCCATGAGAATGACGGCCGGCGGCTGGGTGGCGAGGTTCAGCCCGACGTTCGCCTCGCCCATCAGCTCGGCGAGCTGCCGATGCACCACACCGACGAGGGCCTGGCCCGGCGTGAGGCTGCCGACCACTTCCTCGCCGAGCGCCTTGGCGCGCACCGACTCGATGAAATGCTTCACCACGGGGAGCGCGACGTCCGCCTCGAGCAGCGCGACGCGCACTTCGCGCAGCGCGTCCTGGATGTTCGCTTCGGAAAGGCGGGCTTCGCCGCGGATGCGCTTCGCGATGCCCGCGAGCCGCGCGGTCAGGTTGTCTAGCATGGGTCTGAAAGCCGGGTGATAAAATCCTGAGGTGCCCGACATTGTAATTCACGTCATCGCCGCGGCCGTGTACGTGGGGTTGGCGTGGCATTTCTGGCGCACCCGCTGGCGCCGCCGCGCGACGGCGCAGGGGCCGGCCCAGGGCACCGACGGGCTGAAGGGCTGGGAGCGGCTCGCGATCCTCCTGCCGCTCGCGCTCCACGGCTTCACTCTCTACCAGCAGATCTTCGCGAGCGCCGAATTGCGCTTCGGCTTCGCCCAGGCGCTCTCGGCGATGACGTTTCTCGCGGTCGCGCTCTACTGGATCGAGAGCCTCTTCTACCCGCTCGACGGCATGGAGCCGCTGGTGCTGCCCCTCGCCGCCGTCGCGGTGCCGCTGCCGGCGGTCTTCCCGGGGCTCGCGTCGAGCGGCGCCTACGCCCAGGCGGGCGTGTTCAAGCTGCATCTCGCGCTCGCCATGGTCGCGTACGGGCTCTTCGTGATCGCGCTGCTGCACGCGATGCTGATGGCGGTCGCGGAGCGGCAGCTGCACCTGAAGAGCAGCTTCGCGGTCATGAACCTGCCGCCGCTGCTCACGCTCGAGAAGCTGCTGTTCCGGGTGATCGGCGCGGCCTTCCTCTTCCTCACGCTGACCCTCGCCACCGGCATCGCGTTCTCCGAGTCGCTCTTCGGCCGCGCGCTGCGCGCCGATCACAAGACGATCTTCGCGGTTTTGTCGTGGATCACCTTCGGCCTGCTGCTCGCCGGCCGCGGGCTCTACGGCTGGCGCGGCCGCACCGCGACGCGCTTCACGCTCGGCGGCTTCGTCCTCCTGGTGCTCGCCTACGTCGGCAGCCGCTTCGTCCTCGAGGTCGTGCTCGGACGCAGTTGAGCGGACTATCGATGGAAATCCTGATCATGGTGGGCCTGGTTCTGCTGAACGGGGTCTTTGCCATGTCGGAAGTCGCGCTGCTGACGGCGCGAAAGCCGCGCCTGGAAGCGCTCGCCAAGCACGGCGACGGACTCGCGGCGGCGGCCTTGCGCCTCGCGCGCGACCCGACGCGCTTTCTGTCGACCATCCAGATCGGCATCACCTCCATCAGCATCCTGAACGGCATCATCGGCGACGCCATCTTCTCGGCGCAACTGGCCGCGTGGCTGCAAACGCTCGGAGTCGACGCGAAAGCCGCCAACTGGATCGCCACGGCGGTCGTGGTCGTCGGGATCACCTACATTTCCATCATCGTCGGCGAGCTGGTGCCCAAGCGCCTCGGACAGCACAACGCCGAGGGCATCGCCAGGCTGGTGGCCTGGCCGATGCACTGGCTGGCGACGATCTCCGCGCCGTTCGTGCATCTGCTATCGGTATCCACCAACGTGCTGCTGAACCCGCTGGTCAAGCTGTTCCGGATCCGGCGGGGCGAGATCGAAGGCGAGATGTCCCCCGAGGAGATCAGGACGATTCTGCTCGAGTATTCGAATCTCATGCCCAAGAAGCACGTCTCCATCCTGATGAACCTGTTCGACGTCGGCGACATCACGGTTCAGGAGATCATGGTGCCGCGCGCGAAGATCGAGTCGATCAAGCTCGACGACGACATGGACACCATCGTGCGCCATCTCATCACCAGCCACCACATGCGCGTGCCGGTGTTTCGCGACGCGCTGGGCGACGTGGTCGGCGTGCTGCATCTGCGCAAGGTGATCGCCGCGCTGCCGACGGGCACCCTCGACCGGGAGGCCCTGATGACGCTCATGGCCGAGCCCTACTTCGTGCCGGCGAGCACGCCGGTGCTCTCGCAGCTTCAGTTCTTCCAGGAAAACCGCGAGAACATCGCGCTCGTGGTCGACGAGTACGGCGAGCTCATGGGACTCGTCACGCTTGAGGACATCCTCGAGGAGATCATCGGCAAGTTCACCACCACGGTGCCTTCCCCCCTGTCGCTGCTCGCCTGGGACGCGGACGGCACCGCGACCGCCGAGGGCACCATGGCCGTGCGGGAGGTCAACCGGGCCCTGGGACTGTCGCTCCCCACGGACGGCCCCAAAACGCTCAATGGCCTGATCCTCGAGTACCTGCAGGACATCCCCGAAGCGGACGTTTCCATCAAGATCGGCACGGTCCCCATGGAGATAGTTCACGCACAGGGCCGGACAGTGAAGACGGTACGCATATTCAGGCCCATGGAACCGGTAGAAAATACAGAGTCCTCAGAAGCTTAGGAGAGGAACTTCAGCCTTTACAAAAAGCGCTGGCGGGCGCTATGCTCGCAGGCGGTAATAACCGGTAAACGGGGACTCGGGGAGCATTTCGGATGGCGACGGCGGCAGCAACAGCAGCGAAGGGCGCGCCCAAGGAATTCACCTTCTCCTGGGAGGGCAAGGACAAGGGCGGCAAGGTGGTGCGCGGCGAGATGCGCGCGCATGGCGAGGCGCACGTCAACGCGACGCTGCGGCGCCAGGGCGTCATGGTCACCAAAGTCAAGAAGCAGCGCATGCGCAGCGGCGGCTCGGTCAGCGAGAAGGACCTGGCCCTCTTCACGCGGCAGCTCGCGACGATGATGAAAGCCGGCGTGCCGCTGCTCCAGTCGTTCGAGATCGTCGGCAAGGGCGCGGCCAATCCCGCGGTCGCGAAGCTGGTGCTCGACCTGAAGACCGACGTCGAGACCGGCTCGCCGCTCGCCGCCGCGTTCCGCAAGTATCCGCTGTACTTCGACGCTCTGTACTGCAACCTGGTCGAGGCCGGCGAGCAGGCGGGAATTCTCGAGACGCTGCTCGATCGCCTCGCGATCTACAAGGAGAAGATCCTCGCCATCAAGGGCAAGATCAAGTCGGCGCTGTTCTATCCGGTCTCGATCATCGCGGTCGCCTTCATCATCACGGCGGTGATCATGATCTTCGTGATCCCGGCGTTCAAATCGGTGTTCGCGAGCTTCGGCGCAGACCTGCCCGGCCCGACGCTGGTGGTGATGGCGATCTCCGAATACTTCGTGCAGTACTGGTGGCTCATCTTCGGCGTCATCGGCCTCAGCGTGTACGGCTTCCTCGAGGCCTGGAAGCGCTCGCTCTCCGTGCAGATCTTCATGGACCGGCTGGCGCTCAAGATGCCGATCTTCGGCAGCGTGATCCGCAAATCCACGATCGCGCGCTGGACGCGCACACTCTCCACCATGTTCGCCGCCGGCGTGCCGC
>CAYOVM010000256.1:0-4438 GCA_964407355.1 uncultured Enterobacteriaceae bacterium
AGCTGCGCCATCTCGCGGCGCAGCCCGACGATCTGCGCGATGAGCGGCGTGTTGTCGAGCTCGGGCTTGCCGAACTCGGATGCGCGCGTGGCGCTCTCGCGGTACATCGTCTCGCGCAGGGCGCGGTCCTCGGCGTACTGCATGAGCGGCATGTACGAGGGCGCCTGCAGCGTGAATTTCCAGCCGGGCTTGCCGTCTTTCTGCGCGGCCTCGCGCGCGGCCTGGACCACGTCCTGCGGAATGCCGGCAAGCCGCTTGTCGTCTTCGATCACGAGGGTGAAGGCATTGGTCGCGTCGAGCAGGTTCTCGGAGAACTTGGCGCCCAGGCGCGAGAGCTCCTGCGAGATCTCGGCGAAGCGCTTCTTGCGCTCGGCGGAGAGCTCGGCGCCGCTCAGCCGGAAGTCGCGCACGGCGTTTTCGACGATGCGCTTGCGCGCTTTCGAAAGGGACTGAAATTCGGGCGAAGCGAAAAGCGCCTTGTACTTCGCGAAGAGCGCCTCGTTCTGGCCGAGCTCGGTCCAGTACTGCGAGATCTTCGGCAGGTTCGCGTTGTAGGCCTCGCGCAGCGCCGGGCTGTCGAGCACCGCGTGCAGGTGCGAGACCTGGCCCCAGGCGCGGCCGATGCGCTCGTTCGCGTCCTCGAGCGGCGCAACGAACGCATCCCAGGTGGCGCCGGCGTGGGTCACGGCGGAGATGGTCGCGCGGCCTTCGGCGAGCAGCTGGTCCACCGCGGGCGCGACGTGCTCGGGCTTGAGCTCGGCGAAGCGCGGCAGGCCGGAAAAATCGAGCAGGGGATTCGACGTCTTTAGCGGGGCGTTCATGGGGTGGCGGGCGGGGCGTTCATGTGGAGGCAGCCTTGAGACAGTTCTCTAGAAGCATGGCGATGGTCATCGGACCGACGCCGCCGGGCACCGGCGTGATCCAGCCGGCGATGTCCTTTACCGCGCCGAAATCGACGTCGCCCGCGAGCGAGCCGTCGGCGAGCCGGTTGATGCCCACGTCGATCACGCAGGCACCGGGTTTGACCATCGCGGCGCCGACGAGTTTCGGCCGGCCCACGGCGGCGATCAGGATGTCGGCCTGCCGCGTTTCCATCTCGATGTTCTCCGACTTGGAATGGCATATGGCGACCGTCGCGTCTTTCTGCAAGAGCAGCAGCGCGAGCGGCTTGCCGACGATGGCGGAGCGCCCGAGGACGACCGCGCGGCGCCCGGCGAGCGGGATGCCGGCGTGCTCGATGAGGCGCATCACCCCGGCGGGCGTGCACGGCACGAGCTTCGGCCGGCCGGCGAGCAGGGCGCCCAGATTGGACGGGTGAAAACCGTCGACGTCCTTGCGCGGCGACACCGCCTCCAGGATTTTTTCGCTCTGTATATGGCCGGGAAGGGGAAGCTGCACCAGGATCCCATGGACCGCGGGATCGGCGTTGAGCGCGGCCACGCGCTCGAGCAGCTCCTTCTCCTGCACCGAGGCTTTGTATTCGAACTGGGTGGAGCGCACCCCGGTTTCCTCGCAGGCGCGGGTCTTGTTGCGGACGTAGACGCGGGAGGCCGGATCGTCGCCGGCGAGGATCACCGCGAGGCCGGGCCGGATGCCGCGCGCGGCGAGCGCCGCGACGCTTTGCTTGACGCCGGCGCGTACCGCGGCGGCGAGCGATTTTCCATCGAGAATCTTGGCGGCCATGCTGCGTTGCCGGAAGGGGCCCGCAGTCTACCACTTGAGCCACTACCGCCGACGTATTAAGCTTGGCCCACCCCTCTGTTGTAAATCCAAAGCCAAAAGCCCAGGAGCAATCCATGTCCGCCGTTCCGCAATCGCCCGCCGCGAACGACCCCGATTCGCTCGAGACGCAGGAGTGGCTCGACGCGCTCGAGGCGGTGCTCGAGCGCGAGGGGCCGGAGCGCGCGCATTTCCTCCTCGAGCGCCTCATCGACAAGGCGCGCCGCTCGGGCGCCTACATCCCGTTCTCGGCGAATACGGCGTACATCAACACGATTCCGCCGCACATGGAGGAGCGCTCGCCGGGCGACGTCACGCTCGAGGAGCGCATCCGCTCCATCTGCCGCTGGAACGCGATGGTGATGGTGGCGCGCGCGAACCGGAACGACGACGAGCTCGGCGGGCACATCGCGAGCTTCGCTTCGGTGGGCACGCTCTTCGGCACCGGACAGCAGCATTTCTGGCAGGCGCCGCACGAGGGCCACGGCGGCGATCTCGTCTATTTCCAGGGCCACTCCTCGCCGGGGGTCTACGCGCGCTCGCTCATGGAAGGAAGGCTTTCTCAGGAAAAATTATTGAATTTCCGCCGCGAGGTGGACGGCAAGGGCGTGTCGTCCTACCCGCACCCGTGGCTGATGCCGGACTACTGGCAGTTCCCCACGGTGTCGATGGGCCTCGGCCCGATCCAGGGCATCTACATGGCGCGCTACCTGCGCTATCTCGAGGCGCGCGGCCTCGCCCAGACCGCGAACCGCAAGGTCTGGGTGTTCTGCGGCGACGGCGAGATGGACGAGCCCGAGTCGCTCGGCGCGATCGGCCTCGCGTCGCGCGAGAAGCTCGATAACCTGATATTCGTCGTCAACTGCAACCTGCAGCGCCTCGACGGCCCGGTGCGCGGCAACGGCAAGATCATCCAGGAGCTCGAGGGCGATTTCCGCGGCGCGGGCTGGAACGTCATCAAGGTGATCTGGGGCTCGTACTGGGACCCGCTGCTCGCGCGCGACAAGGAAGGCCGGCTCCTGCGGATCATGGAGGAGACGGTCGACGGCGAGTACCAGAACTACAAGGCGAACGACGGCGCCTTCGTGCGCAAGCATTTCTTCGGCAAGGACCCGAAGGTGCTGGAGATGGTCTCGCGCATGAGCGACGAGGACATCTGGCGCCTGAACCGCGGCGGCCACGACCCGCACAAGGTCTACGCCGCCTACGCGGCGGCGACCAAGCACAAGGGCCAGCCCACGGTGGTCCTCGCGAAGACGATCAAGGGCTATGGCATGGGCAAGCAGGGCCAGGCGAAGAACCCGACCCACCAGCTGAAGAAGATCGACACCGCCACCATCAAAGAGATGCGGGACCAGTTCAACATCCCGATCCCCGACGACAAGCTCGACGAGCTGCCGTTCTACGTGCCGCCCGCGGACGCGCCGGAGATGAAATATCTTCACGAGCGCCGCCAGGCGCTCGGCGGCTATCTGCCGCAGCGCCGGCGCAAGGCCGACCAGGCGCCCGCGGTTCCGCCTCTCGAAGCTTTCGAGCAGCTATTGAAAGGCTCGGGCGAAGGCCGCGAGATCTCCACCACGATGGCGTTCGTGCGCGGGCTCACCGCGCTGCTGCGCGACAAGGAGATCGGCAAGCACATCGTGCCGATCGTCCCCGACGAGGCGCGCACCTTCGGCATGGAAGGCATGTTCCGCCAGCTCGGCATCTTCGCCCCCGAGGGCCAGAAGTACGAGCCGGTCGACAAGGGCCAGGTGATGTACTACCGCGAGGACAAGCAGGGCCAGATCCTCGAAGAGGGCATCAACGAAGCCGGCGCTTTTTCCTCGTGGATCGCCGCGGCGACCGCGTACAGCCATTCGAATCAGGTCACGATCCCGTTCTACATCTTCTACTCGATGTTCGGCTTTCAGCGCATCGGCGACCTCGCGTGGGCCGCGGCCGATCAGCGCGCGCGCGGATTCCTGCTCGGCGCCACCGCCGGCCGCACCACCCTGAACGGCGAAGGCCTGCAGCACGAGGACGGCCACTCGCACGTCTTGTCGTCGGTCATTCCGAACTGCATCTCGTACGACCCGACCTACGGCTACGAGATCGCGGTCATCGTGCAGGACGGCCTGCGCCGCATGGTGGCGAATCAGGAGGATGTGTTCTATTACATCACCCTGATGAACGAGAACTACGAGCATCCCGCGCTGCCGCAGGGCGCGGAGGCCGGCATCCTGAAGGGCATGTATTTGCTGAGGGAGTCGAAGAGCAAAAGCAAGTCGCGGGTGCAGCTCGTCGGCTCGGGGACGATCCTGCGCGAGGTCGAGGCCGCGGCGCAGCTCCTCGAAGCGGACTGGGGCGTGGGCGCGGACATCTGGAGCGCGACCAGCTTCACGGAGCTGCGGCGCGACGGCCTCGCCGCCGAACGGTGGAACATGCTGCATCCCGAAGGCAAACCAAAAACTCCGTACGTCGAAAAAATGCTCAAGGACAGGCCGGCGGGCCCGGTGGTCGCCGCGAGCGACTACATCAAGACGTTCGCCGACCAAATCCGTCCGTTCGTGCCCAAGGAGCGCCTGTACCGCGTGCTCGGCACCGACGGCTTCGGCCGCTCCGACTCGCGCGCGAAGCTGCGCCACTTCTTCGAGGTGAACCGCTACTTCGTGACGATCGCCGCTCTGAAGGCGCTCGCCGACCAGGGTGAAGGCAAGCCGAAAGCGGTGGCCGACGCCAT
>CAYOVM010000257.1:0-4435 GCA_964407355.1 uncultured Enterobacteriaceae bacterium
GTCGCGGCGGCGACGGCCGGGTTGCTCGCGCTCTTTCTCCTGCGCGCCAGAAGCGCGGAGCGCGAGGCGCGCGACGAGCTTGCGAAAAGCCTCGCGACGTTCAGCCAGACGCTCACCGCGCAGATGGGCGCGGCCGCGAGCGTGCACAACGGGCAGATGGACAGCCTGCGCAAGAGCATCGACGACAACCTGGGACGGGTCCAGGACCAGCAGCGCATGGCGGCGAAGGAGACGAGGGACACCCTCGAGCAGAGGCTCGATCGCCTGCAGCAGGACAACGCGGCGAAGCTCGAGCAGATGCGCCAGACCGTGGACGAGAAACTGCAGACGACGCTCGAGAAGCGCCTTTCGGAGTCGTTCAGGCAGGTCTCCGAGCGGCTCGAGCTGGTGCACAAGGGCCTGGGCGAGATGCACACGCTCGCCGCGGGGGTCGGTGATCTCAAGCGGGTGCTGTCCAATGTGAAGACGCGCGGCGTGTTCGGCGAAACGCAGCTCGCGGCGCTCCTCGAGCAGGTCATGGCGCCGGAGCAGTACGAGAAGAACGTGGCGACCCGTCCGGGCTCGAACGCGAGAGTGGAGTTCGCGATCCGGTTGCCCGGCCGCGACGGCGGTGCCCCGGTTTTCCTGCCGATCGACGCGAAGTTTCCCCAGGAGGACTACCAGCGGCTCCAGGCGGCGCAGGAGGCCGGGGATGCGCTCGGCGCGGAATCGGCGGGGAAGGCGCTCGAGGCGCGGGTGAAGCTCGAGGCGAGAAGCATCTGCGAGAAATATGTCGAACCGCCGCATACGACGGATTTCGCCATTCTCTACCTGCCGTTCGAGGGGCTGTTCGCGGAGGTCCTTCGCCGCCCCGGCCTGTACGACCATATCCAGCGCGAGTGGCGGGTGACGATTTGCGGTCCCACGAATCTGCTCGCATATCTGAACGCCCTGCAGATGGGATTCCGGACGCTCGCGATCGAGAAGCAATCCTCGGAAGTGTGGAAGGTCCTCGGCACCGTGAAATCCGAGTTCGGCAAGTTCGCCGAGGTGCTCGCGAACACGAAGCGCCAGCTGCAGACGGTGGCGAACACCATCGACCAGGCGGAAGTGCGCACGCGCCAGATCGAGCGCAAGCTGAAAGACGTCGAAGTGCTGCCCGGGACCGAAGCCGTGCAGGAAGACCTGCAGCTCGAGGAGAAGGCGCTGCGCAACGTGGCGCGCGAGGGATAAGCCGGACAGCGGCGCGATGGGCCGGTCGGCGTGTAGTTGAAAAACTACAGCATGTGCATGAATCGAAACGGCTTTTCAGGTCCGTAACAAGTCTGTACCATGCGTGTCTATAGGGGGTGTGCAGGCGGGCCTCCTTTTTGCATTAGGGGTTTGCCGGCAACCCCGCTCGATCCATGCCGATCTCTTTACGATTCGTCGTTCCTCTCGCGCTCGCGCTGGCAGCTATTGCGTGGGCGATCGTGCCGCTCGTCGATCGGCTGACCTTCCAGTGGTTCGTGCGCGACCTCGACACGCGCGGCGTGCTGATCGCGAAGACCGCGCAGGAGCCGCTGGTCGAGCTGATGCGCGAGAAGAACGGCGCGCGCCAGCGCGTGGTGCGCTACTTCGAGCGCATCATCCAGGGCGAGCGGATCTTCGCGCTGGGCTTCTGCGACCGCGCCGGCAAGCTCGCCTACGCCACCTCGGCGTTCCCGGCCGCGGTGCGCTGCGGGCCCGGGCAGTCGGTGGAGGAGCGCAACCTCGTGCTGCAGCTCGCCGACGGTCCGCTGCACGTCTCGTTCAATCCGATCGCCGCCGAGGGACAGACGCTCGGCCAGCTCGTGATCGTGAACGACATGAGCTTCGCGCAGCGGCGCAGCGCCGATACGAAGAAATACGTCTTCTACCTCTTCGCCGCGATCGCGGCGGTGGTCGCGCTGATCACGGTGGTGATCGCCGAGATCAGCTGGCGCGGCTGGGTGGCGGGCCTCAAGGTGCTGCTCAAGGGGCAGACCCTGCTGCGCTCGCCCGAAGGCATGAAGCAGGACCTCAAGGCCACCGCGCCCGAGCTGCGGCCCATCGCCCGCGACCTCCAGGCGCTGGTCCTCGACCTCGAGGCCGAGCGCAACTCACGCGACGAAGGCCAGACGACGTGGGGCCCCGAAGCCCTGCGCCGCATCCTGCGCCAGGACCTCAAGGGCGACGAGGTGCTGATCGTCTCCAACCGCGAGCCCTACATCCATACCCGGCGCAAGGACAACGTGATCGAGATCCAGCGCCCGGCGAGCGGCCTGGTGACCGCGCTCGAGCCGATCGTGCGCGCCTGCTCCGGGACCTGGATCGCGCACGGCGCCGGCACCGCCGATCGCGACACCGTCGACAAGCACGACCACGTGATGGTGCCGCCCGAGCATCCTTCCTACCGCATCCGGCGGGTGTGGCTGTCGAAGGAGGAGGAGCAGGGCTACTACTTCGGCTTCGCCAACGAAGGGCTCTGGCCGCTCTGCCATATCGCGCACACGCGGCCGACGTTCCGCGCGCCCGACTGGGAGCACTACAAGAACGTGAACCAGCGCTTCGCCAACATCGTCGCCGACGAGGCGAAGACCGAGGACCCGATCATCCTCGTGCAGGACTATCACTTCGCGCTCCTGCCGCGCATGGTGCGCGAGCGCCTGCCGCGCGCGACCATCATCACCTTCTGGCACATTCCCTGGCCCAATCCGGAGGCCTTCGGCATCCTGCCCTGGCGCGAGGAAGTGCTCGAGGGCCTGCTCGGCTCCTCGATCCTCGGCTTCCACACGCAGTACCACTGCAACAATTTCTTCGACACGGTGGATCGCTTCCTCGAGGCGCGCGTCGACCGCGAGACGTTCTCGATCTCCTATGGCGGCGAGGCCACCGAGGTGCGCCGCTATCCGATCTCGATCGAGTGGCCGCCGACGCCGCTCGCGGTGCAGGTCCCGGTCGCCGAGGCGCGCAGGAAGGTGCGCGAGCGCCTCGGCCTCGCCCAGGACGTGCGCCTGGGTGTGGGCGTCGACCGGCTCGACTACACCAAAGGCATCCTCGAGCGCTTCATGTCGATCGAGCGCCTGTTCGAGCTCGAGCCGCGCTGGATCGGCAATTTCTCCTTCCTGCAGGTCGCCGCGCCCTCCCGCTCGTCGATCGACGAGTACCAGAACCTCGATACCCGGGTACGCCAGCTCGCCGCGCGCATCAACGACCGCTTCGGCCGGCCGGGGTACACGCCGATCGTGCTCAAGATCGAGCACCACGACGCGGCGCAGGTCTACGAGCTGTATCGCGCCGCGGACCTGTGCTACGTATCGAGCCTGCACGACGGCATGAACCTGGTGGCCAAGGAATTCGTCGCCGCGCGCGACGACGAGCAGGGCGTGCTCATGCTCTCGCAGTTCACCGGCGCGGCGCGCGAGCTCGCCGAGTCGCTGATCGTCAATCCCTACGACATCGAGCAGTGCGCCGCGGCGATGCACGTCGCGCTCACCATGTCGCCCGAGGAGCAGAGGACGCGCATGCGCAGCATGCGCAACCTCGTGCAGGAGTTCAACGTGTTCCGCTGGGCGGGCCGGATGCTGATCGACGCGGCGCGCATGCGCCACCGGCGCCGCGTCATGTCGCGGGCGCGCGCCGCGCGGCGGCGGGCGGGAAGCGGCTCGGGGGCGTAGAGCGCATGGGTTCGAATCTCCCCCCTTTCAAGCCCGGCGGCGCCTGGTTCCTCGACATCGACGGCACGCTGCTCGACATCGCGGCGATGCCGGCAGCGGTGTATACCGCGCCCGCGGACACGCGCCTGGTCACCGAGCTCTATGCGGCCACGGGCGGCGCGCTCGCGTTGATCAGCGGCCGCTCGCTCGCCGACATCGACAAGCTCTTTTCGCCGCTGCATCTGCCGGCCGCCGGCCAGCACGGCATCGAGCGGCGCGACGCGCGCGGCCGCGTGCACCGCTATCCGTTCCCGGAGGCCGCGCTGCGGCGCGCCGCGGCCGCGATCCGCGCCTTCGCCGCCAAGCACGAGGGGCTGGTGTTCGAGGACAAGGGCGCGAGCGTGGCGCTGCACTATCGCCTCGCGCCGCAGCTCGCGAGCGCGGCGCACAGCGTGGTTCGCAAGGCCGCGATGCAGCTCGGCGACGAGGCCGAGGTGCAGGGCGGCAAGATGGTGGCGGAGCTCAAGCCCGCCGGCCGCGACAAGGGCATCGCCATCGAGGAGTTCATGCGCGAGCGGCCGTTCACCGGTCGCGCCCCGGTGTTCATCGGCGACGACCTGACCGACGAGTACGGCTTCGAGGTGGTGAACCGGCTCGGCGGGGACACCATCAAGGTGGGCCGCGGCGAGACCGCGGCGCGCTGGCGCATCGCCGACGCCGCCGCGGTGCGCAAATGGCTCAGCGAAGGGCTTGCTTTATCAGCGACAGGTCGCTGACCAGCGTCTCGAAGGCGGCCTCCT
>CAYOVM010000258.1:0-4413 GCA_964407355.1 uncultured Enterobacteriaceae bacterium
GGCGGCCGACAGCGTTGATTCGCCCGGAGCTTCCTGTTTTAATGCGCGGCGGCGGCTCGCCCCGCTGCAGGGGAGAAGGGGTGTCTTTTCGTTGTGCAATCGCAGGGCCGATGCTCGCGGCAGTCCTCGCCGCGTGCGCTCCCGCATTCGCGCAGGCTCCGCCGCAACCGCAATCGCAGTCGGGACCGCCGTCTCCACCGAACCCCGCCGCAGACACCTCGCCCCGCTTCGAGATCCGGCGCTTCATCTTCGACGGCGCGGTGCTGGTGCCGCCAGAGCAGCTCGAGGCCAGCACCCGCGAGCTGACGGGGCCGCGGCGCTCGTTCGGCGACGTGCAGCGCGCGCTGGAGATCGTGGAGCGCGCCTACAGCGACGCGGGCTGGAGCGCAGTGCAGGTGATCCTGCCCGAGCAGGAGCTCGAGCGCGGCGAAATCCGCCTGCAGATCATCGAGGCGAGGATCGGGCGCCTGATCGTCGAGGGCAACAAATTCTTCGACGACCCCAATATCCGGGCGAGCGTGCCCGCGCTCGTTCCGGGGAAGGCGCCGAACATCAACGACATCGCGCGCAATCTGCGCGTCGCCAACGAGAACCCCTCCAAGCAGACGCAGGTCCTGCTTCGCAGCGGGCAGGAAGAAGCCACGGTGGACGCGGTGCTGCGCGTGGTCGACGAGAAGCCCGAGAAGTACAGCGTCACGCTCGACAATACGGGCAGCCCGCAGACCGGGCGGCTGCGCGTCGGTCTGGGCTACCAGAACGCGAACCTCGGCGGCCGCGACGATGTCCTCTCGGCGGTCTACGTGACCGCGCCGTACGCCGACCATCTCGACGAGTCGGGCCGGCCCGACCGCTACTCCCTGATCCCGAGCCGCAAGGTCAGCATCTTCGGCCTGGGCTACCGGCTGCCGCTCTACGACGCCGGCGATTCGCTCGATTTCCAGGTCGGCAACTCGAACGTCAACACGGGGACCGTGGCGAACGTCTTCAGCATCACCGGCGCGGGCACGATCCTCGGGGCCCGCTATACCGCCAACCTGAGCAAGATCGGCGACTACGAGCATCGCCTGGTGCTCTCGCTCGACTGGCGCAGCTACGACAACAAGGGCGTGCGCATAGTCGGTACCGCGGACCAGCTGATTCCGGACGTCACCGTGCATCCGGTCGGTTTCACGTACGCGGGAACGCTGCGCCAGCAGGAGGCCGAAGTCGGCTTTTCGGTGGGCTTCTTTCGCAACATCGCCGGCGGCAATGATGGCGGCGCCAAAGAATTCTGCGCCGACAGATTGCGCAACAACGGCATCGGCAACTGCGCCAGCTCCAGGTACGAGGTGTGGAAGTGGTCGGTCTATCGGACCCAGGCGCTCGCGGCCGACTGGCAGGGCCGCTTCGCCATGAACGGCCAGCGCACCAACGACATGCTGGTGCCGGGTGAGCAGTTCGGCGTCGGCGGCGCCGATTCGGTGCGCGGTTTCCTCGAGCGCGAGGTGGCGGACGACGCCGGCTACCGCGGCACCGCGGAGCTCTACACCCCGGACTTCGGCGGCAAAACCTGGATCCCCGGCGCCCGCATGCGCGCGCTGGCGTTCATCGACTGGGGGCACGTCACCCGCAACCGCCCGGGGCCGGGCGAGATCGTGTCCCAGAGCATCGCCAGCTGGGGACTCGGGCTGCGCGTGGCCCAAGGGACGAACATGGCTTTCCGCCTCGATTACGCCTGGGTGCTCGATCCCAATGCGCCGAGCTCGGTGAACGCGCACACTTCCGGCTCGGGCCGGCTGCACGGGAGTATTTCTTACATTTTCTGACAATTCGCCCGAGGCCGTCCTTCGCGCGCCGGTCAAGCGGAGCCCGGCTACTCCCCGTCAGCATCAAAATCAAGAGATTAAGGCGGCCTTTCCGGGCAAAATAGCACCCGGTGCGCCGTCTTATCTCGTGATCTAATCGTCCGATTCGGCGAGCGGGGCAATCGCCGGCGCCGGCGTGCGGGGGGAAGTTGGTGCGCAGTTCACGGGGGATCAGATCGCAGGCGAGGAGCCGGCGCGGATCGATATTTGATCGATTTCCGTCGCGGCGGCGCGTTGCCACGCTCGCGGTAGGCGCGGCGTTCGCCGCGTCGGCCTCTCCCACGCTCGCAAATCCGGCCGGCGCGTCCATCGTCGTCGGCGGCGTGACGTTCGAGATGAACGGCAACACGCTGATGATCACGAACACGCCGGGCGCGATCATCAACTGGCAGCAGTTCTCGATCCAGCAGAACGAGATCACCCGCTTCATCCAGCAAAACGCCGCGAGCACGGTGCTCAACCGGGTCACGGGCCAGAACCCGTCGGTCATCCTGGGACAGCTGCTCTCGAACGGCCGCGTCTTCCTCATCAACCCCTCCGGCATCGCCTTCGGCAAAGGCGCCGTCGTCGATGTCGCCGGGCTCACCGCCTCCACGCTGAACATCAGCGACGCCGATTTCGCAGCCGGACGGATGCGCTTCGCCGGCACCGGCGCCGAGGGCAAGCTCGCCAACGCAGGCACCATCCGCACCGCCGAGGGCGGGCACGTCTATCTCATCGCGCCCAACGTCGAGAACCAGGCGAGCGGCGTCATCAGAAGCCCGGAGGGCGAGATCGTCATCGCCGCGGGCAAAACGGTGGAGCTGGTCAACTCGCAAACCCCCGATATCCGCGTCGAGTTCAGCGCGCCCGCCAACGAGGCGGTGAACGCGGGCGGGATCGTGGCGGCCTCCGGCCGCGTCGGCGTCTACGGCACGCTGATCAAGAACTCCGGCGTCGTGTCGGCCAGCCGTGCCGTGGTGGGCGAGGGCGGCAAGATCCTCTTCAAGGCCGTGAAAGACGTGACCCTGGACGCCTCGAGCCGCATCGAGGCGAACGGCGCGAAGGGCGGCGAGGTCAAGATCCAGGCCGAGACCGGAACGCTCCTCGCGCAAGGAGTGATCGAGGCGAAGGGCGAAGAGCAAAAGGGCGGCGAGATCCAGCTGCTCGCGAAGCAGGTGGGCCTGATCGGGAAAGCGGAAGTGGACGCGTCAGGTGCGCGCGGCGGGGGCGCTGTGCTGATCGGCGGCGACTTCCATGGCGACAACGCGGATATTCCGAACGCGCAGAGAGCTTACGTCGGACCCGACGCGGTCATCCGCGCCGACGCGCTCGAAGAAGGCGACGGCGGGAAGGTGGTTGTCTGGGCCGACGGCGATACTCGCTACTACGGATCGATCTTCGCCCGCGGCGGGCAGCTGGGCGGCGACGGCGGCAAGGTCGAGGTTTCCGGCAAGCATAGCCTCGTGTTTCGCGGAAATGTCGATACCAGGGCGCCGAAAGGGCGCACCGGCTCGCTGCTGCTCGACCCGGACGATATCGTCATCAAGAACCTTGCGGCGGACGATCCGGGGGCTCCGAACGACACCGACGTCGCGGACGGCGAGATCGTGTTTGCCGACGGAGGCGGCGTAGGAACGTTCACCATCAGCGCCGGCAAGCTCGAGTCGCTTTCCGCGGCGACCGATATCAACCTCGAGGCGAACAATACAATCACCATGGAGGCGCTCACAGCGACTGCCGTCCTGACCGACGCGACGCTAACCCTCGGTCAGACCGGAAGCGTCTCGATGACGACGACCAACGGTCTCATCGACCTGGGGGCCGGGAACACGATCAAGCTGACGGGCGGCGGCTCCTTCTCCTTGTCCGCCGGGACCAGCATCACCACGGGCGCGATCGTTTCGAAGGGCGGCGCCGTCACGCTCACGGGCGGCACTGCGGGCTCCGGGACCGTCACCACAGCGGCGATCACGACGACAGGCGCAAACGGCGCGGCGGGCGCGCCGGGCGCAATGGGTGGCGATGGCGGGGCGGTCCTCATCAGCAACGCCGACGGCGGTGTTTCCACCCAGGCCATCACGACGAGCGGCGGCATGGGCGGGGCCGGCGCCGCGCCGGACGACAGCGGCGGTAAAGGCGGCAACGCAGGAACCATCACGATCAGCGCCACGGGCTCGATCAGCACGAATAATCAGGCGCTCATCGCCAACGGCGGCAAAGGCGGCGCGGCGGAGGGTGTGGCGGTGAGCGGTGCGGGCGGCGACGGCAAGGCTATCGCGGTGACCTCCAGCGGCGCAGGCATCACGGTTGGCGCGATCTCCAACGTCGGGGGCGCTCCGGGCGACGTAGCCGGCGGCGCCACGGCGGGCGCGCAAGGCCAAGGCGACACGATTACGTTGAATGCAGCCGGTCTCCTCGCGCTGAACGGGAGCATCGACGCGCTCAACCGGGCGGTATCGCTGACCGGCAGCGGTGTTTCGCTCGCGGCGACCAAGACGGTCACGAGCGGCACCGGAGCGCTCACGGTGGACGGCCGCGCCGGCGTCGTTACCCTGAATTCCGGTTCGTTGCTCCTGGGCACCGGGAC
>CAYOVM010000259.1:0-4379 GCA_964407355.1 uncultured Enterobacteriaceae bacterium
GACGACCTGACCGCCATCGGCCCGTACTCGGTGTATCCGCGCACCAGCGGCATCGAGGGCAACCAGGTGGTGAACCTCACCGGCGGGCCTTACAAGCACCAGAGCTACCGCGCGAAGCTGAACGTCGTCTTCACGAACAAGAACGTCACCTGCCAGTACCGCGCCGTCGGCCACCCGATCGCCGTCGCGATCACCGAGGGGATCGTGGATCTCGCGGCGGCGAAGCTCGGCATGGACCCGGCCGAGTTCCGCAGAAGGAACCTCATTCCCGATGATGCTTATCCGTATACGTTTCCTTCGGGTATCAAATTCGAAAAGCTTTCGCATCACCAGACGCTCGACAAGCTTTTGAAGATTCTTTCTTACGAGGAATTAAAACGGGAAAGAAATGAATTGAGGAAAAAAGGCGTCTACCGCGGGATCGGCCTGGCGGCGATGATCGAGGTGACCAATCCGTCGCCGGCGTTCTACGGGGTCGGCGGGGCGCGCATCTCGGCCCAGGACGGGGCGACGCTGCGGCTCGAGCCGACGGGCATGGTGACGGTCATGTGCAGCGTCACCGAGCAGGGGCAGGGGACGGAGGGCATCTTTGCCCAGATCGCTGCAAGCGCTGTCGGCGTGTCGGTTGAAAAGACGAAAATAATCACCGGGGACACGGGCGTCACGCCGTACGGCGGCGGAACCTGGGCGTCCCGCGGCGCCGGCATCGGCGGCGAAGCGGTGCTGCAGGCCGGGCGAGCGCTGCGGGCGAACATCCTCGAGATCGCGGCCCATGTCCTGAAGCTCGAGAAGGCAGAACTGGACATCGTAAATAACCAAGTTATCAATAAGTTAACCAGAGAACCTAAACTGCCTCTTGAGGAGCTTGGGCGCATCGCGTACTTCCGTCCGGATACCCTCCCGCTCGACTTCCAGTCCGAGCTGACGGTGACTCGCCACTACACTCCGCGCCAATATGGCTTCACCTTCACCAACGGCATCCAGGCCTCCTACGTCGAGGTCGATACCGACACCGGGTTCGTCAAGCTGCTCAAGCACTGGTGCGTCGAGGACGCCGGCACGGTGATCAACCCGATGCTGGTCGACGAGCAGATCCGGGGCGGGGTGATCCAGGGCATCGGCGCCGCCCTTTACGAGGAGTGCCTGTACGACGCCCAGGGCCAGATGCTCAACGCCAACATGGCCGACTACCTCGTGCCGATGAGCGGCGAGATGCCCGACATCGTCTGCGCCCACGTGGAGACGCCGACGCTGCAGTCGCAGCTCGGCGCCAAAGGCGTCGGCGAGGCGGGCACCGCGGGCGCGCCGGCGGCGGTGATGAACGCGATCAACGACGCGCTTTCGCCTTTCGGGGCGCGGGTCAGCTCGATGCCGTTCACGCCTGAAAAAATCCTCGCCGCATTGAAGAAGATCTAGCTTGGCAAAAGACCCGAAGGTTTCCTCCGCCATCGCCCATTGGGCGCCGCGCTTCGTGTCGAACGGCGTGCTGCTCGCCGACTTCGAGGAAGTCACCGCCTCGCTCGAGCGCTGGGAGGACTGGTGCGCCGCCTGGTCGAAGCGCGCGGCGATGCACGAGGCGCTCGGGAAAGAGGCGCTGGGAAGCGGGTTCAGGCTCACCGCCGGCGAGCACTTCGTCCGCGCGGCGATGTATTACCACTTCGCCAAGTTCGTGTTCGTGCAGGACATCAAGCAGATGAAGGGCGCGCATGCCAAGGCGGTGGAGTGCTATGGCGCTGCGCTTGCCTTCATGCGGCCGCCCGGGGAGCGGGTTGAAATTCCGTTTGAAGGAAAAACGCTCAAGGGAATTCTCAGAAAACCCAACGTCTTGAAGCCGCCGCTGGTGGTCATGGCGCCGGGCCTGGATTCGACGAAGGAAGAGCTGCACGCCTACGAGGAGCCGTTCCTCGCGCGCGGCATGGCGGTGCTGGCGCTCGACGGGCCGGGGCAGGGCGAGGCGGAGTACGACATTCCGATCTGCGGCGACTACGAGCGTGCCGGCACGGCGGCGGTGGACTGGATCGAGACGCGCGCCGATCTCGACCCGAAGCGGGTCGCGATCTGGGGCGTAAGCCTCGGCGGCTACTACGCGCCGCGCGCCGCGGCCTACGAAAAGCGCTTCAAGGCCTGCGTTGCCCTCTCGGGGCCGTTCGACTGGGCCGAAATATGGGATGCTCTGCCGCCGCTTACGAAGGATACTTTCCGGGTCCGCAGCCATTCCGCGGACGAAGGGGAGGCGAAAGAGAAAGCAGCGCAGCTCACCCTGCGAGACGCGGCGAAGCGGATCGCCTGCCCGCTGTTTGTCGTCGCCGGGCGCCAGGACCGGCTGGTGCCGGCCTCGCATGCCGAGCGCCTGGCCAAAAGCGTGTCCGGTCCGGTGGAGCTTCTGATGGTGGAAGATGGCGGGCACAATGCGAACAACCGGCCGTACCGCTACCGCAGCCGCTCCGCGGACTGGCTCGCGGGGCAGCTAGGACTGCCGAAAATATAACGAGGAGGCGTTTCGTGAAAAGAGTCTGGCTTTTGGTTTCGATGGTGCTCTTCGCCGGAATTGCGGCGGCGCAAAACTACCCGACGAAGACCGTGCGTTTCGTCTCGGGCGTGACACCCGGCAGCGCTTCGGACACGATGGCGCGCATCCTCGCCGAGAAGCTGCAGGCCAAATGGGGCCAGCCTGTGATCGTCGAGAACCGCCTGGGCTTGGGCGGCCTGGTCGGCGCCAAGTACGTCGCCGACTCGCAGCCCGACGGCTATCTCGTCATGATGTACGCCTCGGCCTACACCGTATCGACGCTTCTCAACGCCAACGTGATGAAGCCCGAAGAGCTGCAAGCGGTGGCGACCGTGGCGACGATCCCGACGGTGCTCGTCACCCAGCCGGAGAAGCACAAGACCATCAAGGACTTCATCGGCGCGGCGAAGGCGAGCCCCGACAAGACGGTGTGCGCCGACGCCGGCATCGGCAGCGCGACGCACATGGCCTTCGAGCGCTTTCGCTTCGCCGCGGGCATCGAGCAGGTGCTGAACGTGCACACCAAGGGCGTCGGCGAGGCGCTCACCGAGGTGCTGAGCGGCCGCGCCGACTGCTATTTCGCGCTCGTCTTCCAGGCGAAGAAGATCGTCGATTCGGGCAAGCTCGTCGCGCTCGCGACCAGCGCGCCCAAGCGCAGCGCGCTGATGCCGCAGGTCCCGACCACCGAGGAGCTCGGCTACCCGAATTCCAGCTACAACTTCTGGGTCGGCGCGCTGGTGCCGGCGAAAACGCCGCGCGCCATCGTCGACAAGCTCCACGACGACATCACCGCGCTGGTCGAGTCGCCGGAGGTGAGCGAGCAGATCAGGAAGCTCGGCTGCGATCCGCTGCCGATGTCGGTGAAGGAGTTCGAGGGCATGATCGCGAAGGAGCTGAAGGAGAACGCCGAGCTCATCAAGAAGGCCAACATCAAGGCGAACTGAGAAAATTCCAAAGTCAAGGAGGCATCATGGGTCGTTGGCTTGCAGCTTTCCTCGCGCTATTTCTTTGCGCCGCAAATTCAAATGCGCAAACCTATCCCAGCAAACCGGTCAGGCTGATCGTCAGCTATCCGCCGGGCGGCAGCTCGGACCTGATGGCGCGCGTGTTCGGCGCCAAGCTCACCGAGCTCTGGGGCCAGCAGGTGATCGTCGAATCCAAGCCGGGCGCCGCGGGCGCCATCGGCACCGAGTATGCCGCGCGCCAGCCCGCCGACGGCTACACCTTCATGATCGGCAACAGCGGCCCGGTGGCGATCAATCCGCTGCTTTCGCCGGTGCCTTACAACGTCGAGAAGGATTTCATCGCGGTATCGCAGATCTCCGCCGGCCCGAACGTGCTGGTGGTGAAGACCGAGGCGCAGTTCCAGTCGTTGAAGGATATCGTGGCTTTCGCGAAGCAGAACCAGGGCAAGCTGAACTACGGCACCAGCGGCCCGGGCTCCATCTCGCACCTTTCGAGCGAGATGCTGAAGAACCTCACCAAGGTGCAGGCGGTGGAAGTGCCCTACAAGGGCGGCGGGCTGGCGGTCACGGATCTCCTCGGCGGGCAGATCCAGTTCATATTCTCCGACACGCTGCCGGCGATGGCGCACGTGCGCGCCGGCAAGCTGCGCGCGCTCTGCCTCACGGGCCCCGACAAGTTCGAGCTGCTGCCTGAGCTGCCCCCGTGCAGCAAAGACGTGCCGGGCCTGGTCGCGCTCAACTGGTGGGGCGTCCTCGTCCCGGCCGGCACGCCGAAGCCCATCGTCGCGAAGCTCCACGCCGACACCGTCAAGGCGCTCGCCGATCCCGAGGTGAAGCGCAAATTCGGCGATCTCGGCGTGGTCGCGGTGAGCAGCACGCCGGAGGAGTTCGCCCGCTTCATCAAG
>CAYOVM010000260.1:0-4359 GCA_964407355.1 uncultured Enterobacteriaceae bacterium
CATCGGTATTCGCGCCCTTCTTTTCGCTCTGCTGCTGGGAATAGGCGGACAGCGACACGCCCAGAAAAACGGTTGCTACGAGAGGTGCTAGGAACTTCATATCGACTCCTGTCTGTGTGGTCTATGGTGGAATTTGCCGGAATGATGCGGCCTCGGGCGCTGTAGCGAAGCCGGTAGGCTTTGTGACGTGGTATCGCGGGCCTCGCGACGCGTTGTAGTGACGGCGGCGGCGACGGGCCCCGCGATGACGGGCGACCTAGCTCGCAAGGTGTTTCGTGCCATGCTGCAACTCTCCCTTTGTGGACGGCGAAGCGACGGCGCGAACGCGATTCGCCGAGCGTGGAAACCCGCTGCGGTCGCTGTAGTCGCGGTGCCGGGTGCGGTCCTTCTCGCGGATCTCGCCCAGGACTTTGGCGGTGGCGATGTCGGCGAGCGTCACGCCCGCCACGGCGCCGATGGCGCCGGCGAGGCTCGCCTTCCGCTCGCTCCGCGCGAGCGCGCCGCCGAGCGAGGCGAGGTCGAGAGCGTCGCCCGCGACCCGGCCCCAGACCCACGGCGTCGGATCTTTCGCGGTCAGAATTCCGACGCCGGTCGCGATCTCGCGCATCCCGTAGGCGCGCATGATGCCCGCGCCCTCCGGCACGCCGAGGGCGCGCGACATCATCCGCGGCATCAGCACTTCCGCGATTCCGAGGCCGACGCTGAACCAGCCCAGGCTTCGCGCGACGGTGCGGGACGCGCGGCGCCGTCCCGCGAGCTTTCTCTGAAGTTGTTTCATGGATCCTCGATCTCAGTGCGGTTTCATCACGACTTTGATGCAGCTGTCCTGCTTGTCGCGGAAGGTGCGGTACATCTCGGGCCCGTCCTCGAGATCGCAGGTGTGGGTGATGACGAAGGACGGATCGATCTGCCCGATCTCGATGCGGTGCAGGAGCTCATCGGTCCAGCGGTTCACGTGCGTCTGGCCGGTGCGGATGGTGAGTCCCTTGTTCATCGCCATGCCGAACGGAACCTTGTCGGACAGGCCGCCGTAGACGCCCGGGACCGAAAGCACGCCGGCCGGCCGGCAGGCGTACATCATCTCGCGCAGCACGTGGGGCCGGTCGGTCTCCAGCATCAGCGCCTGCTTGGCGCGATCGAGCATCGAATCCACCGAGTGCGTGGCGTGCGCCTCCATTCCCACGGCGTCGATGCATTTGTCGGGCCCTTTGCCGCGGGTCAGCTCCTGCAGGCGCTCGAGGACGCTTTCCTCGTCGAAGTCGATCGTGGCGGCGCCGCCCGCGCGCGCCATGCTCAGGCGATCGGGAAGACGATCGATCGCGATCACCTGCTCCGCGCCCATCATCGAGGCGGAGCGGATGGCGAACTGCGCCACGGGCCCGGCGCCCCAGACCGCCACGGTGTCTCCGGGCTGGATGTCGCATTGCGCCGCGGCCTGCCAGCCGGTCGGAAAAATATCGCCGAGAAAAAGCACCTGCTCGTCGCTGAGGCCGTCGGGAATTTTTACCGGCGCCACGTCCGCATACGGCACGCGCACGTATTCGGCCTGGCCGCCGGCATAACCGCCGGTGAGGTGCGTATAGCCGAAAAGCCCGGCGGTGGCATGGCCGAATGCTTTCTCGGCGAGGTCCTTGTTGCGGTTCGTGCGCTCGCACACGGAATAGTTGCCGCGCCTGCACTGGTCGCATTCGCCGCAGATGATGGTGAAGGGCACGACGACGCGGTCGCCCGGCCTGAGCTTCTTGTTGCCGGGGCCGACCTCGACGACCTCGCCCATGAACTCGTGGCCTAAGATGTCGCCGCTTTTCATGCCCGGCATGAAGCCGTTATAGAGATGCAGGTCGGAGCCGCAGATGGCGCAGCTCGAGACCTTTACGATCGCGTCGCGCGGGTGCTCGATGGACGGATCGGGAACATTGTCGCAGCGGATGTCATTCTTGCCGTGCCAGCAAAGGGCCTTCATCACTTCTCCTTATTCCGCCGCCCTGGGCGGCTTTCTACTCCGGGGACCGGCTCGCCTCGTACTGCTGGACGCGCTGCTCGGTGGTATGAAGCTCAGGCCCTTCCATGCTCGAGAGCCATTCCTTCAGCTCGAGCAGCTTCGCCTCGTTCCAGTTCCTGAGATCGGCGAGCACGTCGGGCTCGGCGGTGCCGTCGCGCCACGAGGCGATGCTGCCAAGGAGAAGCTCGTCCGCGCCGATCAGCACCATCGAGCGGTAGATTTCCTCGCGTATCTCGCGCTGGAGCTCGGGCATGGCGCGAGCCGCTTCGGTCAATCGCCGCGCCGGCGGCCGTCGCGCCGGCGCTCGGCGTGCCGCCTGCGCTCGGAGACGACCGGCGTGTCCGCCATGTTCACGGACGTGCTGCCGAGGGCGGAGCGGAGCTCTTGCTGCGAAACACCGAGCTCTTGCGACCAGTCGCGCAGGCTGCGGCCGTTCTTCTCGCTCGGCCGCCCCTCGACGAGCCACTCTGGGAGATAACTATTTGCCATGCGCTTGGCGCAGCAAGCCGCGTGCCGCCACGGCGATCCTTTTCGCCTGAGCGGAACCGCCCTGCGCGCCGGTTTCGCCGCGCGTTGCGGCATGGCTACGGGAAGGTGCCGCGATGTCCTTTTTTCATCGCGGGCGTCTTGTGCTCAGGGCCTACGCCCAGGCTGCGCTGGTTCTCTCTTTGCTTTTCCGCATCGTTTCGCGCATCGGCCTTGTTGCCGGCGCCTTGCGCCCCCGGCTGGAGGCGGCGTTTCTGCTTTTCGGCCATTGGGATCTCCGCAAAGTCGATTCGACGTTCCAGGCGGCCGCAAGCGGCATGCCCGGCGAGCCGGCCGCACGCGCGGGTACGCGGCTTGCGGGCTTTCGTCTGCAAAGACCTTAGGAGAGACCATGGAAAGAATCGAGAAGAGCATCGAGGTGCGCGTTCCGGTGCGCACCGCGTACGATCAGTGGACGCAGTTCGAGGAGTTCCCCAAGTTCATGAAGGGCGTCAAGGAAGTCCGGCAGCTCGACGACACGCACCAGCACTGGCGCGCCGAGATCTGGGGAAAGGACAAGGAATGGGATTCGGAAATCGTCGAGCAGGTCCCCGACCGGAGAATCGCGTGGCGCAGCACCACGCCCGATACGCCGCACGCGGGCGTAGTGCGCTTCGAGCCGCTGGGGCAGGACCGTACGCGTGTAAACCTGGCGATGGAATACGACCCGAAAGGCGTAGTCGAGAACGTCGGCGACGCCGTGGGGCTTTTCTCCCAGCGCGTGCAGAGCACGGTCGAGGACTTCAAGGAGTTCATCGAGAGCAGAGGCGCGCAGACCGGCGCGTGGCGGGGCGAAGTGCGCGGCGGGCAGAAGATTCCGAAGTAGCCGCGGGCCGCGTTTGTCGCCGGATCGCTACAGCATGTAGCGGGGCGACGGCGGAATTTTCGACGCCGCCCGTCCGGCAAGTGGGGTATTTTTTTGGTATTTTCCCGTTTAGAAAGCTGCGGGAGGTACATGAAACTCGAAGAACTTATCACCAAGCTCGAGCAGATCGAGCAGCAGGCGGCGCTCACCCTTAGCGAATATCCGCACGGCCTGACGATCGAGCGCCAGCGCCTGATCGTCGGCATAGCCAAGCAGGTCCGCGGGTATCTGATGGACCAGCTGCAGTTGCGGCACCCGGCGCAGAACGACTCCGCGGGTGGAGCCGAGCCCGAATCCCAGCTTCCGTCGGATCTGCTGCGTTCCACATCGCCGTAGCCGTCGCCGTGCCGGCGGTCGTTCGCGAGCGCCCGGTGCCGTTCCGCAAGGTCATCGGCGACCTTCGCGATACCGAGCGGGCGCTGTTCGGCCTGGATTTCCGCCGGCCCGTCGTGCTGTAGGCCCCTATCTTTTCGGCGGTGCTTCGGCGTTCACGCCGACGCCCAGCTCGTACACCATCTTGCCGCCGAGCCATCCGGATACGACCAGCAGGACGATCGCGACGACCGACAGCCACATGAGCTTGCCCGGGTCCTGCGGCGATCCGGAGCGCATCCAGAAGTTGACGGCGTAAAGGGCGACCACGGTAAGGTTGATGACCATGTGGGCGATGGCGGTTCTGCGCGGGCCCTCGGGCAGCGACACGAGATCGATGAGCCCGGGAACCGCGGCGAGCAGGGCGCCGACGATCCCGCCGCCCATGCAGTAGTAGGCGAGCGTCGTCCAGGCCGGGTTGGCGTTGCCGCCCGCGTGGATGAGATCGGCGACGAGGGAAAAGATCCACAGTCCGATGGCGATGGGAACGAGCATCGGATGGATCGGATGCCCGGCGATACTGGCTGGAGTGCGCATGGCTTGCTCCTATTTGACGACCAGCAACCCTTTCATGACGGGGTGCAGGCGGCAGATG
>CAYOVM010000261.1:0-1740 GCA_964407355.1 uncultured Enterobacteriaceae bacterium
TGATCGTCGACCTGATGTACGAGGGCGGCATCGGCACCATGAACTACTCGATCTCCAACAACGCCGAGTACGGCGAGTACGTGTCGGGCCCGAAGGTGATCGACCAGGGCACGCGCGAGCGCATGAAGGAGATCCTGCACCGCATCCAGACCGGCGAGTACGCGAAGGAGTTCGTCCTCGAGAACCGCGCCGGCGCGCCGACGCTGCTGTCGCGGCGGCGCATGACCGCGGAGCTGCCGATCGAGAAGGTCGGCGCGAAGCTGCGCGAGATGATGCCGTGGATCCGCAAGAACCGGCTGGTCGACACTTCGAAGAACTAGCTATTTGACCCCTTATCCGCATCCCGTCATCGCGCGCGAGGGCTGGCCTTTCCTCGGCATCGCGCTCGCCGTGTCGCTGCTCGCGGCGTATTTCGCCGGCTGGTGGTCGGTCCCGTTCTGGCTCGCCACCCTCTTCATCCTGCAGTTCTTCCGCGACCCGCCGCGGCAGGTGCCGGAGGATCCGGCGGCCGTGGTGTCGCCCGCCGACGGGCGCGTGGTGTGGGTCGGCAGGACGCAGGACCCGTACCTGCGGCGCGAGGCGCTCAAGGTGAGCGTGTTCATGAACGTGTTCAACGTCCATTCGAACCGCTCGCCCGTGGACGGCGTGGTGAAGGAGCGCTGGTACTTTCCCGGGAGCTTCCTGAACGCCGCGCTCGACAAGGCCTCGCTCGAGAACGAGCGCAACGCCCTTTGGCTGCGTACCGGCGGCGGCCAGGACGTGACTTGCGTGCAGGTCGCCGGCCTGATCGCGCGGCGCATCCTGTGCTACGTCCATCCGGGCGCCGAGCTGGCGCGCGGCCAACGCTACGGCTTCATCCGCTTCGGCTCCCGCGTGGATGTGTACCTGCCGCTCGACGCCCAGGTGACTGCGGCGATCGGCGAAAAGGTTTACGCTGCGCAAAGCATACTTGCGAGGCTTTCGCGACATGGCTGACGAGCCCGATCCGGATCCCGACACCGAAGTCCTGGCCGCGCACCCGGCGCCCCTCGGGCTGCGCCGGCGCAGCATCTACCTGCTGCCCAACCTCTTCACCACGGGGGTGCTGTTCTGCGGCTTCTTCGCCATCGTCCAGGCGATGAACGAGCGCTTCGAGGTGGCGGCGATCGCCGTGTACGTCGCGATGGTGCTCGACGGCATGGACGGGCGCGTCGCGCGCTGGACCCACACCGCGAGCGAGTTCGGCGCGCAGTACGACAGCATCGCCGACATGGTCGCGTTCGGCGCCGCCCCCGCGCTGGTCGCCTACGAATGGGCGCTGAAGGACCTCGGCACCGCCGGCTGGATCGCCGCTTTCGTCTACTGCGCGGCGACCGGCATCCGGCTCGCGCGCTTCAACGCCAACATCGGCGTCGTCGACAAGCGCTTCTTCCAGGGCCTGCCCAGCCCCTCGGGGGCGGCGGTCATGGCGGGTCTGGTGTGGGTGATGACCGATTTCGGCTTCGCGCCGGACGAATCGCTGTGGCTCGCCGGCGTTACCTGGGTGGTGGCGGTGTTCGCCGGCGTGACGATGGTCTCGAACGTGCCGTTCTACAGCTTCAAGGAATTCAACTGGAAGCGCCGCGTGCCGCTGTGGGCCATCCTCGCCGCCGTGATCGCCTACTCGGTCGTCGCGACCCAGCCCTCCCTCATCCTCTTCGCGCTTTTCCTGTCCTACGCGCTTTCCGGCTACGTGATGTGGGCGATGGGGCGGCGCGTGCG
>CAYOVM010000261.1:1840-4309 GCA_964407355.1 uncultured Enterobacteriaceae bacterium
ACCCACTCGGTAAAGCGGAAGCAGTCGAACTCCTGCGGCACGAAATAGCCGTGCGCGAATTCGCGCGAATGGATTCCCTGCTGCTGCCACTCGCAATTGCGCGCGTCCTGCGCGTTCGTCACCTCCCATAGCGCGACGTAGTGCTGCAGGTCGGCCTCCGCGAGGGGCAGGTGGCGCGGCTCGAACAGCCAGTCATAGACGATGCGCACGCTCTGCGGCCCGGTGGGAAACATGATGTGCGAGTTCACGTAGTCGGGCTGGACGTTGAGGAACAAGTTCGGCGGCAGCATGTGCGGAATGTAAATCGTCTTCTTGTCTTCCTCGGTCAGATTCTCGAACGCCGGCAGCCGCGCGCTGCCGTCGAGCGTGAGCGTTTGCGCGCCTTCCTTGTACTCAGGCTTCGATGAGAATTGTTCGTCGAGGCCCCATGCCCCCGCTTCCTTATAGGCGGTCACCACCCGGCACAGCTCCGGGTGCACCGGCGGGCAGTGGAAGCACTCCGAGAAGTTCTCGGCGAGGAGCTTCCAGTTCGCCTTCACGTCGGCGACGATCCGCTTGCCGATCCTGAGATCGCCGAAGCGGTAGCGCTCGAAGCGCCCTTCCGCGTCTTCCAGGCTCTTTTTTAACGGAGAGGGATTGTTTTTCAAATTCAAAAAGACAAAACCTCCCCAGCAGCCCGCGGCGACTTGGTAGAGCGGGAAGTCCCTCATGTCGAAGTCGGGCGTCGGCATCCGCCGCGGCGTGGCGACGAGCGCGCCCGAAAGATCGTAGGTCCAGGCGTGGTAGGGACAGACGATGCGCTCGCGCGCGAACCTGCCTGCCTCCTCGGTGCACAGGATCGAGCCGCGATGCCGGCAGGTGTTGTGGAAAGCGCGGATGCCCCCGTTCGCGTCCCTGAGCACCACGATGGACTGGGTCCCGATGCGCACGACGCGCCAGTCGCCCGGCGCGGGGATTTCCTCTTCGCGCGCGGCCGCGATCCAGCGGCCGTACCAGAACGCGTCGAGCTCCCGCCGGTAGTGCGCCGGGTCGTGGTACCAGGCCGAAGGAAGGCCCGCCTCCAGGCGGGGCAGGGCGGTTCTCACCCGAGGCGGATGAACCGCCAGCCGTTCTTGTAGACGGGGATGAACGGGTTCGGGTTGCGCAGGATGAGGTGCTTCTCGTTCGGCAGGTTGAGCTGCTCCACGAGGTTGGCGAAGCAGCTGTCGATGCAGACGAGGATGGCGGCCTGCTCGAGCGTGTAGATCCAGTCGAACGGCGAGTCGGTGCGCTCGTCGAGCTCGACGATGTCGTAGTCGCGCCGCCATTGCTCCGGGACTTGGAAGCCCGACACCACCTGCGTGCCGGTGCGGTGCACGCAGACGAACTTGCGCCGCACCCCGAGCGACTCGAAGAGGCGCCGCTCGCGGCCGGCGTCGCGCTCGATCTTCAGGTTCCATTTCTCGCTGAAGGGCACGCCGGTGACCGCGTACTTGTATTCGTCGAATTTCAGGAAGTCGGTGAGCTCCTTGCGTTGCAGGACCGAATCGTCGCCCGAGACGGCGCTGTAGAGGACGTAGGTCTCGTCGCACTCGCGCCGGCGCAGCTCCTCCTGCGGCAGCGTCAGGTAGTGGCGCCGGGGGTCGGGCTGCTCGGGGACCGGGATGAACTGCACCGCCGGCGCGGCGTACTGCAGGAAGGGCACGAAGGCGGCGTTGACCGGCCAGCAAACCGTGTGGCCGCGCCGGGCAAAGGCCGCCGCGATCGGCAGCGCGATGATGATGTCGCCCAGCCCGCGGGTCTGGATCAATCCGATCTTTGCCATGTCTATTGCCCGGCCCGATTTTTCCCGCTATAGTCGGATCATGCAACAGGCCATTCTCGCCGCTCCCCTCTCCCTGGCGCTCCTCGCGCTGGGCGGCCTGCTGCTGCGCCCCGCGCGCTAAATCCCCCAAACCACAACTCGGGTACGACCGGTCCGTCTGAGGAAAAGACGGAAAGGGACCAGTCCATCCCGCATTCCACCTACCTCAGGGAACGCATCATGGCCAAAGACAACTTGATCATCTTCGACACCACCATGCGCGACGGCGAGCAGAGCCCGGGCGCTTCGATGACGAAGGACGAGAAGCTGCGCATCGCGCGGGCCCTGGAGCGCATGAAGGTGGACGTGATCGAGGCCGGCTTTCCCGCCTCGTCCAGCGGCGACTTCGAGGCCGTGCGCGCCGTCGCCGGCGTGGTGCGGGACTCGGTCGTGGCCGGGCTGTGCCGGGCGAACGACCGCGACATCCAGCGCGGCATCGACGCGCTGAAGGAAGCGAAGGGGCCCTGGCGCATCCACACCTTCATCGCCACCAGCGCCATCCACATGGAGAAAAAGCTGCGCATGACGCCGGCGCAGGTGCTGGAGCAGGCGAAGCTCTCGGTGCGTTTCGCGAAGAACGCCTGCCCGGACGTCGAGTTCTCGCCCGAGGATGGCAGCCGCTCGGA
>CAYOVM010000262.1:0-4282 GCA_964407355.1 uncultured Enterobacteriaceae bacterium
TCATCCTGGCGATCATCGGCGCCATGGCCGGCCGCCGCGACCCGGACGCCACCGCCGCGCGATAGCGGCATCACAGCCGCGGCTTTACGAGCTACGCGCCGCAGAGCGGCGCGTCAGCCTCGTGATCGTCCCGGCGAAGCTAGCCGCGCAGCTAGCCGAACAGTCCCATCTCTTCCGGCGTCATGTGCTCGTAGTACTTGTCCCCGAACGCCGCCTTGTCCTTGTCGAACTCACTCCGGAGCTCCGCCTCGGACTTCCCCGTCGCCTTAGCCACTTTCCTGAGCATGTTCGTCACCGCCTGATCTGTCGCGCTCATTGCGTTCCTCCTGGGTGGGCATTCCTACAACCGGGTTTTCTCGGCGGCGGGCGACGTCCTCACGATAAACGGATCGTTCGTGCGCAGCCATTCCCGCGCCTGCTCCACCAGCTTGGGATCGAGCTTCGCGATGCGCGAGGAGCGCGGATCGAACTTGAGCGCCAAGGCGAGAGCGCGGATCTGCCCTTCTCCGCGCGGCGAATTCTCGGCCTCGAACGCGTACGCCCAGCCCGACCACGGCTCGAAGCCCTGGTAGCCGCGCGCGAAGGCGAGCGCGATGTCCTTGTACGCGGCGACGCCCGTTTCCTTCGCCGCCGTTTCCAGGATCTCGACGAACGCGTATTCGGGCGGCAGCACGCGGGCACCGGACGCCTCCATGGTGCCCTGCGCGCCGCGGAAATGCTGCTGCGCTTCGGCATGCTTGCCGGAGAACGCGGCCGCAATGCCCGCGATCATCTTGCGATCGAAGTCCGGCATGCGCCACGCCGCCGCGCCGGGGAACGCCCGGGGCGAGCCGGCCGGCCGGCCCGCCGGGGTGAGCCGCTCGGGCAATCGAGCCGCTTCATCGGCACGGCCGAGCCGCGCCAGGGAGAGCGCGGCATACGGCATTGCTCCCCAGAACATCCCGGGATCCTCCCCCACCCTGGAGGGAACCGCGTTGTAGTCGTACTGTTTGACGAGGATGTCCCAGGCTTCGGCCGCGCTCTTGTGATCGCCCTTTCGGAACGCGGCATAGGCGGTTATGAAATAGCCGATGGGCAGCGACACGTTGGCCGCTCCGGCTTGCAGCCCTGCCTGCGCCGGCGCGCGAACCATCACGTTGCCGAGGCGGCGAATGTCGAAGATGGAATTCAGGCCGGCGCCGTCACGATCCGCCGCCGCCTGGAAGAGCGCGATCACGGCCAGGTCGTTGATGATCATGCTCCGCATCGCGGGGTTGGCATTCGAGCGCTGCAACGTCTCGATGCGCCAGTTGAGCAGGGCGTCGTCGTCGTAGGCGCCCATTCGCAAGCCGAGGACGGCGGCGCGATACGGCGCGAACCCCTTCGCTTCGGGCAGAACGTCGCGCAGCGCGCCCCACGCGTTCTCCGGCTGGCCCAGCATGAACAGCGTCGAGGCGATCAAGGCTGCGGTTTCCGGTCCGCCGTAGCGCTGGTACGCCTGCCGCAGGATCGCGAGGCTGCCGCCGAAATCCCCCGATGCCTGCGTCACCTGCGCCGCGGAGCGCAAGCTCAAAAACGAGCCATCGTGGTTCGCCGCGGCGAGCTCGAGCAGCGGACGGCCTTCCGCCGGCGCGCCGTGTCTAGCGAGGCTGAGCCCGGCCTGGCCGGTATAGTTGCTCAGCCCGACGACATTCTCCTTGCCGGTTTTCAGGCCTGGATAGCTGAGGTACGCCCGGGAGGCATCGGAGAACCTGCCCTGCGCCTGGAGCACCCTGCCGAGCGAGGCATAGGTCGAAGCGGGCGCGTCCGGCAGGCGCACCGCTTCCTCGAGCAGCGCACGCGCGGCGCCAGGATCGCCGGTTTCTTCCTTGCGCTGGGCGAGCACCTCGTAGCGGCGGCCGTAGCCCTTGAAGCGCGGCTCGACGAGCGACGCGAGCGCGCCATCCAGCGCGGCCGAGCGCCCCACGCTCCTCAGCTTGTTGAGATAGTCGGCGCAGGCCTGGAACATGAGCATCGTGTTGTCGCAGGCCGAGCGGCTGGCCTCGAGGGCGAAATCGTCCGGGCGCAGGTTGCTTTCCCCGATCCGCTGCGCCCAGAGCGCGCGCATCGGGAGGTCGCTCTCCAGGCCGAGCGGCGGCAGCGTTCTCAGCGGCCGCTCCCGCGCTTCCTGCGTCCGGACGTAGTACTGGAAAAGGCTGTCGCGAGCTTGCGCCGCCATCGAGAGCGGGCCGCTCTGCGCGGTTTCCCACGTCAGGAGCCGCCTCGCGTGCTCGAACGCTTCGATGCCCAGGCGAGCGCGCTGGTCCTGCGCCGCGCCCGCGACGTTGTGCGTGAGGAGGAGCCGCTGGAAGATGACCCCGGGATGGCTGCCCGCGAAGAGAACGTTGTCGTAGAGACTCGCGAGTCGCTCCGCCCGCGTCCCGTCGCCCTGCACGTCTCGCAGGAATGCGATCTTGGCCGTCGCCAGGCGATCGGCGTCCGCTTCGAGAAGGTCGAGGTACTGCTCGCGCCGGTAGCGGCCCCAGGACACCGAGCCGGTGCCGCAGCAGACTTCCTTCAGGTGCTCGGCGCGCCACTTCTGCGCGTGGACGAGCGGCGAGAGCTCGAGCATGGCGGCGGTGCTCTCGTCGTAGGAGCGCGTGCCGAGCGCCGCCTTGCCGCGCACCAGATCCTCGGCACTGTAGCCCGCAACCGGGAACTCCAGGTCGAGCACCGGCTTCACGCTGGCCGCGGGCGGCAGCGTCCACAGGTCCATGCCGAGCACATGGAAAGCCGCCGCCGCGCGCCATCCTTTCGGCAGCGACGCCGCGATCGAGTCGAGCTCGGAGCGCATGTCCTGCTGCGACAGCGCGCCGGCGAATTTGCGCAACGTGACGAGCTCGATCTGCGATACCAGCCGGGCCGCGGGGCGCTCGAGCTGTGCCACCGCGGCCGTGAGCCCCGGCAGATCCGACATGAGGTAGGCGCGCAGCGCCTTTTCCTCGGGCGTGCCGGCGCCTTCGGCGAGAACCTTCAGCGCGGCCTGGCGGCGGTCGAGATAAGCGAGCGCGCGCGCGAGCAGGACGGCGCGGTCGGGAGCGCCGCGGGGCGAGTCGATCAGCGCGGCCAGCGTGCGCTCGAAGACACGCTCGCGTGGCCGCGGCAGAGCGTGCAGGTAGGGCGTATGCAGGACGCCGAGGAGCTGCTGGCGCCACACCCCGCCCAGCGTGTTGGTCTCGTCCGGAACCTCCGCCGGGCTTTTCGGCAGCGCGAGAGCGGCGCGTTTCGCCGCCGCGGGCGGCGGCGGCTGCGCGCCGGAATAGCCGAGCGCGCGCGCCGCGGCGGCGGCGAGCGGCGCGAACTGCAGCTCCGGCGTGCGCGCGTCGCTGAACTCGATGCCGGCGCGATCGAAAACCGGCGGCGCGCCTTCGGTACGTCCGTACAGCCGGATTTTCGTCAGCGTGACGCGCATCCTGCCGGCGCCGTCGTGCTGCGCGGTGCCGGCGACCAGCCACTCGGCCGAGCCCAGCGCGAAGCGCTGGCGCAGCTCGTCGACGGAAATAGCGCGCGGCTCGCCGAGGGCACGGTACACGAGCGCCGGGTCCGGAATCTCGCCGACGTCGGCCTCGATCGCCCTGGCGATCTGCCGGCCGATCGTGATCCGGGCGGAAATGTCGATGCCCGGCGCCCCCTCGGGAACGGTCGGCGGAACGACGAGCACCGTCGGCTTCGCCATTCCGATCGCGTCGTTGAAGAGCTTTCTTTCCTTCTCCAGCCACGGCGAGGGCGCGGCCGGGGCGGTGATCTTCGCCAGCATGCCCGCCCACCAGGCATCCTCCGCCTTCTGCTGCTCGGCCTGGCGCTGCGCCTGCATCTTGGTGAACTCTTCCGCCGTCTGCGACCCCGGCGTGATCCCCATGTCACGCTGCATCTTCCAGATCGGATTTTCGTACTGGGGCGGAGTCCCCGTCTGAGCCTGCGCGGGCCCATCGCAGGCTAGTACTGCCAGGAAGAGCACAAGCGGCAAGAACCTCGGCATCGAAACACTGCTTCTGTCTTCCATGGATCCCCCGTCCAACGCGGCTCGTGCGTTGCCATGGTAATCCTCTCCGCGCACGCGCCCTGCGTACTAATTCCGGCGAGCCTAGGAGAAGTAGAACGCCGCAGCCGTCACTGCGGTCGCCCGGTATCGGAGCAAGCACCACCGAAGCAAAGGCGGTGCCATGCGACGGAGAAACCTAGTCGTGCTCCCGGCCCGGTCCCTGCAGGGGGTTGAAGAAGAACTTCACCCAGAGAAATCCCGCCGCCTGCTGCGCGACGTCGC
>CAYOVM010000263.1:0-4282 GCA_964407355.1 uncultured Enterobacteriaceae bacterium
TGCACGACCTCGCCGCCGAGTTCAAGGTTTCGGCCGAGCGCATCCGCCAGATCGAGACCAAGGCGCTGGAGAAGATGCGCAAGTCGATGGGCGGCTCGGGCCTGCGCGCCCTTCCTTCGCCCGCCTGAGACAGCTCGCCTAGCGCTCCGCGTTAAGGAGCGTGCGCAGGTCCGCGGGCAGGTCCTCGGCGATCCGGTCCGGGCGCACGAGCAGCCGCAGCCGCCCCTGCGGGTCGAGCACGTAGCTTTGTCCGCTGTGGTCGACCGAGTAGCTCTCGCCGCTCTTCCTCTTCTCGTAGTAGATCTTGAATTCCTTCGCCGCGCGCCGGGTGGCGGCGGCGTCGCCGCGCAGCCCGAGGAAACGCGGGTCGAACGCGGTGACGTATTTCGCCAGCGCGTCCTGCGTATCGCGCTCCGGGTCCACGGTGACGAAAAGGACCTGCACGCGGCCGGCGTCCGGGCCGAGCTTCTTCAGCGCGTTCGACACATCCACCAGGGTCGTCGGGCAGACGTCGGGGCAATGGGTGAAGCCGAAGAACAGGACCACCGCCTTGCCGCGGAAATCCTCCAGGCGCCGGGGCTTGCCGGTGTGGTCGGTGAGCTCGAGCGCCTTGCCATAGTCCGCGCCGGTGATGTCGGTGCTCTTGAACTTCGGCGTGCCGCTGCCGCAGGCGACGAGGGCGAGCCCGAGGACCGCGGCAAAGCTAAAGCGGCAGATAGTGGTCAACCAGCAGCGCCGCAAAAAGAGCCGCGAGATAGACGATCGAATAGCGGAAGGTCCGCCGCGCCACCTCGTCGGTGTAGGCGAGATAGATCCGCAGCGCGTACGCGACGAAGACCCCGCCGAGAAGGATCGCGGACGCAAGATAGATCGCGCCGCTCATGCGCACCACGTAGGGAAGCAGGCTCGCGCCGAACAGCACCAGGGTATAGAGCAGCACTTGCAAGCGCGTGTACTGCTTGCCGTGCGTGACGGGGAGCATGGGCACGCCCGCGCGCGCATAGTCCTCTGTGCGATAGAGCGCGAGCGCCCAGAAGTGCGGCGGGGTCCAGGCGAAAATGATCAGGAACAGCACCAGCGCCTCGGTGGTCACTTCGCCCGTGACCGCGGCCCAGCCGAGCACCGGCGGCATCGCGCCCGAGGCGCCTCCGATCACGATGTTCTGCGGCGTGGCGGGCTTCAGGACCACCGTATATACGACCGCGTAGCCCACGAAGGTGGCGGCGGTGAGCCACATCGTGAGGTCGTTGACGAAGTGGTGCAGGATCCACAGGCCCGTCCCGCCGAGCAGGCCCGCGAATACCAGGGTCTGCGCGGTGGAAAGCTCGCCGCGTGGCAGCGGGCGCCAGCGCGTGCGCTGCATCACGGCATCGATGCCCTGCTCCACAAGGCAGTTGATCGCGGCCGCGGCGCCGGCGACCAGGGCGATGCCCAGTGTCGCGATGGCGGCCGCGACGAGCTGGGCCGGCGTCATCACGCCCGGCGTGCCGAGGAACATGCCGATGGCGGCAGTAAAGACGATGAGCGACACGACGCGCGGTTTGGTGAGCGCGTAGAAGGCGCGGAGATGCGAGCGAATCCGCTGCGGCAATCCTGTTGCGAGAACCTGGGTATTCACTGTGACGGGGGTAAGCCGCGAGGGCGCACGCCGTGAAAGACGAAAAAGTTTAGCACGACGAGCGACGCCAGCAGCAGCGCGGCACCCGCGTTGTGCGCGGCGGCCAGCGCGAGCGGCAAGCTGAAGGCCACGTTCGCGATCCCGAGCGAGATCTGAAGCGCGAGCAGGCAGGCCACGGCGACGCCGAGCTTCCTCAACGCGCGGACCTGGAAAGCCTTGAGCGCCGCATAGCCGACGAATCCGAGGACCACGAGCGCGAACATCCGGTGTGTCCAGTGGATCGCCACCAGCGCCTCGAGCGGCAGCAGGCCGCCTTCGCCGGTGCGGCCGAGCTCGCGCAGCACGTGAAAGGCATTGGCGAAGTCCATCGGCGGAAAAACCTGTCCCCGGCACCCAGGCAGGTCCGGGCAGGCGAGCGCCGCGTAATTCGCGCTGACCCAGCCGCCGAGGGCGATCTGGATCACCACGGCCGCAAGCGCGAGCACCGCGGGAACGCGAAGTGGTTTTGCGTCTTGTGGAAACGCATGCTCGTTTTGCGAAAGCGCTAGCCAGACGAGAAGCGCGAGCGTCGCCATGCCGCCTAGCAGGTGGGCGGTGACGATCGCCGGCTTGAGCAGCATGGTCACCGTCCACATGCCGAGCGTCGCCTGGAAGACGACTACGGCGAGAATCGCGGTCGCAAGCACGTGCGACTTTCGCAGCTTCCACGCGCTGATGGAGATAAGCGCAATCAGGATGCCGAGAGCGCCTGCGATATAGCGATGGCCCATCTCTTTCCACGCTTTGGCGTGCGCCGCGCCGTCGGCCATCTCCGCCGGAAGCGCACGGCCATAGCAAAACGGCCAGTCGGGACAGCCCAGACCCGCGTCCGAGAGCCGCACATACGCGCCCACGACGATGACGATCAGCGCGAGGCCGGCAGCGGCAAGGCTGAGCGATCGGAGGCGGTTCATCCGATCCGCGAGGACTTCAGGAGCCGCTGCAAGTCCTTCACCATCCTCGATGGATCGGGATCCTGCGGGAAGCGCATCATCAGGTTGCCCAGCGGATCGATCACGTAGACGTGCTGGAGCGGGTTTCCGGGAAACTGCGCGCCGGCGCCGGCAATGTCCTTGAGCTGGACAATCCGCGTGCCCTCGATCGCCGCAAGCAGCTCGGCGCGCGGCGTGGCGCCGTCGGTCAGGACCCACAGCCGCTCGACGCGCGCGAATTCCTTGCCTTGCGCCTTGCGCACCTGGCGCAGGAAGTAGAGCTTCTCCTCGCAGTAGGCGTTGCAGGCGGCGGCGTCGAAGGTGACCAGGACCCACTTGCCGCGCAACGAAGCGAGCGCGGGCGCGGAGAGCGGGCGCGGGGGAATCAGCTCGCCGTAGTTGCCGGCGTCGCGCGGCGTCCATCCCGTCAGGAACAGAATCCAGCCCGCGAGCACCGGCGCGACGCACACCGCGCCGATCAGGAACAGCTTGTTGGCGAAGATCTTCAAGCCACTTTCCTGAACGAGAAGACCAGCGCCAGGATCACCGCGAGCGCCGCGAACGAATACCACTGCACCGCGTAGCTCTCGTTCTTCTCGACGCCCGTATCCGGGCGCGGCCAGTCCCGCAGCAGCCCGTCGTCGGTCGTCGAATGCTGCTCGATGATGCGGGGCTCGAGCCGCAATCCGGTCTCGGCGGCGAAGGCCGCAACATCGAGGCTTTGGCGGACCCGGCCTTTCTCGTTCGGGGCCACATTCAAAATCCGGGGCAAGCGCTCGAGCGCGACCCCTTCGACGCGCACTTCGCCGGCGGGCGTGCGGACCTCGGGCAGCACATCGCGCGTCGGCGGCGCCTGCACCCAGCCGCGATTGACCAGAACGTGCAGGTCGCTGCCCGCGAGGCGCAGCGGCGTGACCACTTCGTAGCCGGGCTTGCCCTGGCGCAGCTTGTTATCGAGCATCACCGAGTAGGTTGGCACGAACGTGCCGGTGACGCTGACGCTTTGCGCCTGCGCGCCAAGCGCGCGCTTTTCCTCGGCGCGCCGCGTCTGCCAGTTGCCGAGCAGAATGAAGGCGGTGCAGGCGAGCGCCGCCGCGGCGAGCGCCCAGGCGCGGGGACGGAAAGAGTATCCTGCCGGCATGCGTTACGTCGTGATCGCCATGCTCGTGATGATCGTCGCCAGCCTCGCTTCGGCGCTGATGTTCATGATGAGAGGCCGCGACGACCCGAAACGGATGGCGAAAGCGCTGACGATCCGGGTCGGCCTGTCGGTCGCCCTCTTCCTGATCTTGATGGCGGGCTACTACTTCGGCCTCGTTCCCGGCAGGCTCTAGCTTTTATAGCCAATAAACGAAGATAAAGAGGCCGAGCCAGACCACGTCGACGAAGTGCCAGTACCACGCCACGCCCTCGAAGGCGAAGTGGTGCTCGGGCTTGAAGTGCCCCTTGAGGATGCGGAACCAGATCACGGTCAGCATGATCGCGCCGAGGGTGACGTGGAAGCCGTGGAAGCCGGTCAGCATGAAGAAGGTCGAGCCGTAGGCGCCGGTGCTGAGCTTGAGGTTCAGCTCGGAATACGCGTGCGAGTATTCGATCCCCTGGCAGATCAGGAACACCACGCCCAGCAGGATGGTCAGTCCCTGCCAAAGGAGCAGCTTGCCGCGGTTGTTGGCGATGAGGTTCCAGTGAGCGA
>CAYOVM010000264.1:0-2662 GCA_964407355.1 uncultured Enterobacteriaceae bacterium
AGACGAACAGCGCGTCGCCGTTGAGGTTCTGCAGCTCGTCCACGCCGCCGCCGCCGGGCGCGGCGCCGTTCTTGCCGGTGGAGAAGATGATCGCGACGACGAGCCCGCCGCTCATGATCTGGTTCGCGCCGCCGGCCCCGCAGGAGGGCGGGCTGGCGCTCGCATCCAGGCCCGACGCGGTCGCCGACTTGCACACGAGGAGGTCGTTCGGCTGGCAGGCGATGCCGTTGTTCCTCAGGTTCGTCGCGTTGGCGAAATGCGGATCGTTGAACGGGCCGGCGCCGGAGCAGTTGGTCTTGGTTTTCGCGATCGCGTAGCGCAGCCGGTTGCCCCAGACATCGACCGCGTAGCCGCCGCTGTCTGATTGCGGGTAGCCGATGGCCTTGGCCGGGAGCCAGCCGCCGTAGTAAGTCGCGCACAACGCTCCGCTGAAGGCCTGGTCGCCGCCGCTCGCCGCGGTCGCGGGGCAAGGCAGCCTGCCGTTGACGATCGCGTAGGAGAGCAGCAGCTCGCGCGCACGCTCGAGCCGGCGGCGCGTCTCCTCGAAGTTGCGCTGCTCGGTCTGCGCCGAGAGCGTGTACATGAGCCCGCCCAGCAGCAGGCCGACGATGGTGAGCACTACCGAGAGCTCTACGAGAGTGAAGCCGCGCGAGCGCATCAAGGGTTCTTGCTGATCGAGATGAACCGGTCGTTGGAGAAGGCGCCGACCTTGAGCTGCTCGAAAACGCCGTCCAGGTTGCGGTTCTCCGCCGACTCCAGGTAATCCGCGAGGTTCGCGCTGGGCCGGGTCTGGTCGCGCATGCGCTTTCCCATGAGGACGAGCAGCGCGCGCTGCCGGGTCTGGTCCGCGGCCACGGGGAGATTGGCCACCTGCAGGCACGACACCGGCGCCGTGTGGCTGCACGTCCCGGCGCCGGTCCATTCGTAGCCGCTGGCTACCGCGTAGTACACGTGCCGGTACCACTCGTTGCGCGCGAACCAGCTCAGGTTGGGATCCGCGTCGGTTTCCGCGCTCGCCGCCCGCGCGCGCACGCTGCCGAGGACCCGAAGGCTCTCGCCGCTGACGAAGGAGCCCGCCACGCTGTAGAAAGTCAGGACGCCGGAGGCGCCGGGATCCGTTTCCCAGTTCCCGCTCGCGAGCGTCACGCGCGAAACCCGCCCGGACGCGCCGGAGCTCGCGCCGACGATGGTCTGCCCGATGCGGATCTGCGAGGCGTTGCCGGTGTTGAAAGCGATCGCGCGCGGCCGTGTGCTGAGGAGCGGATGGTCGGCGATCTTGAGACGGATCCGGTATTGCGCCGAGCTGCCCCAACCCTTCACCCGGGTGTTCGGCAGCGCCGCGCCGAACCGGATGCTCGCCGAGCCATCGGAGCTCATCGTCGTGGCGATCTCGGGCGCCATCACCTGCCAGGCGCCGGGGGCGGTGCTCGCGCGCGCGCCGATCCATACGTCCAGCACGCGCAATCCCGTCGCGACGTTGATGGCCGTGGCGCTCATCTCGATGCGCATGCCCGGTCCGCCGGGATTTGCGTCGTCCTCGTGATATTGGCCGTCGCACAAGGCGGCGGTCGTGTCGGTGGGATCCCAGGCGCAGGTCTGCGTCTGTATGTAGCCGCAGCCGCCGGCGCTCACGGCGCAGGCGCCCGCTCCCGCGGGCTTGTAGGCCAGAGGCGGCGCGGTCACCGCCCACGCCATGGGAAGGCAGCGAGCTTCGGTTTCCGGGTTGCACGCTTCGCCGTAGTTGAAGGGCAGGAGTCCCTGCGTCCGCAGCGGCGTCCCGTGATAGCTCGCCGTGGCCGGATCGGCGAACGCGGCGGCGAACGGAAACAACCGCTCTCTTCCGGCGAGACCCCAGCTCGGCCCCGCGTACACATCGCTCAAGGGCTGGACGATCTCGCGCTGGATGCGGGCGGCGATCGCCGCCTCGATTCCGCCGAGCACCTCGGCGGCCGTGACGGCCAGCACCTGGTCGTTGAAGGCGCCGTCCGGCCCTCGGTTGACGAAGGCGGCGTCGGCAGGCGAATTGGCGTTCTCGCATTCGAGGTAGTTGCGCCAGTCGGGCGTGCCGGTTCTCGAACGCGCCTGATTCCACGCGGCGCAGCCCGGCGCGGCGGGAACGGCGAGCGCCGGGCCCGGCGCGATGATCAGCGCGACCGCCGGTGCGCCATCCAGGGTGAGCAAGCCGGCGCTCGCGGAGTTGATCCGCGTGCCCCCGTCGACATCCACGCCCCAGTTGCGCGAGACCACGTACCAAAGCGGCTCTCCGTCGGCATCGACGAGCTGGTCCGTGCCGAGCGTCCGCCACGGAAAGCGGCCGATCTTCTGCGCGCTGAGCAGACCGCAGTTGATTCCCGCCCGGCCCTGCCGGCCGCTCGTGCTGTCGAAGTCGCCGGGGTTTTCAGGGCAGGGCAGCGCACCCGGATTGTTCTCGCCCGCCCGCGCCGCCTGCGCGACGACATAACCGATGAGCGCCTGCTTCGCCTGGCTCAGCACCTCGGCGTTGCGCAGGCGCTTTTCCGCGGCGAAGTCGCCGGAAGCGGCATGCAGCCGCGAGAGCAGGGCCCATGAGGTGCCGAGCATCAGAACCGCGAGCAGCGCGATAAGCGCGGCGCCGCGTTGCCGCCGAACGAAGAAAAAACCGAGCTTCGCGGTCTGGTGAAAG
>CAYOVM010000264.1:2762-4256 GCA_964407355.1 uncultured Enterobacteriaceae bacterium
GCCGCGCCCGACGGCATCGAGAACCGCGCGACGGCGGGCGATCCGACGACCGCGTGCTCGAACCGCTTCGGGCTCGTGCCGTACGTGACGCTCGGCCTCGGCCGGGACGCGGTGCAGGACGGATGGGGAAATTTCTTTTCGTATCACGTGGCGAACACCGCCGGCGCGAACACGGACTGGACGATCAGCGCGAGCTTTCGCTCCGGGAACACGGGGAACGTGACCGTGAGCGATCGCATCTCCGGGACGCTGACGCCCCTGGCGGCGAACGTTGTCGCCGTGGTCGTCTCGCACGGCCGCAACGGCCTGGGCGCATATACCCTGGGCGGAACGCGGAACAGCATGCCGGCGGGCGCGGACGAATCTTCGAACCTGGATGCCGACACCGCGTTCGTCAAGCGCAGCGTGACCACGGACGACGCGGCGAGCGGCGGCGCGTTCGACGACATCGTCATGTATCTCACGCCGGAGGATCTGCTGGGGCCGCTCTTCCGCGACGGGACGCTGAAGCCGCCCGCGGCGCAGGTGCAGGACGCGTTCCAGAAGATCAAGCTGGCGTTGGGCGGCTACGCCATGGGCTACTCGTCCACCTACGGCGGCACGGCGTGCAACAACAGCGCATCGACGCCGAAGTGCCGGGTCATGATCTCGGCGGACACCGCGGACGGGATCACCGATCCGGGCACCACGAACGGCTATCCGCCTTACGTCGACCTGGGATTGACGCTTGCCGACGTTACCGATCCCTGGGGAACGCGGATCGTCTATTCGCTCAATGCGACCGTGACCAGCGCCGCCTCCGGCGGCGGAATATCGAGCGCGTCGCCGAGCGCCGGCACCATCGCTTATACGCTCACTTCTTTCGGTCCCGACCGCGCCGCGGGCGGCGGCGACGATATCTCGTTGAACGTCAGCGTCGGCGAGCTGCGCGCTTCGATGAGCTCGCTGCTGCCGTAGACGCGGAGCCGGCGCCCGACAGATGACGAAGCTCGCGCGCCGTCCTCGATTCTCGAGCGCCGCGGGTTTCACGCTGGTCGAGATGGCGATCGTGCTCGCCGTCGTCGGCATCCTGCTCATGGTGGTGCTGCAGGGGAGGGGCCTGATCGGAACATCGCACTCGCAGGCGGTCATCGCCGCGGTCAAGGATCTGAGCGCGGCCATCGCCCAATTCCGAGAGCGCTACGGCTACCTGCCCGGAGACATGCCGACCGCGACCGCGCAGGTGCCGGGCGTGACGGCGGGCTCGTGCTCCGCGAGCGCGAACGGCAACGGCGACGGGCAGATCGACGCCGACGAGCTCGCCTGCGTCACGAACCACCTCTTCAATGCCGGCCTCATAAAAGGCGGCACCGGCGCCATCACCTATTACGCGTCCGACCGGATGATCAGCATCCGCGCGATCGGCCGGGCGGCGAGCGCGGTCACCACGTTCCCCACCAGCACGAGGAACGTCATCGAAGTCTGGAACGCGCAATGCCAGATCGCCCAGGACCT
>CAYOVM010000265.1:0-4191 GCA_964407355.1 uncultured Enterobacteriaceae bacterium
ATGGTCGAGCATCCGGCCGCCGTCACGACGGTCACAAAGACGACGCGGCCGAGGAGCTTCTATTACGACCCGACGATGGTGGTGCCTTATCCCGTCACCGATGCCGAGGGAAAGGTCGTCGTGGCGCCAGGCACGCAGGTGAACCCGCTCGATACCGTCTCGCTCTCCAAGCACCTGCTCTTCTTCGACGCGCGCGACGCCGAGCAGGTCACGCGCGCGCGGCAGCTTCTCGAGCGCTATCACGGCAAGGTGAAGCTGATCCTCACCGGCGGCTCGCATCTCGACCTTGCCCGGAAGTGGAATCAGCCGATCTTCTACGACCAGCAAGGCACTTTGACGGAGAAGCTGCGCATCCGCCAGGTGCCGGCACTTGTCTCGCAGGAAGGCAGACGTCTTCGCATCGATGAAATCCTCTAACCGGTTCTTCGCCGCCATGCTGTTCATCGCATGGCTCCTCTCCGCCTCGCCGGCGCGTGCCGAATCGACCTGCCACGGCCGCTTCGTCAATCCGATCACCGACATCTGCTGGAGCTGCATATTTCCGATCAGCCTCGGAGCGATGACCCTGCTGTCCGATGGCCAGGAGGACACCCCGAATCCGGCCTCACCGGTGTGCTATTGCAACCCTTACCGGGTCGGGCTTGCGATCGGCTTCTGGGAGCCGGTTCGCCTGGTAGATGTCACGCGGACGCCATTCTGCATGGTCGGGCTAGGCGGTATACAGCTCGACCAGGGCGTCAACGTGCCGCGCGGCGCGCAGGTCGCCCACGACAGCCAGACGCGCACCAGCTTCTACCAAGTCCACTGGTACGCGAATCCCATTCTCAAGCTGCTCGAAGTGCTGCTCGACTTCCCCTGCCTGGAGAACGGGTCGCTCGATCTCGTCTACATGACCGAGGTCGATCCGCTGTGGGCCGACGATGAGCTCACGGCGATCATCAATCCAGAAGCCGTGCTTTTCGCCAACCCGATTGCCAAGGCCGCTTGCGCCGCGGATTGCATCGCTGCGACCGTGAATCTTCCCATCCCGTTTCTCTTCTGGTGCGCAGGCTGCCAGGGCTCGATCTACCCGATGGATGGACACGCCACGACCCACATCGGCGGCGTGCAGGCTTCCGTGCTGTTGACCCAGCGCATGGCCGCCAAGATGCACCGGCAGCTCGCCACCTGGAGCGGCGCCGGGGACGCAGGACTCTGCGGCTACTACCCCCAGCCCATCATGGACAAGAGCCAATACAAAACGCAGATGGTCTACCCGATCCCGAACACCCAGAAGGACGGCGGAACCTGTTGCCAGCCCTTTGGGCGAAGCACGATCGTTTGGGGTACAGGGAAAGAGTTCCCTGTTACAGGGGAGGACTTCGCTTACCAAATTTTCCGGAAAAGGAACTGCTGTGCCAGCTGGTACACGAACTGATCGGCTTGGCATTGCCCTGATCGCCCTGTTCGCGATGCTGCCCGCAAGCGCGGCAGAGCCGGCGTGGCCATCGCAGGAAACCATCGACCGCGTCCGTCAAGCTCGGCCCTTTCCGGATGCACAGGCAATCGAGCGCGCGCCGATCCCCATGCCTCCCAGAATCGCCCCGGGCGCTGCGGGAACCGATATCGAAGCACTCGTCAGGCAGCACGCCGGGACGGGGACTCCTTCACGAGACAGACCTGCACCGTCGGCGCTGCGCGTCTTCGTGACCCTGGAGATGCCGTCGGCGAGCCTCAAGGCGCTGGCCGATCAGGCAGCCCGGTCAGGCGCCGCGCTCGTGCTGCGCGGCTTGAAGGACCACTCGATGCGCGCAACGGTCGCAGCCGTGCAGGCGTTGACCGGCGAGCGCCAGGTTGCGTGGCAGATCGACCCAGAAGCGTTCACGCGCTTTGCCGTCGAGCGCGCGCCCACCTTCGTCCTCCTGACAAGCAGCGCCGGTGGACCGGGGGAGCAATCCACGTGCACCGCGGACTGCCCGCTCGCTTCCAGCTTCGTTGCCATCGCGGGCGACGTGAGCCTCGACTACGCGTTGCACGCGATGGTGCGGCAGGTGCCTGGTTCCAAGCCGCACGCGCAACCCTTCCTCACGCGACTCAAGGATTCAAGGTAGATGCCGACACGCGCTCTGCTGTTCGTTGTCCTCATTGCAGGTTCGAGCGCCTGGGCCGACTCGATGTCCGACGCCTTCTCCAAGGGCGGCGACCTCGGGCGCTCGGGCAATGGCCAGGCGCGCCAGCAAGTCACGGGCGAGACCGCCCGTTCGACGGTCCCCAACTACACGGAAAATCCGCGCGAGGCCGCTCTGTACGGTTCGGGCAGCCTCAGCGCTCCGGCGGGCGCCGCCATCAGCAACTGCGCGGCTACCGGGCAGGGATCGTCCTACGCCGATCAAGCGTGCAACGCGACGAATTTCTCCCAGACCAATCCGGGGCAGCGTCCGAATTTCTCGATCGGCGCCAACGACCCGCTCGTGACGCGCTCGAAAGCCATCGCGAACGACCCGCAATCGATCGCCGGAAATATCGCTGGCACCTACAGCAGTTGCACGACGCAGACCACCACGAGTCCGGATATTTTCGAAACCCAGGTATGCAACCAGTACCGCACGCTGGAAACGCAGACGTGCAACAAGATCTTGATCGTCACGCCCTTCCAGACGCCCGGGTGCTCGCCCGGCCAGTTCCTCACCCGCGTTACCGCCGATCCATGCCCTGGGTGCATCGACTATCTGGCCTATGACTTCACCTGTGGGTCCGGCAACTACTTGATGCACGCCTTCACGATCCTGAAGTCGAACGGTGCGGTGTTTATGGAGCTTGGGTCGCAGAACGTGCCGGGCATCCTAAATACAACGATCCCGCAGACCCCGGGTCCCTCTCGGTTCGACGGCTTCTTCTGCTACCAGACTTATTACAGCCAGTCGTGTTCGGGCGCCAATTGCTCGATCGGGGCCTGGTTTTACAACCCCTGCCAAGGCACGAGCTTTTTCGGCGCTAACACGTTCGCGATGCCGACCACCGTCGGTTTCACCGATTCCTGGGACAACCAGTGTGTATCGCTCGAAGCGAGGGCACAGTGAAGCGACTGCTATTTCATGCCTGCGTCGCTCTGTTGCTGTCGATGGCAGCAGCGCCAGCGACTGCCGGGGACTGCCAGAAGCTCTCCGAGGTCTGCGTCGATGGCCCCGCCACCAAGCAGATCAGCGGGTACGCGGTCTACCGGGATTGCTGGCGGTATCAAGCGAGCTTTAACTGTGTATCGCAGAAGACCGTGGACGACTGCCAGCCGCTACGCGACCGCGGATGCAGCCAGGCCGGATCGAGCTGCATCGACACCGGTTCCAACGGGCTCTGTCTGCTCTTCGAGCAGACCTACCAGTGCAAGGTCGCAAGCGGCACGACCTCCACAGTCGCGAACTGCGGAAGCCAGCAGTTCTGCATGGAAGGCAATTGCTTCGCGACCGGCTATCGCGCGGATGCCGATTTCGCGAAAAGCGTGGCGATGCTCGAAGCGGTAAGAGAGGCCGGCAGGTACATCGATCCCGATTCGCTCCAGGTGTTCAAGGGCTACGACAACCGCTGCCACAAGAAGCTCTTCGGGCTCGTGAACTGCTGCTCGGGCGGCGGCACCGATCTATCGCTGTTCACCAATCTGAACCTGATCCTCGCCGGCGGTGGCCAGGTCCTCGGCGCAGTCGGTTCCTCGTACACCTATGACGCCCTCTTCGCTGCGGACGCGCCGCAGGCGGTGATGGCGGGCTTCGAGGCGTTGTTCGGTGCCGGCGGCGGCACTTCCGCCCTGGCAGGCCTCATGGCGGGCGACGTTTCGGTCGCCTCCTTCGTCGGGTCGCTCGCGCCAGGGCCGTGGACGGTCGCCATGCTCGCGATCCAGCTTTCCGGAATCCTGAACTGCGAAGAAGCCGAGAAGGTGCTCGCCATGAAGCGCGACGCGAGGCTGTGCCACGGCGTCGGCAGCTACTGCTCCAAGCACACGCCGATCGTCAAAGTGTGCGTCGAGAAAACGGAATCCTATTGCTGCTTCAACTCGCGCCTCGCGAGGATCCTCAACGAACAGGGCCGGGCGCAGATCGGCAAGGGGTGGGGCTCGGCCGAGAGCCCCGACTGCGGCGGCTTCAGCTTGGCGCAGCTCCAGTCATTGGACTTCTCGCGGATGGATCTCGCGGAGTTCTACGCCGAAATTGCGCCGACGCT
>CAYOVM010000266.1:0-4182 GCA_964407355.1 uncultured Enterobacteriaceae bacterium
CCGGCGTGCCCTCGAACACCACGCTGCCGTGGTCGACGATGTAGACGCGATCGGCGAGCTTGAGGGCCATCTCGGCGTTCTGCTCGACGAGGAGCATGCTGACGCGCTCGCTCTTCAGCTTCTCGATGGTTCCCATCACCGCGCTCACGACGAACGGCGCGAGGCCCTGGGAGGGCTCGTCGAGGAGGAGGAGGTCGGGGCCGGTGAGGAGCGCGCGGGCGATCGCCAGCATCTGCTGCTCGCCGCCCGAGAGCTGGTGGCCCTTGTTGCCCATCCGTTCCTTCAGGACCGGGAAGCGCTCGAGCACCTCCGCCATCTGCCAGCGCGAGCCCTTGCGCTGCGCGATGACCAGATTTTCCTTGACCGTCAGAAAGCTGAAGATGTCCCGGGTCTCCGGAACCAGCGCGACGCCCATCCTGCTGATCCGGTGCGCCTCGACGCCGGCGATGTCGCGGCCCTTGTAGCGGATCGCGCCCTGCTTCGGCGCGGTGAGGCCGGTGATGCTGCGCAGGGTGGTCGTCTTGCCCGCGCCGTTGCGGCCGAGCAAGGCCACGACCTCGCCTTCGTCCACTTCCAGGGACAGGTCGTGAAGAATGTGGCCGAGGCCGTAGAAGGTGTTCACTTTTTCGAGCTGCAAGATCAAGCGGCGACCCCTCCCAGCGCGGTGGTCACGCCGCCCAAATAGGCGCGCCGCACTTCCGGGTTGCGCTGGATCTCGGCCGGCGTGCCCTCGGCGATGAGCGAGCCGAAGTGCATCACCGAGATGCGGTCCGAGACGCTCATGATGATGTCGATCTTGTGCTCGATCAGCACGATCGTGTAGCGGCCTTTGAGCGTGCGCACCAGCGCCACCATCTTGCGCGTCTCCTCGGGCGAGAGGCCGGCGGCCGGCTCGTCGAGCAGCAGCACGCGCGGCGCCGCGGCGAGCGCGATGGCCAGCTCGAGCTGGCGCTGCTCGCCGTGCGAGATTTCGCGCGCCGGCTTCTCCGATTTTTCCAGAAGCCCAACGTCGTTCAAAGCGCTGCGCGCCCGCTCCGCGATGGCCGGATAGCGGCCTGCCTTTTTCCAGAAGAAATCTCTTGGAGAAAAACTGCATGCAAAGGCGGAAACCCATACGTTGTCGAGCAGCGACAGCGCCGGAAACACGGTGGTGCGCTGGTACGAGCGCGCGAGGCCGAGGTGCGCGACGCGGTGCGCGGGCGTGCCGGTGATGTCCTTCCCGTCGAAAATGATCCTGCCCGACGTGGGCGCAAAGGTGCCGGTGAGCAGGTTGAAGAGCGTGGTCTTGCCCGCGCCGTTCGGGCCGATGATCGAGTGCAGCGAGCCCGCCTCGATGCTCAGCGTCACGCCGTTCACCGCCGTGAGCGCGCCGAAGGACTTGGTGAGATTTTCAGTTCTTAAAAGCATTTTTACTGAAAAATCTCAGCCTCAGGCGCGTCCAAGCCTCGACCACGCCGCCCCTGAAGAACAGCACCACCACGATGAACGCCACGCCGAGCAGCAGCGGCCAGCGCGCCCACAGGGTGCTCACCGACTCCGAGAGCCAGATGAACACGAACGAGCCGATCACCGGCCCGTAAAGCGAGCCCGAGCCGCCGATCAGCGTGGCGAACACCACGTTGCCGGAGGTGACGAAGCTGATCGCCTCGAGCGGCACGATGCCGAAGAGCATCGCGTAGAGGACCCCGGCGACGCCCGAGAACGCGCCGCCGATGACGAAGGCGAGGAGCTTGAAGCGCGGCACGTTGTAGCCCACGGCCTCGGCGCGCACCTCGTTCTCGCGGATCGCCACGAGTATTTTGCCGAGCGGCGATTCGACTATTCTTTTCATCAAGAATAAGAAAACCAAAAAGATCGCCGAGACGAAGATGTAATAGTTCAAGGGATCCTTGAAATCGATCCCGAACAGCGCGGGCCTCGGCACCCCCGGCATGCCATCCTCGCCGCCCGTCACGCTCGTCCACTGGTAGGCGACGAAGTAGAAAAGCTGGTTCAGCGCGAAGGTGAGCATGATGAAGTAGAGGCCCGAGCGCTGCACGCAGAGATAGCCCACCACCAGCGCCGACAATGCGCCGACGCCGAGGCCGATGCCCAGCGCGAAGAGCACGTTGATGCCGTAATACTTCAGCAGCCATCCCGCCACGTAGGCCGCCGAGCCGAAGAACGTGCCCTGGCCGAAGGAGAGCAGGCCCGTGTAGCCGAGCAGCAGGTTGAGGCCCAGGCCGAAGATCGCGAAGATCCAGATCTCCGCGGCGATCGCCGGGCGCAGCACGAAGGGCAGCGCCACGACGGCTACGAGCAGGCAAACGGTCTGCTTCTTCATCGCCCGTTTCTCATCTGATTCCGAACAGCCCCTGCGGCCGCACCAGCAGAACCGCCGCCATCACCGCGTAGATCACCACCGTCGACGCCTCGGTCCAGTACGCCGCGACGATCGCCTGCGCGACGCCGATCAGCAGGCCCGCGGCGATCGCGCCGAGCAGGTTGCCCAGGCCGCCGAGCGCGACCACCACGAAGGCGATGCCCAGCATGTCCACGCCCATGCCCGGCGAGAGGCCGCGGATCGGCGCCGTGAGCGCGCCCGCGATTCCCGCGAGAAACGCGCCGAGCGCGAACGCCACGGTGAAGAGCTTGTGGATGTCGATCCCGAGGAGCGACACCATCTCCTTGTTCTCGATCCCGGCGCGCATGATCGCGCCGTATTTCGTTTTCTCCAGGAAGAGCCACGTCAGGAGCACGAGGAGGCCGGCCATGACCATCACGAAGAGGCGGTACTTCGGATAGAACGTGAAGCCGAGGTCGAGCCCGCCGCGCAGCGCCGCCGGCGGCAGGTGGCTGATGCCCACCGGGCCCCAGATCAGGATGATCACCTCCGGCACGATCAGCGCGAGCCCGAAGGTGAAGAGCAGCTGATAGTCGTGCCCCGCCGCGTAGAGCCGCCGGATGCCCGCGTACTCGATCAGCAATCCGAGCAGCGCCACGCCGATCGGCGCGATCAGCAGCCCGAGCCAGAAATTTCCGAGCGCTCCGACAACACTGACGAGCAGATACGCGCCCACCGCGAACAGCGCGCCGTGCGCGAAGTTCGGGATGTTGAGGATCCCGGTGATCAGCGACAGGCCGAGCCCCATCAGGGCATACAGCATGCCCGTCGCGATCCCGTTGAGGATCTGACTGAGGAGGAGATTCAAACCGCGGGCGCTAGTAGCTGCCGAGGTCCTTGCAGGCCGCGTATTCCTTCGGCAGCGGCGCGTCGCCAGTGGCGATCACGTCGGCGAGATCGAGCGGATCCTTCATCGCCGAGCGTGTCTTGCAGCGCATGAAGAAGTACGGCCGGATGTTCTGGTGCGTGGCCGCGTCCATGCGCATCCTGCCGACGATATCGTCGAGCTCGATCCCCTCCAGCGCTTTCGCCACCGCCTGCGGCTCGGCGGAGTTCGCCTTGTCGAAGCCGGCGAGCAGCAGGCGCGTCATCGAGTACGCCGCGGAAGGCGCGTAGCCGGGCGCGGTGCCGTACTTCAGCCGGTACGCGTTCACGAACCTCTTCGCCACCGGCGTGTCGGCCGTGTAGTAGAAGTTCGAGCCCACCCACAGATTCTCGCGGATCTCCGGCGCGAGCTGGATCAGCTCCTCCACCCCCGAAGACCAGCACATGATGAGCGGCACCTTCGGCGTCAGCCCGAAATTGAAAATCTCCCGCGCCCCCGCCACCGCGTCGCCGCCGAAATTGATCATCGCCACCGCGTCCGGCCTGTTCGCCGCCGCCTTCTGCACATAGTTCGAGAACTCGCGCTCCCCCAGCGGATGCCGGTCCGCCCCCACGAACTCGATCCCGTGCCCCTTCCCGACCTCCTGCACATACTTCTGCACCGACCACCCGAACGCGTAGTCCGCCACCAGCAGATGCCAGCGCTTCGCCTTCGGATTCGCCTTCATGAAATTGTCGACAACGGTCTTCGCCGCCGTATACGGACTCGCCGCCCACTGGAACGAATACCGATGGCACCGCGCCCCCGAAATATCCTCCGTCCCCCCGCTGAAGAGATGCACCACCTTCTTCCTCTTCGCCACCTCCGACACCGCCAACGCCACCCCCGACGACCACGGCCCCACCACGAACCTCGCCCCTTCGCTATCCACCGCCTCTTCCGTCCTCCTCGTCGACGTCCCCGCCTGCGTCCC
>CAYOVM010000267.1:0-4161 GCA_964407355.1 uncultured Enterobacteriaceae bacterium
GACTTCACCGGCAGGAACACGGCGAAGGCCTGCGCCGTCTTGTCGTACCAGCCGGAAGCCCGCAATTCCTGGATGAAGATGTCGTCGGCGCGCTGCAGCAGCTCGACATAAGGTTTTTCGATGGCGCCCAGGATGCGGACGCCGAGCCCGGGCCCCGGGAAGGGGTGGCGGTAGACCATTTCCCTGGGCAGCCCGAGCACCACGCCGAGCTCGCGCACCTCGTCCTTGAAGAGCTCGCGCAGCGGCTCGAGGAGCTTCAGGTGCAGGCTCTCGGGCAGGCCGCCGACGTTGTGGTGCGACTTGATCGTCATCGCCTTCTTGGTCTTCGCGCCGGCGGACTCGATGACATCCGGGTAGATGGTTCCCTGGGCGAGCCATTTCGCGCCGGCGAGCTTCTTCGCTTCCCTTTGAAAGACGTCGACGAACAGCTTGCCGATGATTTTGCGCTTCTGCTCGGGATCCGAAATATTCTTCAAAGCGGACAAGAATTCTTCCGACGCGTCGACGTGGATCACCTTGAGCTTCATGTGCTTCGCGAAGGTGTCCATCACCTGCTTCGCCTCGTTCAGGCGCAGCAGGCCGTGGTCGACGAAGACGCAGGTGAGCTGCGCGCCGATGGCGCGGTGGATCAGCGCCGCCGCGACCGACGAGTCGACGCCGCCGGAGAGGCCGAGGATGACTTCCTCGTTGCCGACCTGCTGCTGGATTTTCCGGATCGACTCGGCGACGTAGTTCGGCATGTTCCAGTCGCTCGCGCAGCCGCAGATGCCGTGCACGAAGCGCTCGAGCAGCTTCGCGCCCTGGCGCGTATGCGTGACCTCGGGATGGAACTGCACGCCGTAGAAGCGGCGCTCCTCGTCGGCCATCGCCGCGATCGGGCAGGCGTCGGTGGAGGCCATCAGCTTGAACCCGGGCGGCAGCTCGGTGACCTTGTCGCCGTGGCTCATCCAGACCTTGAGCATGCCGTGGCCTTCCGCGGTGCGCAGGTCCTCGATGTCCTTCAGGAGCCGGGTGTGGCCGCGCGCCCTGACCTCGGCGTAGCCGAACTCGCGCACGTGCCCCGCCTCGACCCGGCCGCCGAGCTGCTGCGCCATGGTCTGCATCCCGTAGCAGATGCCGAGCACCGGCACGCCCAGCTCGAACACCGCCTGCGGCGCCTTGCCCGCGGCTTCGTCGTAGGCGGAAAGGTGGCTTCCCGAGAGGATCACGCCCTTCGCGCCGAAGCCGCGCACGAATTCATCGCTGACGTCGTGCGGATGGATCTCGCAATAGACCTTCGCCTCGCGGACTCGCCGCGCGATCAGTTGGGTGTACTGGGCGCCGAAGTCCAGGATCAGGATGCGATCATGCTCCCCTGGAAGAGAAGCTTGTGAAAATTCAACGGCGCTGGCGGCGCTATTCGACGCGGTAATTTGGCGCTTCCTTGGTGATCTGGACGTCGTGGACGTGCGATTCGCGCATGCCGGCGGAGCTGATCTCGACGAACTGCGGGCGCGTGCGCAGCTCCTCGACGGTGGCGCAGCCGGTGTAGCCCATGCTCGCCCGGACGCCCCCCACGAGCTGCTGGATGACGCTGATCGCGCTTCCCTTGTACGGCACCCTGCCCTCGACGCCCTCGGGAACCAGCTTGTCGATATTCATCTCCGCGTCCTGGAAGTAGCGGTCCGCCGCGCCCTTCTGCATCGCGCCGAGCGAGCCCATGCCGCGGTACGCCTTGTAGGAGCGGCCCTGGAAAAGCTCGATCTCGCCCGGCGATTCCTCGGTGCCCGCGAAGAGCGAGCCCAGCATCACCGAGTGCGCGCCCGAGGCGAGCGCCTTGGCGATGTCGCCGGAATAGCGCACGCCGCCGTCGGCGATCAGCGGCACGTCGAGGCGCTCCAGCGCCTCGGCGACGTTCTGGATGGCGGTGACCTGCGGCACGCCGACGCCGGCGACGATGCGCGTCGTGCAGATCGAGCCCGGCCCGATTCCCACCTTGACGCCGTCCGCGCCGTGATCGACCAGCGCGCGGGCGCCGTCGCCGGTGCCGACGTTGCCGCCGACCACCTCGACCTGCGGATAGCGGCTCTTGATCCACTTCACCCGGTCGAGCACGCCCTGGGCGTGCCCGTGCGCCGTGTCGACCACCAGCACGTCGACGCCGGCCTCGACCAGCGCGGCCACGCGCTCGTCGGTCCCTTCGCCCACGCCCACCGCCGCCCCTACGCGCAGCTTGCCCTGCGGGTCCTTGCAGGCGTTGGGATGCTCGCTTTCCTTCAGGATGTCCTTCACGGTGACGAGGCCCTTCAGATGGAACTCGTCGTCGACCACCAGCACCCGCTCGAGACGGTGCTGGTGCATGAGCTTCATCGCGTCCTGGCGGCTCGCGCCGTCGCGCACCGTGATGAGCTTGCGCTGCGGCGTCATGATGCTCTTCACCGGCTGGTCGAGCTGCGTCTCGAAGCGCAGGTCGCGGTTGGTGACGATGCCGACCACCTTGCCGCTCTTCACCACCGGGAAGCCGGAGATCTTGTGCTCGCGCTGAAGGGCGATCACCTCGCGCACCGTCTGCTCGGGCGTGACCGTCATCGGATCGCGCAGCACGCCCGACTCGAAGCGCTTCACCTTCGCCACCTGGGCCGCCTGGGCCTGCGCCGTGAGATTCTTGTGCACGATGCCGATTCCGCCCTCCTGCGCCATCGCGATGGCGAGGCGCGCCTCGGTCACCGTATCCATGGCGGCGGAGACGAGCGGAATGTTCAGTTCGAGCTTGCGGCTGAGGCGGGTCTTCAGGGAGACTTCGCGCGGCAGGACGCGCGAGTGGGCGGGGAGGAGAAGAACATCGTCGAAGGTCAGCGCCTTCTGTATTGCCCGCATGTTTTCGGCTCGCAAAGTGACATTATACGCGAGCGCGTTTGACGGCCAAAATGAAAGCCGCTACTGTCAACGGCATGTCCGCCTACGGCGTTCATCGGCCATGAAAAGAAGCCTTTTCGTCTCGCTCGGCCTGGCGCTCGCGGCCTCGTCGCTCGCCCTCCCGTCGCTCGCGCAGCAATACAAATGGGTCGACAAGAACGGCCGCACGCAGTACGGCGACACGCCGCCCCCGGGCGTCAAGGCGACGCGGTTGAAAGGCCCCTCCGGCCCCGCGAGCGCGCCCGTCCCCGAGGGCAAGGCCGCGGCGAAGGACGCGAAGGCGGCGAAAGGGCCGCTCACCCCGGCCGAGCAGGAAGCCGAGTTCCGCAAGCGCCAGGCCGAAGCGCAGAAGTCCCGCGAGAAGGACGACAAGGCGGCGCAGGAGCAGGAGGCCAAGCGCGCCAACTGCGCCAACGCGCAGGAGCAGATGCGCACGGTTGAGAGCGGCCAGCGGATTCAGCGCACCGACGCGAAGGGCGAGCGCTACTACATCGACGACGACCAGCGCGCCGCCGAGCTCGCGAGAGCGCGCAAGAACGTCAGCGACTGGTGCAGCTAGCCTAGCGCTTCCTCCGCGCATTCCCGAGGGCCCGCCGGCGCCGCGCTTCCTTCGGATCCATGGCCAGGGCGCGATAGATTTCCACCCGGTCGCCTTCGGCGAGCGGCCGCTCCAGCGCCGCGGGCGCCCCGAATACTCCCACCTTCTGCACGGCGAGATCGATCTCCGGATGGCGCTCGAGCAACCCCGAGCGCAGGACCGCATCGCGCAGCGTGGCGCCGGGCGCAAGCTGCAGCGTCACGGCATCCTGCGCTTCGGCAAGCGCATAGACGACCTCAACCGTGAGCGTGGCCGTAGATCTCGTCGGCACGGCGCGCGAAGGCATCGACCATCGTATCCGCGATGCGGTCGAAGAGCGGCTCGAGCAGGCGCCCGAGCGTGCGGCTGGAAAACTCGTACTGCAGGGAGAACTCGATCCGGCAGGCGCCCGCCGAGAGCGCGCTGAAGCGCCACGTGGCGCTGAACTCGCGGAACGGACCTTCCACGAGGCGCATGTCGATCGCCTCGCCGGGCCGGTTCTCGTTTCGCGTGGTGAACGCCTGGCGCAGCCCGCTCACGCCGACCGTCAGGGTCGCCCGGGTCTCGGCCGCGGCGCGCTCGTGCACCCGCGCCTCCCGGCACCACGGCAGGAATTTCGGGTACGCCTCGATGTCCTCGACCAGCGCATAGACCTCGGCCGCGCTGTGCTCGACGATCGCCGATCTCGA
>CAYOVM010000268.1:0-4154 GCA_964407355.1 uncultured Enterobacteriaceae bacterium
AACAGGCTGAAAATCCAGCGCGCCAGCAGGAACGCGAGCGTCCCGAGCAGCACCAGGAACAGCGCGACTCCGCCGACGATCGCGATGCCGAAGCGCCGGCTCGAGCGCGCGGCTTTCCCGGGCTCCTCGATCCACGCCTCGAGGAGGCGCACGTTGCGCTGGTTCGCTTTCCACGCCGCGTCGAAGACGTCGCCCGCGAACGGAACGATTCCCGCGACGCCTTCCACGCCGACGTTGAACGCCATGCGCCACAGCAAAGATTTCGGCGCGCCGAGCCGCGCCGCCTCGCCGAGGATGTAGCTCGAGAGCAGCACGCCGACGAGGTCGCCGATGAACGGAAAAAGCCCGATCAGGGCGTCGAGGCCCACGGTGAGCCGCGTTCCCGGGATCGGGATCGAGCTGTCGAGCAGCCAGGCGAGCGAGCGCAGCCGCTCGCGCGTCCTGCGGGCGTCTTCGGTCTCGACGGATTCGACCTTGCCGGAGGAATCGACGGAGATGATCCGTTGCGAGCCGGGATTCAAGCGAAGATCAGGGACGACAGATCAGGCCCATCATCAGAAGCACTACCAGGCTCAATGCGGTTTCCTTCTCGCGGGCCTCGCCATGCTTGCTTGCAAGCTGCATGCCGAGCCTGTGCTGGCGGCCGTCGCTAGCGGACCGCTATTGTGTGACTTGGCCCGGATGCTAAGCTAGGCGTCGGGGAAAGCCGTGGACCCGATGACAGACGCCCGCCTTTCCCGAGTGTGAAACCGCCGAAAAAGCGGACGTGGGTCGTACTCGGCCTGGTCCTCGTCCTCATTCTCACCGCCGTCCTTGCCTGGATGACCGCACCGCAACCCGGGTGGGATCAACGGCTCTACCGCATCGGCTACGAGAACGCACCGCCGCTCCTGTTCCAGGGAGAAGACGGCAAGCCTACCGGCCTCAGCGTGGATGTGGTCGCCGAAGCCGCGCGCCGCCGCGGCATTCGGCTGCATTGGGTGTTCGCACCGGAGAGCTCGGTGGCCGCGTTGAAGTCGGGGAAGGTCGATCTATGGCCGGCCTTAGCTCTGCTGCCCGAGCGACAGGGAGTCGTGTACGTCACGGATCCTTATCGCGACATCGAAGCTTCTCTCCTGGTGCGCGACGAAAGTACGTTCGCGCGTCCGCAAGATCTCCGCAACGCCACCGTGGGTTACCGCGGCCTGCCCCTGGAAGTGACGCTGCTGCGTTCCTTGCTCCCCGATGCGCAGCTGGTTGCGATCCGGTCTTCGAAGGAGCGGCTGGAAGCGGTTTGCCGGCGCCGCGTCGATGCTTCCTACTTCGACGAGTACGCGGCGGTCGCCACGCTGCTTGCCGGCGTTTCCTGCGGCGGGCTGCGTGTCATCCGGCTTCCCGAGCTGCGCACCCGGCTGGGAGTGGGCGCGACGTTCGAGGCCAAGGGCGTTGCCGATGCGATCCGCAAGGAGCTCGGCGCGATGGCGGCAGACGGCAGCCTTGCGACGATCGCTTCGCGCTGGGGCTATTTCTCCGGCCGCAATCTCGAGATGGTGGATGCGCTGCTGCGCGCCGAGCGCACGCAGCGCTGGTTGATCGGCGGGACCGCGGCCGCTGTCCTGGTGCTGCTGCTGACTCTGTGGCAGGCGCTGCGCATCCGGCACGAACGAGACAGCGCCAGGCGGGCACGCGAAGCGCTGCGCGAGTCCGCCGATCAGCTGCGCGAGCTCGCCGCGCATTTGCAGGACGCCCGGGAGGAAGAGCGCACGCGCATCGCACGCGAGCTTCACGACGAGCTCGGGCAGGGGCTGACGATCATCAAGCTGCAGGTCAGCGAGTTGGTGCGCGCGGTGCCGCGTGAGGAGAAGGCGCTTGCGGAGCGGCTGCAGTCGACCATCGGGCTGGTGGATGCAGCGATTGATGACGTACGCCGGGTCGCGACGGAATTACGGCCTGCAGAGCTGGATTTCGGGCTCGATTCCGCGATCCGGTGGCAAGTCCAGGAATTCCAGGCGCACACGCGGATGGATTGCATTGCGGAGCTGTCGATCGAGAATCCGGCGTGGGACGCGGACCGATCGACCACGCTATTCCGGATCCTGCAGGAAGCGTTGACCAATGTGGCGCGTCATTCCAGGGCGACGCGGGTCGAGGTGCGGCTGACGCGCAGCGACGGTCACATCGTGCTGGAGGTCAAAGACAACGGCAGGGGTATCACCGAGGACCAGTCTGGCGGCCGCACGGGGTCGTTGGGGATTCTCGGCATGCGGGAACGCGCGCTTGCCGTCGGCGGCAAGCTGACGGTCGCGAGCCGCGCGGGGGGCGGGACCGTCGTGCGCGCGCGCATTCCAATCGACTAGAGATGTGACTTGCCCGCGCGGACGCTAGTGCCAGTCGACGGCGCCGAAGCGGTCGTGGCCGAGGTAGGTGTAGTAGAGGCCGATCGTTGCGCGGGTCTGGGTGCGGTCGCCCAGGCCGGCGAAGGTCGCGTCGCGCCGGTTCCACAGGTACTTGAGGGCGACCGCGTGCGCCTTGCGGATGCGCATCGTGAGCGCGATGTCGGCGCGGATGATGTTGTCGCGCCCGCCGGTCGTTCCGGCGGCGATGCCGCTCACGAAATAGTCGCGCGCGGTGACGTCGAGCGAGGCGCGGTCGCCGAAGATGAGGCGCGTCGCGAGGAGCGCCTGCGGCGCGGCGCCGTAGTGATACGAGCGCTCGTCCTGCGGGCCTCTCAATGTCCCGACCGCGGCGTAGCCCATGCCGGCGAGCGCCGTGCCCTGCAGCGCGATGTCCCGCGTGAGCCAGAGCTGGCCGGTGCTGCCGAGCGAGAGCGCGGTGCTCGAGATGCGGAAAGTCTGCGGCGATATGTAGTCGTAGCTGCCGTAGAGGCCCCAGATTCCGCGGTAGCGCTCGCCGACGTCGTAGTCGGTGCCGAGAACTGGGAGTGCGCCGCGAAGCGCTCGAGCATTGCGCGCAGCGCGGCGAGATCGTCCTCCCCGCCGCTCGCGCCGCGCAGCGTGCGCTCGCCGCTGCGCAGGGTGATGTTCTTGGAGCGGCCATCGGACCAGCGCTCCGACAGGAAGCGCGTCTCGTGCGGCAGGAGCGGGAAGGCAAGCCGAGGCAGATGCAGGATGTGGCCCGACTCGATAGCGTCGGCGACGGTATCGGCGGCGTCCTCCTCGGCCCAAGGCCCCCCAGCGGTCGAGCGACAGCTTTTCGAGGGGGCTGATTTGCATGGCGTAGCGTAGCCGCCGACGCCGCGCGCCGCTGTCGCGGAAAACGAGCTTTGGTGTCGTCGAACTCCTACAGCTACACGGGCGGCGTCAGCTTGAAAACAGCTCTGAGGAATTCCTTGACCGACTGCTTCGCGGCTTGTGTCGCGGCGGGATCGTGGTTGGTGCGCGGATCGCGCTCGACGCACGCGTCCTTGTACGTGAAGGGCTCGCCGGTTCCGGTGTTGATGAGCCGGCCGGAGGCGTCCTCGCGGATCCTGCAGTTGCGCACCGTGTCGTCGGAGAGCGTGAGGCTCGGGATCAGGTGCAGCTCGACGCGCGCCGCGAGCTGCTTGGCGGCATCCTGGGCGAACGCGGCGGCGGACAGGACGCCAAGCGCGCAGATCGCGCCGGCGGACACAAGAATCTTTTTCGTGAGCCTCCCGCGTAATCGGTGTCTGACACCGATTTTCCCAGCGGAGGAGTATAGGCCGGGACTAGGCTCTACCGCCGTCGAGCAGATCGACGCAGCGAAGGAAGACTTCGTCGGACGGCCATCCCTTGCCGTTCAGCCAGTCCTCGATAATGTGGACGGCCACGCCGAGGTATTCAGCCAGCTTGTGCTCGCCGCCGAGCGCCTTGCACGCGTCGTGAAGCGTGCGGATATAGATGTGAGCGTTCTTGGCGGTAGACGGACAGATATCTTTCACGTGCGAATCATGCATGACGGGGCGGCCCCTACCATGTAGCGAGTTTCCCCTGTTTCTTGTAGCGGTGGCCGCTACAGCCAACTTTTCGGGACCCTCATGCGTAATCCTTGCCGATCGCTTTCCACGAGAGCGCGAATTCTATCTCCGCGCGGCCGAGCACCCAGGCCACGAAAGTATTGCTGTTCGGGCCCGGCCATGGCAGGTAGCGCTCGCGGAAGGGATAGGCGTTCTCCGCGCTCTTCAGCGCCTCGAGGAG
>CAYOVM010000269.1:0-4150 GCA_964407355.1 uncultured Enterobacteriaceae bacterium
CGAGCGCTTCGGCCTGTCGCAGCTGCACCAGCTGCGCGGGCGCGTCGGCCGCGGCGCGCGCGACAGCGTCTGCATCCTGCTTTTCGGCGAGAAGCTCTCGCAGGCGGCGCGCGATCGCCTCGCCGTGATCCGGGAATGCGCCGACGGCTTCGAGATCGCCGAGCGCGACCTCGAGATGCGCGGCCCCGGCGAATTCCTCGGCGAGCGCCAGAGCGGCGCGCCGCTGCTGCGCTTCGCGGATCTCGAGCGCGACAAGGGCCTCGTCGAGGCCGCCATCGCAGCAGCGGCGGAGCTCATTGAAAGCGACCCGCAGGCCGCGCGCAACCACGTGCAGCGCTGGCTCGGCTCCAGGGCCGAGCTCACGCAGGCCTAGGCGTTATCGAGGCGGTTATCCGAGGCGTTATGCTATAGCCATGAATCTGGCGCTCATCGCCAAGCGGCTCGACGCCTACGAGCGGCTGATTCGCCTGGACAAGCCGATCGGCGCGCTGCTCCTGCTCTGGCCCACGCTCTGGGCAGTCTGGCTCGCCTCGGACGGCCGGCCGAGGTTCGACATCGTGCTCATCTTCCTCTTGGGCACGTTCCTGATGCGCTCGGCCGGCTGCGCCATCAACGATTACGCCGATCGCAACTTCGACCCGCACGTGGAGCGCACGCGGCTGCGGCCGCTCGCCGCGGGCGAGATCCGGCCCCGCGAGGCGCTCATCGTGGCCGCGGCGTTCGCGGCCGCGGCGTTCTGCCTCGTGCTGTTCCTGAATCGCCTCGCGCTGCTGCTTTCGTTTGTCGGCCTGGCGATCGCGGCGACCTATCCGTTCGCCAAGCGCTTCATCGCGCTTCCCCAGGCGTATCTCGGCATCGCGTTCGGCTTCGGCATTCCCATGGCCTACGCGGCCGTCCAGGGACGGCTGCCCGCCGTGTGCTGGTTGCTTCTCGCGGCGAACGTGTTCTATGCGTTCGCCTACGACACCGAGTACGCGATGGTCGATCGCAACGACGACGCAAGGCTCGGCATCCGCACCTCGGCGCTGACGCTGGGCCGCTGGGACGTCGCGGCGGTCATGGCGAGCTACGCCGCCATGCTCGCGTTGCTTGCTTGGGTGGGCGTGCTCACGCAGCTCGGCTGGCCGTACTACGCCGGGCTCGGCGCCGCCGCCGCGATGATGGTCTATCATTGGTTCCTGATTCGCGGCCGCAGCCGCGCGGGCTGCTTCAAGGCCTTCATGCACAACAACTGGGTCGGCGGCGCAATCTTCCTCGGCATCGTCCTGAGCTACCCCTTGAGATTTCCCTCGCTATGAGCGAAGCCGGCGCCGCGCTCGCGCGTTTCGACTTCGACCAGGGCCTGCTGCGCGGCTCCAGCATGACGCTGTACGCCACCTGCCTCGTGCATCGCAGCGAGTTTCAGATCGAGACCCTGCCGCTCGCCGCGCTCTCCTCGGTGCGCGTCGCATTCGAGCGCAACCAGCGCCGCATCGGCTGGGGGGCCGCGCTGATGGTGATCGCGCTCATCCTGCTCGCGCTCTCGGGGCCGCTCGCCGTTCTCTCGGGCAGCATGGCGGGCGAGGTATCGAGCAGCGCCACCGGCGTGGCCGGAGCGTTGCACGGCTTTTTCCGCGTGATCGAGAGCGTGGCGCGGGCCTTGCCTTTCGCCGCCGCGCTGATCGCGCTCACCGGCGCGGCGCTCGTCGCGCTCGGCTGGCTCGGCGGCACTTCGCTCACGCTCACCTTCGCCGGCGGGGAGCGCATCTATCCGGTGCGCGGCCGCAACACCCGGCTGCTCGACTTCACCGAGGCGGTCGCCGAGCGGCTGATGCAGCCCAGGCGATGAAGAGCGACGCGCCGCCCGCCGCCATGAAATACGCCGACCTGCGCGAATTCATCTCGCAGCTCGAGGCGCGTGGCGAGCTCAAGCGTATCGCTGCCGAAGTGTCGCCAAGGCTCGAGATGACCGAAGTGTGCGACCGGGTGCTGCGCGCGGGCGGCCCGGCCTTGCTCTTCGAGCGCCCCAAGGGTTACGACATCCCGGTGCTCGCGAACCTTTTCGGCAGCGTCGGGCGCATCGCCGCCGCCATGGGCCTCGCCGATGTGAAAGACCTGAAGGAGGTCGGCAAGCTGCTCGCCTACCTCAAGGAGCCCGAGCCGCCCAAAGGCCTCGCCGACCTGTGGGACAAGTTTCCGCTCTTCAGGCAGGTGCTCAACATGGCGCCGAAAGAGCGCTCCTCGGGGCCGTGCCAGGAGATCGTCCGTGAGGGCAAGGACGTGGATCTCACTCGCCTGCCGGTGCAGACGTGCTGGCCCGGGGACGCCGGCCCGCTCATCACCTGGGGGCTGACGGTGACGCGCGGCCCGGCGAAGCCGCGCCAGAACCTCGGCATCTATCGCCAGCAGGTCCTCGGTCCGAACCGCGTGATCATGCGCTGGCTCGCCCATCGCGGCGGCGCGCTCGACTACCGCGATCACGTCGGCGTCTCGAAGGAGCCGTTTCCGGTGGCGGTCGCGCTCGGCGCCGATCCGGCGACGATGCTCGCGGCAGTCACGCCGGTGCCCGACTCGCTCGGCGAGTACCAGTTCGCCGGACTGCTTCGCGGCGCGCGCACCGAGGTAGTGAAGTGCCTGGCGAGCGACCTGCATGTCCCCGCAAGCGCGGAGATGATCCTCGAAGGCGTCATCCACCCGGGCGACAGCGCGATTGAAGGCCCGCACGGCGACCACACCGGCTACTACAACGAGGCGGAGACCTTCCCGGTGCTCACGGTCGAGCGCATCACCACGCGCCGCTCGCCGATCTATCATTCCACCTACACCGGCAAGCCGCCGGACGAGCCGGCGATGCTGGGCGTCGCGCTGAACGAGGTGTTCGTTCCTCTGCTGACGAAGCAATTTCCGGAGATCGTCGATTTCTATCTGCCGCCGGAAGGCTGCTCCTACCGGCTCGCGGTGGTCAGCATGAAAAAGCAGTACCCGGGCCACGCGAAGCGCGTGATGTTCGGCATCTGGAGCTTCCTGCGCCAGTTCATGTACACCAAGTTCATCGTCGTCTGCGACGACGACATCGACATCCGGAACTGGAAAGAGGTCGTCTGGGCGATCACCACGCGCGTCGACCCCGCCCGCGACACGCTGATCGCGGAGCGAACGCCGATCGACTACCTCGATTTCGCGAGCCCGGTGGCCGGTCTCGGCTCGAAGATGGGCATCGACGCGACGAACAAATGGCCGGCGGAAACTTCACGTCACTGGGGCCGCCCGATCGCGATGGATGATGAAGTGAAACGCCGCGTCGACGCGCTCTGGGACGAACTGGGCCTTTGAGCTTCAGAACTTGTACGCGCCTCCGATCGAGATCATCGCCACGGGGCCTTTGCCCGTGCTGTCATTGCCGACGTCGCTGGTCGCTTCGAGCTCCGCCCGGACGCTAAAGCTCTTCGTGAAGTTGTAAGCTGCGCCGATCCCGCCCAGGAAGGCGAAGGACGAGTTCTTGGGGTTACGCTCGGCGCCGGGAGCGAAAACCACGGAGCCCCTCACCGATTTTGCGGTTTCCACCGTCGCGTAGACGCCCCCGGCCTTGAGAAACAGGTCGAAATCGCGCAGCGGCAGAATCCCCATGGCCTGGAGGTGCCAGCCCTTGATCGCCACGGTCGCGGAGGCGCCGCCCGTGAGCGTGCTACGGGTGGCGCTGAATTTGCCGAAATCGGTGTATCCGCCCTCCACGCCGATATTGCGGTGGATGCGATAGCCGCCGAAGAGCTTCCACGCCGTGTCGGTCTCGTCTTTCGAGAAGGAGGTCGGGGCGGAGGTGTTGATGGAGAGAAATGAATCGCTGAACTGCACCATGCCTTGGCCGACAGCTCCGCCGACATAGAGACCGCGTTCCACCTGCTTTTGCGCAAGCACAACGCTGGAGGCCAGGCTCAGGGCGACGCCGAGGGCAATAGACCGATATTTACAGCGCATTTCTTCTCCCCTTTTTGTCCAAATGCAGACCGATAGTAGCTGCTCGCTCGCACGCCCGCAGGGAACGAGAGGCGCCCGGGACAAGTGGCTCAAGGTCGGGAAATAAGTCCCGGTCGCGCGCCGGGGGCGGTCCGGCCGCCCGGCGGTCCGTCGTAGACCCACGCGAGCAGGGCTTCGAGCGCGGCCTGCGATTCGG
>CAYOVM010000270.1:0-2010 GCA_964407355.1 uncultured Enterobacteriaceae bacterium
TCGCCTCCCAATTCTTCGCCGCCTGTACCAGCGCCTCGAAGGCGGCGCCGCTCTCCAGCAGCGCGCTCTTCAGCTTCGCCTCCAGCGGCTGCTCGATGCCGACGTCGTCACGCGGCATCTTGTCCTCGCGAACGGACTTCATGAGCCGCCCGATCTCTCCCGCGGCGTGCGCCGGCGTCATCAGCAGCACCAGCCGCTTCATGTTGTCCGGGTTGTTCGGCACGTGGCAACTGTCGCATTGCGCGTCGCGCATCCTGAGCGCGAGCGAGCGGTACGCGGCGTCGAGCTTCGGCAGATACGGATTGTCGGCGCGGAACAGCCCGTCGAAGAGCGTGACCTGCGGCTGCGTGCGGCCCGCGGCATCGGTCCATAGCCACTTGCCGTCGAACGCCGGCTGCTCGAGCGGCGTCGAGGCGACCACCGGCGGCGACAAGCCGCGGTCGGTGAACTGCGCGACTTTGACCTTGATCGTCTTCGGGTCGACCCACAGCAGGATCGAATTGGCGCCCTGATACGTGCTCCACTTCGCCTCGCTGTGCCAGAAGGGATAGGGAAACTGGCCGGGCGCGAGCCGGTTGCGGAACGCGGTCTCGAGGCGGACGAGGAACATGTTTTCGAGCCCGTCGTACTCCACGGTGTATTTGCCGTTGAACATGAACAGCGGGAAATACATTCCCGCGAGCACATCGGGCGCAAACTGCGTCAGGTGGGTGTCCTTCACGCGCATCGCAGTATTCCTGTGCACCCTTCCCCAGAGCGCATAGGGCACAAGGCTGCGCTTCAGCAACGAATCGTGGAACAGGCCCTGGCGACAGAGATCGAACGCAGCCTGATCGCCCGGTTGAGCCGGCGGGCATAGGCGTGAGAGCTCGCCGGCGATATCCGAGGCGAGCCGCTCGATCTGCGCCCGCGATGCCTGGGGGTCGTTGTTGGCGGACACCACGCTGGTGGCGGCAGCCAGCCCCGCGGCCAGCAGGGAAAATACGATAGCGCGCATGACAAGAGCTCGTAGCACTAGAACACCAGGACGTTTTTGTGGTTCACGATGCCGATATCGGCGAAGCGCGATCCACTGTGGTTCTTCGGCGAGAAGCTTACGGTATAGCCGCCGAGATCCAGATCGCTGATGCTTTCCAGCGCGGCGACGAATTTCTCGCGCGTAGCCCCCTTTCCGGCCCGCCGCAGTCCTTCCACCAGGACGCGCGCGGCGATGTAGCCTTCAAAGCTCGTGTAGTTCGGCTTGGCGCTGCGGTCGTGCTTGGCGAGGTGCTCACGAAATTCGCGCGCGATGCGCAGGGTTTCCCGGCCCGGCGGCGGCAGAACCTGGATCACCTTGACGCCGGCCGCGTGCTCCTTCAGGTCGCTTAGAAAATCCGTTCCCGCGAAGGAGCTGCTGACGAATTCGCCGTCATAGCCGCGCTTCTTCATGCCGCGCACGATCTCGACGAACGGCCGGGCGTTGGTGATGAAGAGCACCGCCTGCGGCTTGGCGTCGATCAGGCTGTCGATCGCCGCGCCGAAGTCCTTCGCGTTCCGGTCGAGCCCGATCGCGGCGACCGCTTTCACGTTCTTCGCCGCCAGCGCATCCTCCATCACCTTGCGGTTGACGGTGGTGTCTTGCAGGTATACGAGGGCGAAACGCTCCGTGCCAGTCATCGCCAACATATCGGCTACCTTTCGCATCTCGTCCGCGTACCCGGCCCGGCTATGAAACAGATACCTGTTGAAGTCCATCCGGATGGCGGCGTTTCCGGTGGCGGGCGAGAGCATCGGCACGCGGGCCTCCGCGATCATCGGCAGCGCCGATTCGACGCCGGCGCCGCTGGTATAGCCGATCAAGGCAAAGACCTTGTCCTTCTCGATGAGCTTCTTAGTATTGGCGAGCGCCTGGTCGCGGCTACCCTTGTCGTCTTCGGCGACTAGCTTGACCGGCTGGCCGGCAACACCGCCCTCGGCGTTCACCACGTCGAAATACGCCTCGATTCCCCTCCTTACGTCCTTGCTGTACTC
>CAYOVM010000270.1:2110-4123 GCA_964407355.1 uncultured Enterobacteriaceae bacterium
CGCATGAAGGCGACGAGCGCTTCCTTCTCTTCCGCGGTGAGGTCCAGCACCTTCATGCTGGGCGACAGGTTGGTCTTTACTTCGCCGCCTTTGGCGTAATGTTCGACCACTTCCTGCAGCGTCATCGCCGAGCCGTCATGGAAGTAGGGTGCCGTCTGGGCGATGTCGCGCAGTTGCGGGGTCTTGAACGCCCCCTTCATGAGAAGCACCTTTCGTTGCGCGAAGCGGCCGGCGTCAGCCTCGTCGGCGAACGATTTCAGCCCGATATTGTGGAAGCCGTTGTCGGTGAAATTCGGCGCCGCGTGGCAGGTCGCGCAATTGCCCTTCGCGGGATCGACGAACACGCGGAATCCCTGTACCTGCTGCGGCGTCAGCGCATCGGCTTTTCCGCGCACCCACTGGTCGAACGGCGAGTCGCGGCTCACGATCGTGCGCTCGAACGAGGCGATCGCCTTCGCGATCGTCTGCGGCGTCACGCCTTCCCCCGGATACGCGCGCTCGAACGCCTCGACGTAGCCGCGGATATTCGCGATGTTCGCGTTGCCGTCGGTCGGCTTCGACGGGCCGGCGGCGTTCATCGAGCCCGACGCGCTGGCGCCGTTGAACGCCTGGTGCTCGATGGTCGGCGAGCGCCCGTCCCACAGGAAAATCGTGTTGTAGCCCACGTTGACGAGGGATGGGGATGCGCGGGTCATCACGGTGCCCATGAATCGCACCGACCGCGGAAACCCGTCGGCCCAGCCGCGCTCGGGCGCGTGGCAGGAGGCGCAGCTCGATTGCCCGGTGCCGCTCAGGCGCGGGTCGAAAAAGAGCTGTTTGCCGAGCGCCGCGCGCCGCGCCGTCAGCTTGTTGTCGTCCGGGGACGGCACGACCGCGGGCAGCAGCCACTTCGCAAGGCTGGGGTGTCCCGCCTTGAGCACCAGAGTGTCGCCGTTCCCGTCGAGCACTTCCTCGTAGGAAGACTCGGCAGCAAGGGCGGACAGCGCCGCAAACAGCAGCGCCGCAAGCGTCAAACAGAGCGAATTCTTCACCGACGATCTCCCTTCGCCTAGCTTTATTCGGCAAAGGTATTGTCGGCAGATGCGTCGCGAAAGACGTCGACTAAGTCGCGCCTTTGCAAATTATTTCGTAATCGCGGCAGCGGCTTGCGAGTCCGGTTTACTCTCGCTGACCTTCTCCGACACTTTCGGTTCTGCGGCCTGCGTTTTGGGTTCTGCGGATTTGTGATGGTCGTACATGAGACGGTTGTATTCGGCGGCATACGTCCGATAAGCCCGCGCGCGAGCCACGGCGTCGTTGCCGAAGGTGTCGTCGCACGACGGGCCGAGCTTTTTCACCGCCGCATCCGCGGGCAGGCGCAAGTCCGGCTTGCCCGCCTCGGGGACCGGATAGCCCGCGACTTCGTCCAGGCAAAACGGCACCGACACGTAGCGCAGGTCGCCGGCCTTGATGGCCTGCGCGACGGCGTCTTTCGCCGGCGTGGCGGGCGGATTGAATTTCTTCACCGCCGGCGCGCGTGCCGGCTCGCCAGCGACGAGGTCGGCGATGGGACCCGCGATGTGGACCATCAGCGCGATGCCGAAAACGGTGCACACCGCGCGGATCGGCGCCCACGACAGCTGCATCGGCCAGGACTGCCGCAGGAAATAAAACGTCGCGCCCAGGCCGGCGATGATCAGCACGAGCAGAGGATGGCGCTCGTAGATCCCGTAGAGGTACCTCGCGATCCGGTGCACCCACGGCGCCGCCGGCTCGAGCGCCTTCAGGCCTTCGCGGAATCCGACCATGATGGCCGGCAGCGCCGTGATCAAAACGACCCACCCGAGGAAGACGAAGCCGGCGTTGGTCAGCAGCTTGTACGGCCGGTACTCCTTTTGCAGCACGACGAGCGCGCCGATCGCCGCGATGCTGATCACCGCGGTGCCGAGCGTGTGCTCGGTAAACGCCTTGGTGACGAGGTCGTACCAGGCATTCACCAGCTTCAAAGGATCCATCGCGCCCCCTGCTTTCTCT
>CAYOVM010000271.1:0-4038 GCA_964407355.1 uncultured Enterobacteriaceae bacterium
CGAGCCAGTCGAGAAGGTGGGGAAGCCGGACCTTGAGCGAGTTGACGTTCCAGGTGGCCAAACGAAACATAAGGAAATTGTCTCAGATGCTAAAAAAAGCACAGCGTATTGCTCAGTACTCGCAAATCGCACGCCCTTCTATTGAGGCGGCTCGCCGTTCTGCCAACCCGGAGCCCAGAGAATGATCCGAGCGCCTCGCGCTAATTTTGAGAACTCGTTCTGCGTGATTCCACCGCGAAGGTCGCCATTACCGTCTCTCTTACTTCCTCCGTGAAGTAGCGCGTGAGCGAGGTTCGGTATGGGGCCGTCGACTATCGCGTCGCGAGTGATGCGGAAGCCCAGAGCCCGTACCGTACCTGCTACCAGCATGGCGACATGGAAATGGCCATCAGTCCCTCGTGTGCGCGTTTCTTCTGAACTGCAGACTGAACTTAGGTCGACTGAGAGCGGCTCGTCTGGATATCTCCGAAGCCCACCGCCGGTTGGGCGAAACGTGCCGTCGTCCATCCGCTTAACGGAGTCGTTGCCAGGATAGATTCGGACGAACAACTGTTCGTCGTTTGGGATCGAGGCGTCATCGGCGGGCCGAAGATCCGCCATCGCTCGCTCCCGAGATGTTTAGTCGCGCCTACTTAACGAGCCAGAAGAAAATCTCGTCAATCCCGTGGGTCTGCTCGTCCTCAATCGGCATACCGTCTTGCACGCGGAGCATTTCGATGGTGCCATTTGGGTCGATTGCTACTTCGAGTTCCCGATGACCCACCGTCCATTCAAAATGGAGGCCACCACCAGACACTGGTACCACCAAAGGCACCGGCAGGTCTTCTCTGGGCACATCGCGTAGAAACTGGAATGCAGCCTGCGTGACAGCCATATTGGGGGCGTTACTTCCGTTACCGTCCCAGTTGGGTGCGAGCTTGCCGAAGGAAATAGCCTTCTGGACCGCCTCTCGCTTCCAATGGGCCATGCTCCCCGCGGGTACCGCAGGATTTACCGCAATTCCGGAGCGTTGAAGGTGCTGACTACCTGGGATGCTGACACGGTTAGTCGCCGGGTTGTTCATTGTCTCCCCCAAACTTTTTGAATTTCAGCGGTCGTGAAATCCGCGAATCCCCTTACGACCCATTTTCGGCCCAGATCCAGCCAGCTAAAGATATCGCCGACGGAAGAAGATGCGGGTGCTCCCCGCGCCGTCAAAGTCATTTGTAGCACTTCTTCGCCATCCCGAACGCGGATTACCGGAAGGAATGCAACGTGCAACCGCCCCGCATTGTTCTCTAGACGGTAAGTCACTTGCATGTTTATTCGCTCTGGATCGGGCAAGAAGCGATGTCTTTTCTTTGGGGTAGCGAGGGTTGCAATAACCTTATCTAACTCTGAATAGTCCTTCCAGCCTTTGCCGTATTCAATGTGATTCACGTACGTAACTTCACATTGATTCACTTTAGGGGTCTCAAGCTTCTCTTCTCTCAGAAAGAGGCAAAAGCGATTCCACTCCTTCTCTAAGTTCGCGCGCTGAATGGGGTACCTTGGGTACGGCTCGGATCCCGTTATTTTTCGCCAGTTATGAACAAAGCGATCGCGTTGTACTTGTACAAGCCGATTTTTGCTCTCGTCCAGAAACCAGCAGCGTATCTCCGGCGTGTCTACAAGCTTGAAGCCAACCTGATTGCCAGCTCGGCTGCCGGTGTCGAACAGTTCTGTAAGATTGGCTATCGGAGGCTGAATTTCGAATTTCGGATATTCGCCCCGTACCTTCTCCCAGAAAAGTCCAAAGTGAAGGATGTCGAAGCCTTGGATCGGAGAGAACTGAATGGATAGGGCTGTTTCGTCTACTGGAGGCGCAGCGAAATCCGGCAAGCCGCTGTCGGTTGCATTCGCTGTATTAGCTCCCGTGTTAGTCACAGATCCCATTAGAACGCCCAGAACCGCACGACAAGATGTCGTGGGATGGGGCGATCAATCGCCAATCGGCGCATAGGGGAAAAGAAGAAGAAGCGTAGCTGGTAAGACTGCCCCGAAAGCGCGATCCGACTGTCGCCTACGGTGCCGCGCAAAACGTTGGCGGCGAATGCCCGATGTTACCCGAGTCCTACTCTGTGTCAACGACTGCCACGTACGTGTTTTGTACATAGTCACAGAAAACATTACGGTTTTTTATAACCCCTTCACGGTTTCTTCGGCACCGGGCGCGGAGGCGGCCTCGATCCGGGCGAGTACGGGCCTTTCGGCGCTTCCTCTTCGACGGCAGCGGGCGTGGCGGTGACGGGCTTGTCGCGCTCCTCGGGACTGACATAGCCCTCGGGCTCCTTCGGCGCGCCCTGCGCGCGCGGCGGCAGCAAGCCCGCGCGCGGATAGCGCGCCGCATCGAGCAGCGCGTCGTACGCCGCCTGCTCGAAGCCCTTGTGCACGCTGCGCCCGACGACGAGCGCGGGCACCTCGCTGCTGCCGGTGGCCGCTTTCAATTCCTCGTTGGACTTCTGCTCCCAGACCTGGACTTCCTTGAACGGCACGCCGCGCCGGTTGAGGGCGGCGCGCGCCGCGGCGCAGCCTTCCTTGCAGATAGGCGAGGTATAGAGCGTCACCGGATATTCCTTCATCGCCTGCGCCAGCTCGTAGGGTTGCTGGCCGGGCTTCGCGCCGGACTGCGGATCGCCGCTCTCCGCCGCGCTCGCGCCGGGATTCTTCTTCTGCACGTTTCTCGCGGAGGCGGGCGGCGGCGTGTCGGTGACGTGCACGCGGCCTTTCTCGTCGATCCAGCGGTAGAGCTGCTGCGCCTGCGCCGCACCGGCAATCAGCAGCGCGAGAATCAACGGCGAGCGCATCACGCGGCGCGGCTGCTTCATGCGGAAATCATACCATTGTGCTTGAGCAGCGCATCGACGCGCGGCTCGCGCCCGCGGAAGGCGCGGAACGATTCCGCCGCCGGGCGGCTGCCGCCGACCGCGAGGATTTCTTCCCTGAAGCGGCGGCCGGCGTCGGCGCTCAGGACGCCGTTCTCTTCGAAGAAGCTATAGGCGTCGGCGGACAGCACTTCCGCCCACTTGTAGCTGTAATAGCCCGCGGCGTAGCCGCCGGCGAAGATGTGCGAGAAGCTGTTCGGGAAGCGGTTGAACGCGGGCGGCGTCAGCACGGCGACGCGTGCGCGCACTTCCTGCAGCAGCTCGAGCGCGCTCTTGCCTGTTCCCGGAACGAAATCCGAATGCAGGCGCATGTCGAACACCGCGAACTCGATCTGCCGCAGCATGCCCAGGCCGCTCTGGAAATTCTTGGCGGCGAGCATCTTGTCGAAGAGCGGCCGGGGGAGGGACGCGCCCGTGTCCACGTGGCGCGTCATCTCGCGCAGCACGTCCCACTCCCAGCAGAAGTTCTCCATGAACTGGCTGGGCAGCTCGACCGCGTCCCACTCCACGCCGTTCAAACCGGACACGCCGAGGTCGTCCACCCGCGTGAGCAGGTGGTGCAGGCCGTGGCCGAACTCGTGGAACAGCGTCAGCACCTCGTCGTGCGTAAAGAGCGCGGGCTTGCCTCCGACCGGGCGCGAAAAATTGCACGTCAGATACGTGACCGGCGTTTGCAGGCGCTCGCCCTTGCGGCGCCGGCCGATGGCATCGTCCATCCATGCGCCGCCGCGCTTGGTGTCGCGCGCGTACAGGTCGAGGTAGAACTGGCCGATGACCGGCGAGCCCGCGCCGGCGCTCGCGTCGCGCACCTCGTAAAAGCGCACATCTTCGTGCCAGACGGGCGCCTTTGCAGGCGTGATCTTCACCTGGTAGAGCGCCTCGGCGACGCGGAAGAGGCCGGCGATCGCCGCGTCCTCCGGAAAGTACTGCTTCACTTCCTGATCGGAGAACGAATAGCGCTGCGCGCGCAGCTTCTCGGAAGCATAGGCGACATCCCAGGCCTGGAGGTCCGCGATGCGCAGCTCGTCCCTCGCGAACGCGCGCAGCTCCGCGACATCCTGCACCGCGAAGGGCCGCGCGCGGCGCGCGAGGTCGTCGAGGAACGCGAGCACCTGCGCCGGCGACTCGGCCATCT
>CAYOVM010000272.1:0-4002 GCA_964407355.1 uncultured Enterobacteriaceae bacterium
CGGTGCATCTCCTCGCTGCGGATCGCGAGCAGGTTGCCGTCGCGCACCGCGCGCAGGTTGCCGAACCTGCGCCAGAAATCCTGCCAGGATCTGTCCGCGGGATCGGAGCGCGCGGCGATGATGACCTGGGGATCCACGGCGAGCACCGCCTCGACGTCGACCTGCGGTGCGATGATCGACGCGTCCGCGAAGACGTTGCGGCCGCCGCACAGCGACAGCGCGTCGGAGACGAAATGCCGGCCGTTCAGCGTCATCAGCGGGCGCGGCGACATCTGGTAGAAGACGCTGATCGGCGGCCGCCCGCGGTAGGCGCCCGCGAGCCGGGCAAGCTCGGCGCGCAGGCGCGCGGCCTCCGCCTGCGCGACGGGCCGCGTGCCTGCGAGCGCGCCCAGCGTCTCGATCGCCTGCGGAATCTCTTCCAGCCGGTGCGGCTCGATGTAGGCGAGGGGGATGCCGAACGACTCGATGCGATCGAGCGTCCGGGCGGTGGCCTCGAGCCGCCACGCGATCACCAGGTCGGCGCGCAAGGCGAGCAGGCGCTCGAGATCGACGCCGGCGCTGCTCGCCACGCGCGGCAGGCGCTTTGCGGCTTCGGGAAAATCGCTGTATTCGGAAACGGCGACGAGCTTGTCGCCCGCGCCCGCCGCGTAGAGGAGCTCGGTGGCGTGCGGCGCGAGGCTGACGATGCGCTGCGCGGGCGCTGCGAGCGTGACGCGTCGCCCGCCGGCGTCGATCGCGCTGATCTGCGCGGATGCGGCAGCGCTTGCACCGAGGCTGGCGCAAACTAGCAGTGCGACGGCCAAATTTCTCATGAAACGATTCTACCGGGCGAGCCGCGCGCTCATGGTCCAGGGCACGAGCTCGGGCGCGGGCAAGAGCACGCTCGTCGCGGGCCTGTGCCGCGTGCTCGCGAGGCGCGGCGTGCGCGTGGCGCCGTTCAAGCCGCAGAACATGTCGCTGAACAGCGCCGTGACGGCCGACGGCGGCGAGATCGGGCGCGCGCAGGCGCTGCAGGCCATCGCCGCGCGCACCGAGCCGCGCACCGACATGAATCCGGTGCTGCTCAAGCCCTCCAGCGATACCCGCGCGCAGGTTATCCTTCGCGGCAAGCCGTATGCAGACCTGGAGGCCGGGAAATTTTTCTCCCTCAAAGAAAAACTGATGCCCGAGGTGCTCGCCGCTTTTGCGCGCCTGTGCGGCGAGTTCGAGGCGGTGATCGTGGAAGGCGCCGGCAGCCCGGCCGAGGTGAACCTGCGGGCGAACGATATCGCCAACATGGGATTCGCCGAGGCCGCCGACTGCCCGGTGATCCTCGTCGCCGACATCGATCGCGGCGGGGTCTTCGCGCACATCGTCGGCACGCTGGACTGCCTTTCGCGATCCGAGCAGGATCGGATCGAGGGCTTCGTCGTCAATCGCTTTCGCGGCGACCGGCGCCTGCTCGAGCCCGGCATCGACTGGCTGCGGGAAAAAACCGGCAAGCCGGTGCTCGGCGTGCTGCCGTTCCTGCACGGACTCGCGCTCGACGCCGAAGACGCGCTGCCGGAGGCGGCGCCGCGCGAGGACGGCGCCTTCGTGGTCGCGGTCCCGGTCTATCCGCGCATCAGCAATCACACGGATCTCGACGCGCTGCGCGCGACGCCGGGCGTGGAAGTGCGCTTCATCGGTCCCGGGCGGCCGCTGCCGCACGCCGACCTGATCGTGCTCGCGGGCAGCAAGAACACGCGCGCCGACCTGGAGCATCTGCGGCGCGAAGGCTGGGACCAGGCGATCCTTCGCCACCTTCGCTACGGCGGCAAGCTGGTCGGCCTGTGCGGCGGCATGCAGATGCTGGGCGGCTGGATCCACGATCCGGAGGGCGTCGAGGGCCCGCCCGGGAGCAGCCGCGGCCTCGGGCTGCTCGAGCTCGAAACGCGCTTCGGGCCCGAGAAACAGCTGCGCAACGTTGCCGGAACGATATTCCCCGGCACCCGGCATGAAGCCCGATTCTCCGGCTACGAGATCCACATGGGCGAATCGCGCGGCGCGGCGCTCGAGCGGCCGGCGCTGCGGATCGCAGAACGCTCGGAGGGCGCGCGTTCCGAAGACGATCTGGTGCTCGCGACGTACGTCCATGGCCTGTTCGATCGCCCGGAGGCATGCGCCGCGCTGCTCGCTTGGGCGGGCTATTCCGCAGCGCAGGGCATCGGCCTGGAAGCCCAGCGCGAAGCGAGCATCGAGCGCCTCGCCGACGAGGTTGAAGCCGAGCTCGATCTCGTCCGGCTGCTGCGTAGTCTGGACGCCAAGCCGTGCGCAAGCCCGTCCTGATCGCCTGGTCCGGCGGCAAGGACAGCGCCTGGGCGCTGCATGTTCTGCGGCAGCGGCCCGACGTGGAGATCGCCGGCCTGTTCACCACCATCCACGCGGACCTCGCGCGCGTCGCGGTTCACGCGGTGCGCACCGACCTTCTGGCCAAGCAGGCCTCGGCGGCGGGCCTGCCGCTGCACATGCTCGCGATTCCCCGGCCCTGCCCCAACGCGGTGTACGAGAAAGTGCTTTCGGAGTTTCTCGAAAAGCAAAAGAAGCAAGGGATCGCGCGCGTTGCGTTCGGCGACCTGTTTCTCGAGGACATCCGGCGCTATCGCGAGCGCCAGTTCGCGGGCAGCGGGATCGAGCTGCTTTTCCCGTTGTGGCGGATGCCGACCCGCGCGCTCGCCGAAGAGATGACCGCGGCCGGCTTGCGCGCGTGGATCACCTGCGTCGATTCCTCCCGCGCGCCCCGGGACTGGGCGGGCACGCTGTTCGACGCCCGGTTCGTCGAGCGCGTGCCGCCCGCCGTGGACCCGTGCGGCGAGAACGGCGAGTTCCATACTTTCGTGTTCGAGGGGCCGATGCTGAGCGCGCCGGTCCGCAGCCGGCACGGCGAGATCACCGAGGACGCCGGTTTCGCCTACGCCGACCTTCTGCCCGCATGAACCTTCCCTAGTACACTCGCGGGATGGTGAAGGACGCCGTCCCCTTCGAGCAATGCAAGCGCGCGCTCGTGATCAAGCTGCGCCACCACGGCGACGTGCTGCTCGCCTCCCCGGTGATCGCCTGCCTGAAAAATCGCGTCCCGCGGATGGAGGTGGACGCGCTCGTCTACGACGACACCGCGCCGATGCTCGAAGGCCATCCCGCGCTTTCGAGATTGTTCTCGGTTGGGAGAAAGTGGAAAGAAACAGGGGTTTTGAAAAGAGCGATCGTTGAAAAAAGGCTTTTTGAAAACCTTCGCGAGCGGCGCTACGACCTCGTGGTTCATCTGTCCGAGCAGCCGCGCGGCGCGTGGCTCGCGCGCGGGCTCGGCGCTCGTTTCAGCGTCGCGCCCGCAATGCGCGGGCGCGGCCGCTTCTGGGCGAAGAGCTTCACGCATTTCTACCCGATCGCGGCGCGGCGCCACCAGGTCGAGGTCAACCTGGACGCCCTGCGCCGCATCGGCCTACAGCCTTCGCTCGACGACAGAAAAGTCTTGTTCGTGCCCGGCGAGCCAGCCGAGGCGCGAGTTGAAAAGCTGATCGAAGGAAAACCGTTCATCCATGTTCATCCGGCGTCGCGCTGGCGCTTCAAGTGCTGGCCGGCGCAGAAGAACGCCGAGCTGATCGATCGCCTGGCGGCCGACGGCTACCGGGTCGTGCTGACCGCGGCGCCGGACCAGGACGAGCTCGCGCTGGTGCACGAGATCCTGAGGAAGGCGAGCTCGAAGCCGCTCAATCTCGCGGGCCAGCTTTCGATCAAGGAGCTCGGCGCGCTCGCGGCGCGCGCGCGCCTCTTCGTCGGCGTCGATTCGATGCCGATGCACCTCGCGGCCGCCATGGGGACGCCGACGGTGGCGCTCTTCGGGCCGAGCGGCGAGATCGAGTGGGGCCCGTGGAACGTCGCGCAGCGCGTGGTGACGAGCGCCCACTCGTGCCGTCCCTGCGGGCTCGACGGCTGCGGCGGCGGCAAGGTGAGCGAGTGCCTGACCACGCTGCCGGTGGACCAGGT
>CAYOVM010000273.1:0-4001 GCA_964407355.1 uncultured Enterobacteriaceae bacterium
CCGATGAAGTACAAGGACTACTACAAGACCCTCGGCGTCGCGCGCGGCGCGACCGACGACGAGATCAAGAAGGCCTACCGCAAGCTCGCCCGCAAGTACCATCCGGACGTCTCCAAGGAAGCCAACGCCAAGGAGAAGTTCCAGGAGGTCTCGGAGGCCTACGAAACCCTCAAAGACAAGGAAAAGCGCGCCGCCTACGACAACCTCGGCCGGTTCGACCAGGGCGAGGACTTCCGTCCGTCGCAGGACTGGTACGAGCGCTTTCGCCGCCCCCCGCCCGGCGGCGGCCGCGCCGGCGCGGCCGAGTTCGAAGACCTCGGCAACATCGACCTCTCGGATCTGTTCGAATCGCTCGGCATGCGCGCCAGGGGCGGCGGGTTCCAGCAGCGTGGCGGGTTCCAGCGACGCAACGTGCCGATCCCCGGCGAGGACTACGCGGTCACGGTGCGGCTCACCCTCGACGAGGCGTTCCGCGGCACCGAGCGCGAGTTCCAGATCGGCCCGAACCACGTGCGCGCGCGCATCCCGAAGGGCGCCACCGACGGCCAGCAGCTCAAGCTGCGCGGCAAGGGCGGCCCGGGCGCGAATGGCGGGCCGCCGGGCGACCTGCTCCTGCACATCGTGCTCGAGCCCGATCCGTTGTTCAAGGTCAACGGCCACGACCTCGACCTGGAGGTGCCGCTCGCGCCGTGGGAAGCGGCGCTGGGCGCGCAAGTCGAGATTCCGACCCTCGAAGGACCGGTGAAGATGAAAGTGCCGGCGGGCGCCCAGGCCGGCCAGCGGCTGCGTCTTGCCGGCAAAGGCCTGCCGAAGCCCGGCGGCGGCGCGGGCGACCTCTATGCGCAGCTCACCATCGTCGTGCCGCCGTCGCTCTCCGAGCAGGAGAAAAAGCTGTACGAGGCATTGCGCGAGGCGTCGCGCTTCGATCCCCGGAGCAAGTTCAAGAGATAAGCCCGCGGCCGGGCCTGGGGCACATTCCTTGCAAGCAGGAATCTCCCAGGAGTCTCCATTCCGGACCAGGAGGTGGCGCATGCCGTTGACCCGCGAACAGAGCATCGAGCTGGGCTACGTGATCGAAGAGCGGCGCAGCGCGCTGATGGACGAGCTGCGCGAGGATGTGAAGCGAGTCCGCGGCGAGCCGCACGAGGACATCGCCGGCCCGGTCCCCGACACGGCCGATGAGTCGGTGGCCGAGCTGATCGAGGGCCTCGACCAGGCCGAGGTGGCGCGCGAGCTCGAGGAGCTGCGCGAGCTCGAGGCCGCGAGGAAGCGCTTCTCCGAAGGAAACTACGGAATCTGCCTGGATTGCGGCCGCGACATCGACTACCGCCGGCTGCGCGCCTATCCCGCCGCGATCCGCTGCATCGACTGCCAGCGGCGCTTCGAGAAGACCCACTCTACCATGGGCGGCTCAAGCCTTTAGCACGCACTTGGCGTAGAGATCGGGAAACGCGCCGCCCGCGTCGTACTTCGCCTTCAGCTTCCTGAAGAACTCGCCGCCGTAAAGGCTGGAGAATTCCTCCTCGGGAAAAAAGCTGTCCGAGTAGAGCGACTTGATGCCGCCGAGCGCGTTCACCTCGCGCTCGATCATCCGGTTGAAGTGACCGGGCGGATGCGCCTCGCGCGTGCGCTTCACGTCCCAGAAGCCGAAATTGACGTACCACTCGTCGCGCACGGGATACAGGGAGAAGCGGCCGGAATGCGGCTGCGGGCCGATCGGGCAGATCCATTGCGGCCAGAGGGCGATTTCCCTCGCGTAGAAATCCGAGAATTCGGCGGCGCGGGGGAGCGGAATGTCCACGTCCTGGATCACCGACTCGGAGTGCAGCCCGAGCAGGCGTTCGAGCCTCTTGGTGACGCCGACGCGGCTGTTCCAGCGCATGATCTTCTGATATGTCTTCGAGCCGAGCCGGTCCTTGCCGTACAGCAGCCTGCGCACCAGCGGGTTCTGCGCCAGCACGTTCTTCGAGCACCAGAACCAGTCGGTGTCCCACCGCCACAGATAGTCCTTCACCGTGAGGTAGTCCTCGCGCTTTTCGGCAATCGAACGGTAGTAGATGTTCTTGTACGTGTAGTCGCTGGTATACGGCGCAGTGTCGACGAAATGCCCGAGCGTCAGAAAAAATTTTCCCTCTTCGAACACGACGCCGTCCACGAAGTCCGCTGCGCTTGCCTTCAACCGGTCTCCAAGCTCCTGGAAGAAAACCCTTGAATCGGTGAAAGGCAAATGCGTCAGATGAACGTAGGGCTTGACCGGGATAACCTTGGCGCGCACACGTAGCGCATAACCCAGCGTGCCGTAGGAATTCGGGAAGCCGTAGAAGAGATCGGCGTGCTCGTTGTCGCGAGTGCAGGCGACGACGCGGCCGTCGCCGAGGAGGACGTCGACCTCGAGCACGGTGTCGTGAACCAGGCCGTAGCGGTGCGAGGACGACTCGATGCCGACGCCGGCGAGGGCGCCGCCCAGGGTGATGGTCTTCAGTTGCGGCACGACCGCGGGCATCACGCCTTGCGCGAGGCACGCGTCGACCAGCGTCTCGTAGGGCGTCATGCCTTCGGCGTCGACGAAGTCCTTGCCGACGAAGAGCACTTCGTTGAAGCCGCGCACGTCGAGCCGGCGCCGCGCGCCGCCGGCGCGGTCGCGAAACAGGTTCGAGGTTTCCTTCTGCAGCCCGACCGGGCCGGAGCCTGCCCTAAGCCCCTCGGCCAGCGCTTCTTTTTTCCTGCGGTAGCTGTCCTGAGAGGACATTTTCAAGGGGCTCTTTGGTGTACAGGAAATCCCGCGTCATCGGATAGCTCGAGCGCGAGACGTTGCCCTTCGAGAACACGACCTGGAAGAGGTGGGTCTGCGAGACCGGCGAGCGGAACATCTCCGCGCAGCCGTAGAGATACACGCGCCAGATGCGGCGGAAGCGCTCGTTGAAGCGGCGCGGGTCGAGCGCGCGGATGCGCTCCCAGTTGCGGTCGAAGCGCTCGGCCCAGGCATCCAGCGTGAGGGCGTAGTGCCGGCGCATGTTCTCGACGTCGAGCACCTCCAGGCCGGCGCGCTCCATCTCGACCACGACGTCGGCGAGGCTCGGGATCCAGCCGCCCGGGAACACGTACTTGCGGATGAAGTAGTCCGTGTCGTGGCGCCCGACGTGGCCGATGAAATGGATCAGCCCCAGGCCGCCTTTCCTGAGCAGCCGGGCATGCGAGCGGATCACCTCGGCGAGCTGGCCGCGTCCGGCATGCTCCAGGCAGCCGATCGAGACGACCTTGTCGAACTCGCGCGCGAGGGTTCCATCCTTCGTGCGGAAGTCGGAGTGCATCTGGCGGGCGGAGTTGGCGAGGCCGAAGCGCTCGATCTGCCGGCGCGCGTGCTCGGCCTGCGAGCCGGTGGTGTTGATGCTGGTGATGCGCACGCCGTAGCGCTGGGCGGCGTGGATGAGGAAACCGCCGAAGCCGCTGCCCACGTCGACGACCTCCTCGCCCGGCTTGAGCACGACCTTGCGCGCGACGTGGTCGGCCTTGTTACGCTGCGCCTCCTCCAGCGTGCGCGTGTCGTCCTTCCAGTACGCGCAGGTGTAGAACATCAGCGGATCGTCGAGCCAAAGCTTGTAGAACTCCGGGGTGAGCGAGTAGTGGAACTCGGCGTTGTGCCGCGCGCGGCCCCAGTTCGCGTTGTTGTAGACGAACTCGTGCGCCCTGTTCAGGAGCCGGAGCAGCCCGTTGGGCCGGTCGATGCCCCCCTGCATGCCGGCCGCCATCGCGCGCGCCAGGTTTCCCTCGATGTCGATATCGCCGTCGAAGTAGGACTCCAGCAGTCCGACGTGGCCGAACGCGGCGATGCGCCAATACGCCCGCGGCTTGCGAAAGACCAGGGTGAAGGCGGGCTCGCCGCCGCGGCCGACGGACAGGCGGGTCTCCCCCCCCTCGGCGAAGCGTACTGCAAACGGAATGCCCGAGCGTTCCTTTACTTCGCGCAGCGCGGATTCAACGTAAGTTCTCAAAGTCGGACG
>CAYOVM010000274.1:0-3984 GCA_964407355.1 uncultured Enterobacteriaceae bacterium
ACGTTGCGGAAGCCGCCCTCGGTGCGGTGGAGCAGCGCGATCATCGGCACCGCGACCGAAGCCACGCCGAGCGAGACCACGTAGCGCACCGAGAGCACGCGTGCGCGGTACTCGTCGGCGACGTATTTGCCGACGATCGCGTCGTTGAGCGGGATCTGGCCGAAGATCGCCATCATCATGCAAAGGGCGACGATCAGCATCGGCCAGCCGTCCAGATTCGCGGCGAGCGCGAGCAGCGGGACCTGCACCAGGCCCACCGCGATCATGAGGTGCTTCATCTCGAAGCGGTCGATGAGCGTGCCCATCACCACCTGGGCGAAGGCGGCGATCGAGTAGACGAGCGCCACCAGCGCGCCGATGCCGAGGTTCGTGTTCGTCAGCGCGGTGAGGCGCTCGTCGAACACCTTCGGCATCGCCACCGTCGTCGAGTTGAAGATGATGCCGCCGCACGCGGTCGCGACCAGCAGGATCGCGAAGATCTGCGCCATGGTGCGCGCATCGACGTGCAGGCCGATGGACCTGGACTTCTTCGCGACCGGGCCCGGATCGGGCACCAGCAGCAGGAAGAGCAGCCCGGCGGCGACGGCGCCGAGCCCCGGGATGAAGAACGCGGCGCGCCAGCCCCACAGATCCATCAGCGCCCCGGAGACGATCGCCGCGACCGCGAGGCCGAGGTTTCCCCACAGACCGTTCCAGCCGAGCGCCATGCCGAGGTTCTTCGGCGCGGCGACCAGCATGGCGATGCCCACCGGGTGGTAGATCGCGGCGAACATGCCGGTCAGCGTGAGGCCGGCCGCGATCTGCCACGGCGTTGTGGCGAGCCCCGTCAGGAAGAGCGAAGCGCCGATGCCGAAGAAGAACACCGCCATCATCCGGTAGCGGCTCCAGTGGTCGGCGAGCCAGCCCGCGGGAATGGCGAAGGCGCCGAAGGCGATGAAACCGCCGAGCGCGAGCGGCAGCATCTCCGAATAAGGCCGGTTCCATTCCCGGGCCAGCGCGATCACGACCGTCGGGAACACGAGCATCACGAGGTGGTCGAGCAGGTGCCCGAGGTTCAGGAAAGGTACGAGGAAGCGCCGATCGTTCATGGCCCTAGCTTACCTCGTAAAATCGGCGGCATGACCGCCGTTTCGGCAAGCGCAATATCGGGAATAGTTCTCGCGGGCGGGCTCGGGCGGCGCATGGGCGGCGTCGACAAGGGCCTGCAGCCGTTGCGCGGCAAGCCGATGGTCGAGCACGTGCTCGCGCGCCTCTCGCCGCAGGTGGGCGAGATCATCATCAACGCCAACCAGAACGCCGAGGCCTACGGCCGATTCGGCCACCGCGTGATCGGCGACGACATCGCCGGCTTCGCCGGCCCGCTCGCCGGGCTGCATGCCGGCCTGAAGGCGGCGCGCAATCCGCTGGTCGTCACCGTGCCCTGCGATTCGCCTTTCCTGCCGACCGATCTGGTTTCAAGATTAAATAAAGAAATCAAAAACAATGACATTTCAGTCGCGAAAACAGGCACGCAGGCGCACCCGGTGTTCGCGCTCGTGCGAAAAAGCGTGCTTCCGAACCTGGAGGCCTTCCTCGCCGGCGGCGGACGCAAGATCGACGCCTGGTACGCGTCGCTGAAGCACGTGGAAGTCCTCTTCGACGACGAAGCGGACGCCTTCCGCAACATCAACACGCTCGAGGAGCTGGGCCGCGAATGAGCGCGAGCGGCATTTTGCAGGCCGTAAGCTGCCTCGACGGCTACGACCCGGATGCGCTGCGCGTGGACAAGGCGTGCGAAGCGATTCGCGCGTGCGTCTCGCCCATAGCGGAGGTCGAGACAATAGAGATCCGAAAAGCGCTCGGCCGCGTCCTCGCGCAGGACGTCGTTCCATCGATCAACGTCCCCGCGCACGACAACTCGGCGATGGACGGGTACGCGGTGCGCTCGTCCGATTTTTCCTCGAACGAAGTTCCTCTCGAAGAGATCGGCGCCGCGCTGGCGGGGCGGCCGTTCGCAGGCAAAGTAGGTCCGGGGCAGTGCGTGCGCGTCATGACGGGCGCCGTGATGCCCGAAGGCGCCGACAGCGTGGTGGTCCAGGAGGTCGTGAAATCGAGCGGCGGCAAAGTCGTGATCCCGAAAGGCCAGAAAGCCGGGCAGAACGTGCGCTACGCGGGCGAGGATCTCAAAGTCGGCGTGCCGGTGCTCGCGCCCGGCCGGCTGCTGCGCCCCGCCGAGCTCGGCCTGATCGCCTCCCTTGGAATTCCCGAGATCAAGGTCAAAAGAAAGCTGCGCGTCGCCTTCTTCTCCACCGGCGACGAGCTCGCATCGATCGGCCGGCCGCTCGCGGAAGGCGAGGTCTACGACTCCAACCGCTACACCCTGCACGGCATGCTGTCGCGCCTGGGCGTCGAGATCGTCGACCTCGGCGTGGTGCGCGACGACCCCGCCCTTCTGGAAGCGGCGTTCAGGAAAGCGGCCGGCGCCGCCGACGCCGTGGTCACCACCGGCGGCGTCTCGGTCGGCGAGGCCGACTTCACGCGGGAGCTGATGGCGAAGCTCGGCGAGGTGCTCTTCTGGAAGATCGCGATGCGCCCGGGCCGCCCGATGGCCTTCGGCAGGATCGGCGACGCCTGGCTCTTCGGCCTGCCGGGGAACCCGGTCGCGGTCATGGTCACGTTCTACCAGTTCGTCAGAGATGCGTTGCTGCATCTCTCCGGCAGGACGGATGATTTTTCGATTCCTCTTTTGAAGGCTGTCTCTTCACAGCCCATCAGGAAAGTCCCCGGCCGGACGGAGTTTCAACGCGGCATCCTGTTCAGGGATGCCGATGAGTGGAAAGTGCGCACCACCGGCCAGCAGGGCTCGGGCGTGCTGCGCTCGATGTCGGAAGCGAACTGCTTCATCGTGCTAGAGCACGCGCGCGGCAAGGTCGAAGCCGGCGAGCTCGTCAGCGTCCAGCTCTTCGACGGCCTGGTCTGACCCCCTGACAAGGGGGTCGCGAGCCCGCGAGCGGGGGGTTTGGTTTCCGCTAAATGGCCATGATGCGCGCAAGCTCCAGGAGCTTGCCGTCGGCGGGCCGGGTGCGGCCGGCGACGTCGGCGAGAGGGGTCACCGCCATTTCATTGTGTATGAGGCCGACGAGCATGCCGGTCTCGCCGCGCGCAAGGCACTCGACGGCTGCCGCGCCGAGGCGCGTCGCCAGCACGCGGTCGGCGGCGCTGGGCGCGCCGCCCCGTACGACATGGCCGAGGCGCGTGACGCGCAGCTCGAAGCCGATGGACGCCTTTTCCTTCTCGTAGTGCTGCATCAACTCCTTCACCCCGCAGCGCGCGCCCTCGGCGATGACCACCAGAGCATGGGTCTTGCCGCGGCGGTAGGCGGCGCGCAGCCGCTCGGCGACCTCGGCGGGCGTGATCTCGCTCTCGGGCAGCGCGACGACCTCGGCGCCGCCGGCGAGCCCGGCCATGAGCGCGATGTAGCCGCAGTCGCGGCCCATCGTCTCCACGGCGAAGGCGCGCTGATGCGACGAAGCGGTGGTGCGCAGGCGGTCGATCGCCTCGAGGGTGATGTTGACCGCGGTGTCGGAGCCGATGCTCACATCGGTGCCGTAGAGGTCGTTGTCGATCGTGGAGGGCACGCCCACCACGGCGAAGCCCTCGCGCGCGAGCGAGCCCGAGCCGGTCTGAGAGCCGTTGCCGCCGATGACGACCAGCGCTTCTATTCCTTTTTTCTTTAAATTCGAAAGAGCCTTGGAACGGCCGTCGGGCTGCACGAACTCCGGCGAGCGCGCGCTGCCGAGCACCGTGCCGCCCTGCTGGATGATGCCGCCGACGTCGCGCGCCGCGAGCGGCGTGATCGCGTCCGCGATCAGGCCGGCGTAGCCGTTCCTCACGCCGAAGACCTCCCAGCCCTTGGCGAGCGCGCCGCGCGTCACGGCGCGCACCGCCGCGTTCATGCCGGGCGCGTCGCCGCCGCTCGTGAGTACCGCGATTCGCCGGGTCACT
>CAYOVM010000275.1:0-3982 GCA_964407355.1 uncultured Enterobacteriaceae bacterium
GGCAGCATCGGGCTCTTCAACGGCCGCCGAGCCAGGTTCGACTGGGAGGGCTCTCTGGGCGCCCTGGGCATCGACGTCAAGCCGTCCCCGCCGCAGTTCCTGTTGGACGAGACGTACAAGACGGCGGGCCGGGTGAACATCAGATTCGATGGCGCGCCGGGCGCCGCGAAGAAGTGCGACCTCGAGTTCCGCCGGTTCGCCGCCTTCGCCACGCAGCCGTTCCGTCCGTCCGTCCAGGCGTTGCCGATCAACCGGCTGCAGGACGCGATCGTGGCGGCGGTGCGCGAGAAGCGCATCGAATGGGATCTGCGCTGGGTCGTCGTCACCGAGCTCTGGCACGCGGACGCGTTCACGGCGCTGATTTCCGGATCCCGGGCGGGCAGGGCGGAAATATCGGCCAGGCGGCCGAAGGACGACAAGCCGTTCAATCTCGCCGATCTCGACATCGGCGTTACGGCCTCGCGCAGCCAGGGCATGCGCTACCTCGGCGTGGCGGAGCAGTCCGTGTTTCCGTTCTTCCAGGTGCACCGGCTGATTCATGATCGGGCCAACGATCGCCATTACCTGAAGCACTACGGGCCCAACTCCCGCTCCCACTGGGCCACCCGATGAGCCCGGCCGGCCGGTAGGCGCCCGTGGACGCCCCGAATTCCAGCTCCGGCGACCTGGCCGAGCGCAAGCCCGCGGCGCCGGCGAAATCGAAAACCGGCGAACGTGCCGGCTTCCGTCCGCCCGAGATCCCGCAAGCGCAGGTCGAAGCCGCGAACCGCGAGATCTCCGAGCGCAAGTTCTCGCCCTCCACGAACCGATTGCCGGACGAAGTCCTGCCCGAGCCGGATTTCATCCGCATCCTCGACCAGGGCCAAGAGGGAGTCAGCGTGGGCGTCGGCGTCGCCGCGATGCTGAACTATCTGCGCGCGAAGGAGGGGCAGCGCGAGCCCGTCAGCCCGCGGATGCTCTACGAATACGCCAAGGTTTACGACGAATGGCCGGGCACGGACTACGAAGGCAGCTCGCTCCTGGGCGCCATGACGGGCCTTTGGCGCCACGGCGTGTGTCTCGACCGGGAGTGGCCGCTGTACGGGGCCGGCGCGCCTGCCGTGACCCCCGAGGTCCTGGAGCGCGCGAAGAGCAACCGGCCCGCGGCCATCCTGCGCGTGGAGCCGAACATCGCCAATATCCGGGGCGCCGTGTTCGAGCATGGCGTGGTCGTCGTCTCGGGACTGGTTCATAGCGGCTGGGACAAGCCCGTGAAGGGGGTGATCCCGTTCGAGAATCGCAAGCGGGAGCGCAATCGCGAGCAGATCACGGGCGGCCACGCCTTCGCGATCGTCGGCTATACGCGCGAAGGGTTCATCGTCCAGAACTCCTGGGGAACGTCCTGGGGCGGACCCTTCATCAATGGCCGCGAGCTGAAAGGCGCCGCGATCTGGAAGTTCGACGACGCCAGGCAGAATCTGCAGGACGCGTGGGTCGCCCAGCTCGCGCGCGCGGCGTACCGCGCGCCGCTGGTCGGCTACGACGCCGACACCCTGGGCGGGAGCGATCTGCTCGACATCAAGGGCGAGGTCAGCGCATTCAGCTACGTCATCGCGTCGCGCGCGATCAAGCCGCCGCTCGCCCTCGGCCTCTTCGGCGACTGGGGCGGCGGCAAATCGTTCTTCATGGACGAGATGCAGCGCAAGATCGCGTCGCTCACCGCTTTCGAAGCCGGGCAATCGAAGAACCCGGACCGCGCGCCGGTGTTCTGCAAGAAAGTGGTCCAGATCACCTTCAACGCCTGGCACTACCTCGACACCGACCTGTGGGCGAGCCTGGTGACCGAGATCTTCGACAAGCTGTTTCAAAGCATCGGCGGGCCGAACGGCACGCCCGAGGAGAAGCTGCCCGCGCTCACGAAAGAGCTGGAGACCGCGAACGGCGTATACCAGCAGGCGAAGCAGCAGCTGGGCGAGGCGGAAGCGGCGCGCAGCGCCGCCGAGGGCGCGCTGAAGACCGCGGTCGAGCAGCGGCAGAAGATCGAGGATTCGCTCGCCGACAAGCTGAACGACCTGGGCAAGCTCCTGAAGGACGACCCGGCGGTCAGGGGCGAGCTCAAGAAGCTTTCCGCCGATCTCGGCGTCCCCGAGCTGGAAAAATCGTTCACGGAGCTCGAGGCGCGCGCGAAGGAAGTGAAGGAGCTGAAGGGCCGCGTGGCGGTGCTCGGATCCTCCATCCTCTCCGGGCGCTGGGGGTGGGTGCGGCTTTTCTGGCTCGGCGCCGCCCTGCTCGCCCCCGTTCTGATTCTCGGCGCGCTCGAATTCCTGCGCCGCCGCTTCGGCGTCGAGATCCAGACCTTCCATTCCGCCGCCGCGCAAATAAGCACTCTCGCAACCGCGCTCGCCGCGTGGCTCGGGGCGCAAGTCAAGCACGCCGGCGCCCTGGTGCAGAAGATCAGCGATACGCACCAGAGGCTCGAGAACATCCGCAACGCCCGCCGCGAGGCGGAGACGAAGGCCGAGGAGCAGAGCCTGCGGGTCGCGAAGGAAAAGGAGAACGCGGCGCGCAAGAGCGTTCAGGACGCGGAGCAGCGCGTCCAGGCGCTGCAGCGCGAGATCGCGGAGCTGCAGCCGGGCCGGCTGATCATGCGCTTCATCGAAGAGCGCACCAAATCGACCGACTACCGCTCGAGGCTCGGCATCGTCAGCCTGGTCCGGCGGGATTTCGAGCGCCTGAGCCAGCTCGCGGATCGCTCACCGGCCGGCCAGGGCGGCAACGAGACGCTCATGCCCGTCGAGCGGATCGTCCTCTATATCGACGACCTGGACCGGTGCAAGCCGAGGCGGGTGATCGACGTGCTCGAGGCGGTCCACCTGCTCCTCGCCTTCCCCCTGTTCATGGTGGTCGTGGCGGTGGATCCGCGCTGGCTGCGGCGCTGCCTGGAAAAAAATTACCCGGACCTGCTGACGATCCGGACGCAGAGCGCGCCCGCGTTCCGCCAGGTCGGCCCTTCGCGGCCGGCCACGGCGCAGGACTATCTCGAGAAGATCTTCCAGATACCGTTCACGCTCCAGCCCATGCAGGCCGACGGCTACCGCCGGATGGTGCGCGGCCTGACCGAGCGCAACCTGGTCAAGGAGGCCGCGGCAGCCCGGGTCGGCGACCCGACGCCCGCCGCCGCCCAGCCCGCGCCCGCCGGCTCGCCCGGCGCTCCCGCGGGCAATTCCGGGACGCCCGCCGGCGCGAGCGCGGCGGCGCCGTCGGGCACCGCCGCGCCCTCCGGCCCCCCGCCCGCGCTGCCTCCCGCGCCGACCGTATCGGACGAGACCGCCGTCGAGCAGTTGCGCATGCGCGCCTGGGAGCTGAAGGACATCGAGCGGCTGGCGCCGCTTTTCCACACGCCTCGGGCGGTCAAGCGATTCGTCAACACCTACCGGTTCCTTCGCGCCGGCGTTCGGCCGCACGAGATCTCCCTCTTCGAGGGCACCGAAGACGACCCGGGAACCTATCGCGCGCCGCTGACGCTGCTAGCCGTGGTCGTCGGCTACGGAAACGTCGCGCCGCGCTTCCTGCGAAGAGTCATGGACTACTCGAGCGGCAACGCCAAGAACTGGCTGGAATTCCTGAACGAAGCGAAGAAGGAAGCCAGAAGCAAAATTGCCGGCAGCTCCAGGAAGACCTCCGCAAGAGGAAACGGCAAGGACGCGGCGATGTCGGAGCAACCCGAGCATTCCAGCTTCAGCTGGGAAGACGCGGAATGGATTCAGCTTTGCGATGCGCTGATCCAGGTATCGGTCGACACCTTCCCCGTGCACAACATTTCGGAGCTCAGAGATTGGACGCGTACCGTGGCGCGCTATTCCTTCTCCCTGACCTCGACCGCGAATCTGGAATCCTGACGCTCCTCGAGCAGCGCTAGTGCGCCTTCTTCGGCGCCGCCCGCAGCAGCTCGGCGAGCTCCTTCTTGTACCACTTCGCGTTGCCGGTGGTGCCGTGGCCGGCG
>CAYOVM010000276.1:0-3935 GCA_964407355.1 uncultured Enterobacteriaceae bacterium
TGGAACATGGCGCCCACGCACATGTCGCAGGGCTCGAGCGTCACGTAAAGGGTCGTCCCGGTCAGGCGGTAGTTCTTCAGCTTCTGCGCGGCTGCGCGCATCGCCTGGATCTCGGCATGCGCGGTGGGATCGCAGGCCGAGATCGGACGGTTCCAGCCTTCCCCCAGGACTTTATCGTTCGACACGACGAGCGCGCCTACCGGAACTTCGCCCTCTTCCTGCGCTCGACGCGCCAGCTCGAGCGCGCGCCGCATGTAATCCTCGTCGTTCATACCGTGCGCCGCCGGCTCAGCCGGTCCTCGGCCCCGTGCCGGGACGCTCGAGCAGCGCCCGGGAAGCGCCGCCGCGAGGCAGCGCGACCGGCGCGGAGAGAGCCTCTTCGGCCTTGTACATGCCGCAGCCAAGCACCACGTCGCCGAGCCGCTCTACGTAGGCCGATTTCAGCTCCACCTTTCCGGTCACGGGATTGACGTGGTGGTAGTCGTGCCAGCCGCTGCCGCGCGCCTTCGCTATCTCGATGTACGCGCGCACGAACTCGTGGCCCTTCGCGTCCAGCTTGCCGATGGTGTTCTGGCCCGTTTGCTCGCGGCTGCGCGCGTTGGAAAGCTGCACGCCCGAGAGATCGTTGGCGAACACGTAGAGCTCGCCGTCGATGAAACCGCCCGCCGGATCCTCGAAATCGCGGCAGGCCTTCTCCCGCCCCTCGGTGCGCAGGTGCGCCGCCGCGCGCTTGACGAGCGCAACCACCCGGTCGCGCTCCTGCATACGATCGAGCTTGAAGGTCCCGACCATGTTGACGAGCCGCGCCGACTCGTCCTCGAAAGACATCGCCGCCGAGGTGGCCTGCTCCACGAGCGCCGCGTTCTGCTGTGTCATGTGCTCGAGCTGGATGAGAGCGCGGTTGATCTCGTCGACGCCTGTGCTCTGCTCCGTCGAGGCCCGCGCGATGTCCTTGATGAGCTCGTTGACCTGCTGCACGCCCGCGAGCACCTTTTCCATGGTGCCGCCGGTGTCGTGCGCTAGCGCCGCGCCGCGGTCGATGCTGCCGGCAGAGCCGCGGATGACCTCCTTGATCTCCTTGGCCGCGGCGGCGCTGCGATGCGCGAGGTTGCGCACTTCCGCCGCGACCACGCTGAAGCCGCGGCCCTTTTCGCCCGCCCGCGCCGCTTCGATGGCCGCGTTGAGCGCCAGGATGTTCGTCTGGAACGCGATGCTCTCGATCAAGCCGGTGATCTCCGCCACGCGGCTCGATCCGCTCTGGATTTCCTTCATGGTCTCGCTCAGCTCGCGCATGCCGCTCGATGCCTGCTCGGTGACGGCGCGCGCGCCATCCGCGGCCTCGGTCGCCTGCCGGCAATTCTCGGCGTTGCGACGCACCGTCGCCGCGAGCTCTTCCATGCTGGCGGCCGTCTCCTCCAGCGTCGAGGCCTGCGCCTCGGTGCGCTGCGAGAGGTTGTTGTTCCCGGTCGCGATTTCGTTGGCCGCGCGGCTGATGTTTTCGGCGCTCGCGCGCGCCTGGCTGACGATGCCGGCGAGGTTCGTCGCCATCTGCCCGACCGAGTGCTCGAACGTGTCCGCGCGCAGGCTCTCCGAGCCGGCGGTTTCGCGCGTACCCGAGGCGCTCAGATCGCCGCTCGCGATGCGCTCGATCAGGGTGCGCGTGCGCTCCATCCCGGCGCTGCTCCAGGAAGCGATCGCTCCGACAAGATAGATCGCCGCAAGCAGTGCCGCGCACGCCCCGGCCGCCATGACCGGGCGCTCGGCGAAGGCCGCACTGAGCGACGCACCGCCTACCGCCTGGAGCGCCAGGCCGAAGGCGGCCAGCAACAGCACCAGGGCCGTCACGTAGCTGAAGGCCAGGCCGAAAACGGAGATCAGGATAAGTCCCGGACCGAGGAAGAGCCTCTTCACGCCCCAAATTTACAGCAACACCCGGGCGTCCAACCGATCCATGCAGCCGGGCACGGTTAATGCTCCCGCCTCGCAGGATGACTCGCATGTCTTTCCAGGTCCTCGTAAGGACAGCCGCCGCGCTGCTGCTGGCGTTTAGCGCGGTGAGCGCTTCCGCGCAGCCAGACCAGCGCTCGCTGGAAGCGGAGCGCCGGGCCGTGGAAGCGGAGCGCCGCGCATTGCAAGCCGAGCGCCGAGCGCTCGAAGCCGAGCGGCGCGCGATCGAAGCGGACTCGAGCGCGAGCGGCGGAGCGAGCCGCGCGCCCGCGGAGACGCAAGCTCAGGCCTGCGAGAGAGCGACGCACCACTACACCCAGGTCTGCGCGGTGCCGAGCCGCGAATCGATCGGTGACGCGCCTCAGTGCGCGGCCGCGGAGGCCGAGATGCGCCGCCTCTGCGGACCGACCTGAGAGTCACGCCCGCTTCGTTCGCTGCCCGCATTCCGGCGTCGCCGGACCGTCTGTAGCATTCGTCGGGTGCCATCTCCCTTCGCCGTTCGCAGCTTCCGCTTCCAATGGCCGGCGGACCTCGCCACCTCGTGGGCCTTCGAGATGGAGGCGCTGATCCTCGGCTGGTACGTGCTCTCCGCCACAGGCTCGGTGCGCCAGCTTGTCGCAGTCGCGGCCCTGGCGTGGCTCGGGTCGCTGTTCTCGCCCTTCTTCGGTATCCTCGGCGACCGCATCGGGCATCGCACCCTGCTCTGCATCACACGCGGCGCCTACGCCGTCTTCGCCGCGGCGATGGCGTTCCTGACGCTGAGCGGGGCGCTGCAGCCCTGGCACGCCTTCGTCATCGCGGGGCTGAGCGGCCTGCTGCGGCCCTCCGACATGATGATGCGTAATGTGCTCATCGGGCACACCATCCAGCCGGGCATGCTGCTCGCCGCCCTCGGCCTTTCGCGCACCACCATGGACACCGCCCGCGTCGCGGGCGCGTTCGCCGGCGCGGGCGGCGTGGCTCTGGTCGGCATGGGCCCGGCCTACGTCGCCGTCACGGCGATGTATGTCGTCGCCGCGCTGCTCTCGCTCGGCATCGCCGCCACGCCGCGCCGGCCGGCGGCGCTCGCCTCGCACCCGCTCGCAGAGCTGAAGGAAGGTTTCAACCATGTCTGGCACAAGCCCGAGCAGCTCGGTGCGTTCGCCATGGCGTTCCTCGTGAACCTCCTCGCCTACCCATTCGTCCTCGGACTTCTTCCCTATGCGGCGAAGGAGGTCTACCGCGTCGGCCAGGCCGGCCTCGGCTGGCTCGCCGGCGCATTCTGGATGGGTGCGCTGGTCGGCTCGCTCGCGGTAGGCAGCGGCTGGCGGATGCCCGCGGCGCGCACCATGCTTTGGAGCGGCGCGCTATGGTTCGCCGCGACCGGCCTCTTCGGCCTGACGGCCAACCTCACCCTCGGCCTCCTGCTCCTCTTCCTCGCCGGCATCGCGCAAAGCATCTGCCTCATGCCGGTCGCGGCCATCATGCTGCGCGGCGCCGACGAGGCGATGCGCGGCCGCGTGATGGGCGTGCGGATGCTGGCGATCTGGGGACTGCCGCTAGGTTTGCTCGCCGCGGGACCGCTGATCGCCGGACTGGGCTTTGCCGCGACCGTTCTGCTGTACTCCTCGCTGGGGCTCGCTGCCACCGTCGCCATCGGCTACCGCTGGCGCCACGCGCTCTGGCTGCGCTCCGCGTCGGCCAACGCCTAGCGCGCTTCGCCGTAGCGGCCAAGCCGCCTTGCTATTCCCACTCGATGGTGGCGGGCGGCTTGGAGGAGATGTCGTAGGTCACGCGGTTGATGCCGCGCACCTCGTTGATGATGCGGCTTGAAATTCTCGCGAGCAGCTCGTGCGGCAGCGGCGCCCAGTCGGCGGTCATGAAGTCGCTCGTCTGGACGGCGCGCAGCGCGACGACGTACTCGTACGTGCGGCCGTCGCCCATCACGCCGACGGACTTCACCGGCAGGAACACGGCGAAGGCCTGCGCCGTCTTGTCGTACCAGCCGG
>CAYOVM010000277.1:0-3910 GCA_964407355.1 uncultured Enterobacteriaceae bacterium
GCGGGCTGGATCGTGTTCGACCAGCCGGCGCGCAAGAACGCGATCAGCGGCGCGATGTGGCGGGCGATCCCGCCGGCGATGGCGCAGTTCGACGCCGATCCCGAGGTGCGCTGCGTGGTGTTCCGCGGCGCGGGCACGGAAGCGTTCGCGGCGGGCGCCGATATCTCGGAGTTCGAGAAGAACCGCGCCGAGCGCTCGGCGGTCTCGCAGTACGACGACCTCCTCGACCAGGTGCTGCACGCCATCCAGGGTTCGCTCAAGCCGTCGGTCGCGATGATCCACGGCTACTGCCTGGGCGGCGGCGTCGAGATCGCGCTCGCCTGCGACCTGCGCTACTGCGGGCAGTCGGCGCAGTTCGCGATTCCGGCGGCGAAGCTCGGCCTCGCCTACAACATCGAGGGGCACAAGCGCCTCATCGAGACCGTGGGGCACGCGCGCGCGAGGGAGATCATGTTCCTCGGCCGGCGTTATAACGCCGACGAGGCATTGCGGATGGGTCTCGTCCATCAGGTCGTGCCGGACACCAGCCTCGAATACTTCGTGTTCGAAGTGACAAAAACCATATCCGAGAACGCGCCGCTCGCGATCGCGAACACCAAGACCATCATCGAGGAGTACGTGAAAGCCAAGGGCACCCCGGACGAGGCGCGCATGCGCGCGGCCATCGAGCGCTGCGCGAAGAGCGCCGACTACGAAGAGGGGCGCAAGGCCTTCATGGAGAAGCGCAAGCCGAAATTCACGGGACACTGAGGCCGGGAAAATGAGGATCGACGAGCTGAGGATCCGCAGCATCCGCGTGCGCGCCGTCGCGGCGCCGATGAAGCGGCCGCTCGCCACGAGCATCGCCACCGTGTCGGTCGCGGCGCTGCTGCTGATCGACCTGCAGACCGACGGCGGCATCGTCGGGCGCTCGTACCTTTTCGCCGTCGGCAAGCACAACCTCGCGCCGATCGCCAAGCTCGTCGAGGCGATGGCCGAGATGCTGAAAGGCGACGCCGTCGCGCCGTTCGACATCGAGAAGAAGCTGCGCTCGCGCTACGCGCTGCTCGGCGTGCACAACATCGTGCTCTTCGCGATGTCGGGCATCGACATGGCGGCCTGGGATGCGCTCGGCCAGGCGCTCGGCCAGCCGCTCGCGCGCCTCCTCGGCGCGACGCCGCGCCCGATTCCGGCCTATAACTCCAAGGGCCTGGGCCTCATGGAAACAAGCAAGCTGGAAAAAGAAGCGGTCGAGCTCGTCGACGAGGGATTCAACGCCGTCAAGCTGCGTCTGGGCAGGCCCGACGCGCGCGACGACCTGAAGGCGCTGAAAGCGGTGCGCAAGGCGATCGGCCCGGACGTCGCGCTGATGGTCGACTTCAACCAGGGCCTCAGCGTCGCCGAGGCGCTCAAGCGCGGCCGCATCATCGACGCCGAAGGCGGCGTCGACTGGATCGAGGAGCCGATCCGCGCCGACGACTTCGCGGGCTGCGCGCGCCTCGCCCGCGAGATCGCGACCCCCATCCAGCTCGGCGAGAATTTCATGGGGCCGGAGCAGATGGCGCAGGCGCTCGCCGCCGGCGCCTGCGACTACGTCATGCCCGACGCGGAGCGCATCGGCGGCGTCACCGGCTGGGTGCGCGCCGCGGCGCTCGCGCAGGGCGCGGGCGTGGAAATGTCGAGCCATCTTTTTCCGGAGGTGAGCTGCCATCTGCTCGCCGCCACGCCGACCTGCCACTGGCTCGAGTTCGTGGATTGGGCGGAACCGATCCTGGAAACGCCCGCGCAATTGAAGAACGGCCATGTCATCGTTCCCGAGCGTCCCGGCGTGGGAATCGCGTGGAATGAAGAAGCGGTGAAGCGCTACGCCGCATGAGGTTCACAAGGCACTATCCGCACTGGCCGCCGGGCATGTCCCACGACATGGAAGTGCCGCGCACGAGCGTCTATCAGAATCTCGCGGCGGGCGCGGCGAAGCACCCCGACGCCAGCGCGATCTACTACTACGGCACGCAGATCTCGTACGCGCGGATGAAGAGCGAGGCCGACGCGCTCGCCGGCTACCTGCAGCAGCGCTGCGGCGTGCGCAAAGGCGATCGCGTGCTGCTCTACCTGCAGAACAGCCCCCAGTTCGTCATCGGCTACTTCGCGGTCCTGCGCGCCGACGCGGTCGTCGTGCCGGTCAACCCGATGAACCTCACCGAGGAGCTGCGCCACTACATCGATGACGCCGACGCCGCGGTCGCCATCGTCGGGCAGGATCGGCTCGCGCAGATCGCGCCGCTTCTCGGCAGGGGAAAGCTGAAGCAGATCGTCGTCGCGGCGTATTCGGACTATCTCGATCTCCCCAATCCGTTTCCGCTGCCCGAGTTCCTGCGCGCGCCGCGCGAGCGGCCGGGAATCGAAAATGTCGTTCCCTGGGCCGACGCCCTTGCCGCCGGCTGCGCGCCCGGCGAGCACCGCGCCGGCCCGGACGATCTGGCGGTGATGCCGTACACCTCCGGCACGACCGGCAAGCCGAAAGGCTGCATGCACACGCACCACAACGTGCAATCGACCGCGTTCGTCTACATGCAGTGGCGCGGCGCGACCGAAGGCGGCGCGCGCACGCTGAGCGCGCTGCCGATGTTCCACGTCACCGGCATGCAGGCGGGAATGAACGGCCCGCTCTACAAGGGCTCGACGATCGTCGTGATGTCGCGCTGGGACCGGGACTGCGCCGGGATGCTCATCGAGCGCGCCGGCGTGACGAACTGGTCAGCGATCACCACCATGCTGGTGGATTTCCTGTCGAACCCGAAGCTCGGCGAGTACGACCTCTCGTCGCTGAAGGTGCTGGGCGGCGGCGGCGCGGCGATGCCCGAGGCGGTGGCGCGCAAGCTCCAGGACATGACCGGGCTGCCGTACGTCGAGGGCTACGGCCTGTCGGAAACCATGGCGCCGACGCACATCAATCCGCCGCACCGTCCGAAGCGCCAGTGCGCCGGCATCCCGATCTTCAACACCGACGCCCGCGTGGTCGAGCTCGAGACCTTCGCCGACCTCAAGCCGAACGAGGTCGGCGAGATCATCGTCCACGGGCCGCAGGTGTTCCAGGGCTACTGGAAGCAGCCCGAGGCCACCGCGCAGGCGTTCATCGAGCACGACGGCAAGCGCTTCTTCCGCACGGGCGACCTCGGCTACTACGACGAGGACGGCTACTTCTTCATCACCGACCGCCTGAAGCGCATGATCAACGCGTCCGGCTTCAAGGTCTGGCCGGCGGAAGTCGAGGCGATGCTCTACGCGCACCCCGACATCCAGGAAGCCTGCGTCATCGGCACCGTCGACGGCTACCGCGGCGAGACGGTAAAAGCCCTGGTCGTTCTCAAGAGCGGCTCGAAGGAAAAGATCACCCCGAGCCAAATCACCGACTGGGCGCGCGAGCGCATGGCCGCCTTCAAGGTGCCGCGCGTGGTGCAGTTCGTCGACGAGCTGCCGAAGACCACCACCGGCAAGATCCTGTGGCGCAAGCTGCAGGAAGAGGAGAATCGAAAGGGTTCATGAGATCGCTCGCTTTTTTCTGCCTTGTTCTCTTCTCGATTCCCGCGTCGGCGCAGATCGAAATCGAGAACCCCTGGTCGCGCGTCACTCCCCCGGGCGTGAAGATCGCCGCCGGCTACATGGTGATCCGCAATAAATCTTCCACGCCCGACCGCCTGATCGGCGCGAGCTCCCCGCTCGCCGCTCGGGTGGAGACGCACGTCACCGTGAAAGACGGCGACATCATGCGCATGCGACCCGTGAAGGGCTACGACATCCCGGCAAACGGCAGCTTCGAGCTGAAAGCCGGCGGCCCGCACCTCATGCTGGTCGATATCAAGCAGCCCTTCAAAGAAGGCGACAAGATTCCGCTTACGCTGCGCTTCGAGAAAGCAGGCGAGGTGAAGAC
>CAYOVM010000278.1:0-3888 GCA_964407355.1 uncultured Enterobacteriaceae bacterium
GCTCGCTGCGCGCGGGCGGCAAGCACAACGACCTCGAGAACGTCGGCTACACCGCCCGCCACCACACCTTCTTCGAGATGCTGGGCAACTTCTCCTTCGGCGACTACTTCAAGAAGGACGCGATCCAGTACGCCTGGGAGCTGCTCACCAAGGTCTACAAGCTGCCGCCCGACAAGCTGTGGGCGACCGTCTACGAGACGGACGACGAAGCCTACGAGCTGTGGACGAGGACGATCGGGCTGCCGAAGGAGCGCGTGGTGCGCATCGGCGACAAGCCGGGCGGGCAGAAATACCAGTCGGACAACTTCTGGCAGATGGCCGACACCGGGCCCTGCGGTCCGTGCAGCGAGATCTTCTTCGACCACGGCCCGGGAATACCGGGCGGGCCTCCGGGCAGCCCGGAGCAGGACGGCGATCGCTACATCGAAGTCTGGAACCTGGTCTTCATGCAGTTCAACCGTGACGACAAGGGCGTCATGCACCCGCTGCCCAAGCCCTCGGTCGACACCGGCATGGGCCTCGAGCGCATCGCCGCGGTGCTGCAGGGCAAGCATTCGAACTACGAGATCGATCTGTTCCAGGACCTGATCAAGGCGGCGGCGCGGGAAACCAAGCAGACCAATCTGAAAAACCCGTCGCTCAATGTGATCGCCGATCACATTCGCGCCTGCTCGTTCCTCATCGTCGACGGCGTGATTCCGGGCAACGAGGGGCGCGGCTACGTCCTGAGAAGGATTATCAGAAGAGCCATTCGCCACGGCTACAAGCTCGGCCAGAAGCAGCCGTTCTTCCATCGCCTGGTGCCGGACCTCGACAAGGCGATGGGCGACGCGTATCCGGAGCTGCGCGCGGCGAAGCAGAAAGTCGCCGACGTCCTGAAGCAGGAGGAAGAGCGCTTCGCCGAGACGCTGGAGAACGGCATGGGTGTGCTCGAGTCGGCGCTCGCCTCGGGCGAGAATCTGCTCGACGGCGAGACCGTCTTCCGGCTCTACGACACCTTCGGCTTCCCCGTCGACCTGACCGCGGATATCTGCCGCGAGCGCGGCGTGATGATCGACATGGCGGGCTTCGAGGCCTCGATGGAGCAGCAGCGCGAGCGCGCGCGCGCGGCGTCGAAATTCTCCATGGCGGCGGGCCTCGAGTACTCGGGCGGCAAGACGCAGTTCCACGGCTACGAATCGCTGAGCATCGCCGCCAAGGTGGTCGCGCTGTACCGCGAGGGCGTGAAGGTGGAGGCGCTAAGGAGCGGCGAGACCGGCACGGTGGTCCTCGACCGCACGCCGTTCTACGCCGAGTCGGGCGGCCAGGTCGGCGACCGCGGCGAGCTCGTCGGATCCTCGGGCACGTTCGAGGTCGGCGACACGCAGAGGATCCAGGCCGAGGTGTTCGGCCACCACGGCACGCTCAAGACCGGCACGCTCAAGACCGGCGACAAGGTGGAAGCGCGCGTCAACGTGACGCTCCGCGAGAGCACCATGCGCAACCATTCCGTCACGCACCTCATGCACAAGGCGCTGCGCGAAGTGCTCGGTTCGCACGTGCAGCAGAAGGGCTCGCTCGTCGACCAGGACAAGACGCGCTTCGATTTCGCCCACGACAAGCCGCTGAGCGACGCGGAAATCCACCGGGTGGAAGCGCTGGTGAACGCCGAGATCCTGCGCAACGCGCCGACGCGGGCGCAGGTCATGCCGATCGAGGAGGCCAAGAAATCGGGCGCGGTGATGCTCTTCGGCGAAAAGTACGGCGACGAGGTGCGCGTCCTGAGCATCGGCTCGTCGCGCGAGTTCTGCGGCGGCACGCACGTCGCGCGCACCGGCGACATCGGCTTCTTCAAGATCGTCGAGCAAGGCGGCGTGGCCGCCGGGGTGCGCCGGGTCGAGGCGAAGACCGGCGAGGGCGCCGTCGCCTGGGTCCAGGCGATGGAGGACGAGAAGCATTTCGTCGAAGGCTTCTACCAGGCGAGCGGCGAGGCGCTGAGGAAGAAGCTGCTCGCGGAGCGCGAAGAGCGTCGCAGCCTGGAGAAGGAGCTGTCGCGGCTGAAGGCGCGTCTCGCGCTCGGCCAGGGGCAGGATCTCGCCTCGCAGGCGGTCGACGTGAAAGGCGCGAAAGTGCTGGCCGCCACGCTGCAGGACGCGGACGTGAAGACGCTGCGCGAGACCATGGACAAGCTGAAGGACCGGCTGAAGTCGGCGGCGATCGTGCTCGGCGCCGTCAACGACGGCAAGGTCTCGCTCATCGCCGGCGTGACCTCCGACCTGATGGGCAGGGTCAAGGCGGGCGAGCTCGTGAACTACGTTGCCCAGCAAGTGGGCGGCAAGGGCGGCGGGCGGCCCGACATGGCCCAGGCGGGCGGCACCGAAGCCGCGAAGCTTCCCGGGGCGCTCGACTCGGTGCGCCCCTGGGTCGAGCAGCGTCTCTGAGGAAACTGAAAATGAAGGCCTCCAGACTCGTCGCATTCGCTTCTCTATTGCCCACTCTCGCGCTCGGGCACCACGGCTGGAGCGAGTACGACGCGAGCAAGGCCCTCAGGCTCACCGGCAAGATCCTCGAATCGGGCTACGAGCATCCCCACGGCTTCGTGCAGCTCGAGACCCCGGGCAAGACCTGGATGGTGGTGCTCGCGCCGCCTTCGCGCATGGAGTTCCGCGGCCTCGCCAAGGAGCTTCTCAAGCCCGGCGGGACCGTGAGCGTCGAGGGCTACCCGAACCGCAGCAAGCCCGAAGAGCTGCGCGCCGAGCGCATCAGCGTCGCCGGAAAGACCGTCGAGCTAAGATGAGTCCCCTGGGCGCGCGCGCGTGACCCCGGCAGGCGCGGTCGAAGCCTCGGCCCTCGGCCAGGCGATGCGCCAGTGGCTGTACCTGTATCCGGCCGTCGAGACGATCCACATCACCGGCATCGCGCTGCTTTTCGGCTCCGTCGCGGTGCTCGACCTGAGGCTGGTCGGTTTGTCGCGGAAGATTCCCGTCCGTACCCTGGCGAGGCACGTGCTGCCATGGACGGCCGCGAGCTTCCTGCTGATCGTGCCGAGCGGTTTTGCGATGTTCACCGCGCATGCGTCTGAGTTCATCGGCAACCCGGTGTTCGCGCTGAAGATGTGCCTGATACTGGCCGCCGGCGTGAATGCCGCGGTCTTCCACGCCGGCGTATTCCGCGCCGCAGAGCGCTGGGATGTGGGCGTCATGCCGCCTGCTGCCGCGCGCGCGGCCGGCGCGATTTCGCTGCTGGTCTGGATCTCGGTAATCGCCTGCGGGCGACTACTCGCGTACTTCTAGGGCCTTCAGAAGCCGATCCGCGACTTGCGGGCGCGCCCGTCCTGGATGTCGTCCGGGCCGACTTCGCTGCGGCCGTCGATTTTCGCGTTGCCGAACGCCGCCTGGATCGCGCGGCGCATCTCTCGCGGCGGCATCGCCGCCATGCGCTCGAGCGCCGCGCCGGAGAGGACCTCCGGGAAGCGGCGGCCCCAGTCGTGGCTGCCGCGGATCTCGCCGTAGATAGCTTGCGCGATGCGGGCTGCGCCTTCCGCGTCGGGCGCGTCGATCTCGTACACCGCGAGCCGGTTGAGCAGCGGCTCGGGAATGCGCGCCGCGTCGTTCGCGGTGGCGAGCCAGACCGCGCCCGAGGCGTCGATCGGCAGCTCGACGAACTCGTCGACGAAGCGCGTCGCGGTCTGCGTCTCGAGCAGCTCGTAGAGCGCGCCGAGCGGATCGTACTGGCCGTCGGAGCTCGCCTTGTCGAGCTCGTCGACCACGATCACCGGGTTGGCGTAGTCGCCGTTGAGGAAGGTGTCGAAGACCTTGCCGGGCTTCGCGTTCTTCCACTGCGAAGACGCGCCGGAGAGCACCCAGCCGGCGGTGAGCGAGCTCATCGGCACGAAGCCGTAGCCGGTGC
>CAYOVM010000279.1:0-3879 GCA_964407355.1 uncultured Enterobacteriaceae bacterium
GCGACGATCGCGGTGTGCGAGGTCACGCCGCCCACGTCGGTGACGAAGCCGCCGAAATGGTGGCGCTTGAAGAGAATCATGTCGGCGGGCGAGAGGTCGTGCGCCACCACGATCAGCTTCTCCTCCTCGGTGAACGCCGCCTCGGGGATCGTCTGGCCGCCCATCAGCGCCTTCAGCACGCGCTCGACCGCGTGCTGCACGTCCGCCTTGCGCTCGCGCAGGTATGGATCGTCGATCTCGTCGAAGCGGTCGGTGAGCTTCTCCATCTGCTGCACCAGCGCCCATTCCGCGTTGCAGCGCCGGCTGCGGATCAGGTCGCGCGGCGCCTGCGACAGCGACGCGTCGCCGAGGATCATGCCGTGCAGGTCGAGGAAGGCGGCGAACTCCGTCGGCGCGTCCGCGGGCATCTGCGTCTTCAGCGCCGCGAGATCTCCCCGCGCGCGGCGCAGCGCCGCATCGAAGCGCTCCACCTCGGACTCGACATCCTCGGGCGGCACCTCGTAGTGACCGACCTCCAGGCGCGCGGTGGAGACGAGGTGCGCGTAGCCGATCGTGATGCCGGTGGAGACCGCGTGGCCGTGAAGGACGAAGTTCATTGGTGCGCAGCCAAATTCATTTGCCGCCCGGTCTATTCGCCTTCGCCGAACTTATCGCCTATAAGTTGCAGGATCGCGGCGAGCGCCTGCTCCGCGTCGGCGCCCTGCGCCTCGACGGTCACGCTCGAGCCCTTGCCGGCGGCGAGCATCATCACGCCCATGATGCTCTTCGCGTTGACCCGCCGGCCGTTGCGCGTGAGCCAGATCTCCGACGCGAACGCGCTCGCCGTCTGGGTGAGCTTCGCCGAGGCGCGCGCATGCAGGCCGAGCTTGTTGATGATCTCGGCGGTCGCGCTAGCCATTGCAGCACCTGTCCGCGTTCATATGGACCACGCCCTCGGCGCCCCCGGCCCGCGCCTTCTGCACCACCTCGGCGAGCGGCTCTTCCCGATGCGCGAGCGCGCGCACCAGCATAGGCAGGTTGGCGCCCGAGAGCCCCTCCACCTTGCCGTTGTGCAGCAGCTTGGCGGCCACGTTCGCGGGCGTCGCGCCGAACATATCGGTCAGCACGAGCACGCCCGAGCCGTCGTCGACGCGCGCGAGCGCTTCGCGGCCGCGCGCAAGGAGCGCCTCGGGTGCGTCGGCCGCGCTGACGTTGAGGTGCTCCGCGCGCGGCGGCTGGCGGCCGAGCGTGTGCGCCGCCGCGCGCAGGAGCGATTCCCCGAGCGCGCCGTGCGTAATGAGAAGGATCCCGACCATCAGAGCTTGCCGATCTTCTTCTCGAGCGCGTCGAGAAACATTCCTGAAACGTCGAAGCCGGTCTGGTCCTGGATCTCGCGAAAGCACGTCGGGCTCGTGACGTTGACCTCGGTGAGCCAGTCGCCGATGACGTCGAGGCCGACCAGCAGCAGATTTCTCTTTGCCAGGACGGGTCCTGTCGCCGCCGCGATTTCGCGGTGCCGCTCGGTCAGCGGCTGCGCGACGCCCCGCGCGCCGGCGGCGAGGTTGCCGCGCGTCTCGCCCGCCTTCGGGATGCGCGCGAGGCAGTGCGGCACCGGCTGGCCGTCGATCAGCAGCACGCGCTTGTCGCCCTGCGCGATCTCGGGGATGTAGCGTTGCGCCATGACGGTCCGCGCGCCGCCCTGCGCCATGATCTCGACGATCACGTTGCGGTTCGGATCGTCGCTGCGCACGCGAAAGATGTTCTCGCCCCCCATCACGTCGAGGCGCTTGACGACCACGTCGCCGTGCTCGTCGATGAAACCCTGGATGCGCCCGGGCTCGCGCGTCACGAGCGTAGGCGCGACGAAGCGCGCGAATTCCGCGATGGCCAGCTTCTCGTTGTGGTCGCGGATCGCGTCGGGCGAGTTGAAGACGCGGGCGCCTTCGCGCACGGCCGCCGAAAGAAGCCAGGTCGTGGCGACGTACTCGAGGTCGAACGGCGGGTCCTTGCGCATGAGCACGGCGTCGAACTCGGCCAGCGCGCGGGTCTCGGCTTCGTGGGGCCGATACCAATCCTCGTCGTTATCGGTGACCGACAGGCGCAGGGCCGCGGTCGCCACCCGGTTCTTCATCCAATGCAGGTGCGGCTGCTCGCAGGCGAAAACCGCGTGGCCGCGCGCCTGGGCGGCGCGCATCATGGCGACGCTAGAGTCCTTGTACGCCTTCAGCGAGTCGAGCGGATCGAGGACGAACAGGAGCCGCAAGCGCGGGCTACTTCTTGGCGGCCGCCTTCGGCGCAGGCGGCTCCTTCAGGTTCTGCCCCGACTGGTTGGCCATGAAGACGATGGCGCGGGCGAGCTCGGTGTCGGTGAGATCCGCGGCGCCGCCGCGCGGCGGCATGCCCTTCGGCGTGCCCTTGATGGCGTCGGCGAGCAGCTTATTCAAGCCTTCCTTCGCGAGCTGGCTCCAGCGCGCCTGGTCGCCGATCTTCGGCGCGCCCGGCACGGCGCCGCCGTGGCAGGCGGCGCACACCGTCTTCACGATCTCCTCGCCGCTGCGCGCCCCGGGGGCCGCCGCGGGAGCCGAGACCTCGACGCGTCCGACCGGCTGCAGGCGCGCCGCCACCGCCTCGGGGCTCGTCGCCTTCGGATCGGCGCCGGGTTTGCTGGTCACCAGCTGCACCAGCAGGATGATGCCGACGATCGGCACCAGGAACGCCGCCAGGATCACTACGATCAGCTGCTGCGGCGTCTTGATGAACGAAGAGTGCTGATCGTGCTCAGACTCTGATGCGGATGACATGGCGGAGGTAAGGCCGGCGTTTGGCCTGGCAGTGTGATAAAGGTATGATTTTAACTTGAAAGCGCCCGTAGCTCAGCGGATTAGAGTATTGGCCTCCGAAGCCAAGGGTCGTGGGTTCGAATCCCGCCGGGCGCGCCAGTCACCCCATTTGGAGCAATTCACATGAAACGGCTTCTTACTGGAATTCTTTTGCTTGCGAGCGCGACGGCGGCAGTCGCGCAGCAGTATCCGTCCCGCAACGTCACGCTGATGGTTCCCTACGCCCCCGGCCCGACCGACACGGTGGCGCGCATCGTCGCGCAGTCGATGCAAAAACCGCTCGGCGAGTCGATCGTGGTCGAGAACCGGCCGAGCGCCGGGGGCATCCTCGCCCCGGAGCTGGTGAAGAACGCCAAGCCCGACGGCTACACCATCCTGATCCACCACATCGGCATGGCCACCACGCCCGCGCTGTACCGCAACCTGCGCTTCAATCCGCTCACCGACTTCGAGTACATCGGCCTCATCAACGACGTGCCGATGACGCTGATCGGCAAATCGCAGCTTCCGGCGAACAACTTCAAGGAGCTGCTCGCCTACATCAAGGCGAACAAGGACAAGGTGAATTTCGCGCACGCCGGCATCGGCGCGGCTTCGCAGCTTTGCGGCATGCTGTTCATGAGCTCCATCCAGACGGAAATGCTCACCGTGCCGTACAAAGGCACCGGCCCGGCGATGAACGATCTCCTCGGCGGACAGGTCGACCTCTTGTGCGACCAGACCACCAACACGACGCAGCAGATCAAGAGCGGCAAGGTAAAGGCGTACGGCGTCACCACCCTGAAGCGGGTCCCGTCGCTGCAGGACATCCCGACGCTCGACGAGCAGGGGCTGAAGGGCTTCGAGGTCGGCATCTGGCACGCGCTCTACGCGCCCAAGGGCACGCCGAAGGCCGTGATGGACAAGCTCTCGGGCGCGCTGCAGGGGGCGGTCAAGGACCCGGCCGTGATCCAGCGCTTCGCCGACCTGGGCGCGACGACCTACCCGCCGGAGAAGGCGACCCCGGCCGCGCTGCAGGCGCACCTGAAGGCCGAGATCGACAAGTGGGGCCCGATCATCA
>CAYOVM010000280.1:0-3876 GCA_964407355.1 uncultured Enterobacteriaceae bacterium
GGTGTTCGCCGACCTGCTCGCCAACCTGCCCAGCGCCTGGCACCACGAGAACGAGATCCTCACGCGCGCGGGCGGGCGCCGGCTCGTGCGCTGGAACAATACCGTGCTGCGCTCGGGCGCCGGCGAAGTGATCGGCACCGCTAGCATCGGCGAGGACATCACCGAGCAGAAGCACGCGGAGCTGAAGATCAAGGGCCTCAGCCGCGTGCACGCCGTGCTGAGCGGCATCAACTCGCTCATCGTGCGGGTGCACGAGCGCGACGAGCTGTTCAGGGAGGCCTGCCGGATCGCGGTCGAGAACGGCGGCTTCAAGATGGCCTGGATCGGCGTCGTCGACCGCGCCGCGATGAAGATCGCGCCGATCGCGGCGACGGACGCCGAGCCCGAGTTCCTGACGCTCATCCAGGACCGCTTCTCGCTGCGCGAGGACGCGCCGATGGGGAACACGATGAGCGCGCGCGCGGTGCGCGAGAAGAAGCCGATGGTGTCCAACGACATCCGCAGCGACGCGAGCGTCCTGTTCTCGAAGGAGCGCATCGCGCGCGGGATCGCCTCCATGGCGGTGCTGCCCCTGCTGGTCTCGGGCGAGGCGGTCGGCGTGCTCGGCCTGTACGCCGGGAACGCGGGATTTTTCGACGACGCCGAGATGAAGCTCTTGCGCGAGCTCGCCGGCGATATCTCGTTCGCGCTCGAGCACATCGAGAAGACGGAGAAGCTCGACTATCTCGCCTACCACGACCAGCTCACCGGGATCGCGAACCGGACGCTGTTTCTCGAGCGCCTGGAGGAGAGGCTGCCCGCGGCGCGCGACGGGTCGCGCAAGGTCGCGGTCACCGTCATCGACATCGAGCGGCTGGCCGCGGTCAACGACGCGTTCGGGCGCCGCGCGGGCGATGAGCTGCTGCGGCAGGTCGCCGAGCGGCTGGAGCGCGTGCACGGCGACCCGACCGGCCTCGCCAGGATCGGACCGGGCACCTTCGCGGTGCTCTCGCCCGGCGTGGAGCGCGAAAACGACGTCGCGCGCATGACCGAGCACAAGCTGAGCACCTGCTTCACGCCGCCGTTCCGGATCGCGGATCAGGACCTGAGGATCTCGGCCCGGGCGGGCGTCGCGCTGTATCCGAACGACGCGCCGGACGCCGAGAGCCTGCTGCTGTGCGCGGAGGCCGCGCTGAAGAAAGCGCGCGACACCGGCGAGCGCTATCTCTTTTTCACGCCGAAGATGACCGAGCGCATCGCCGAGCGGCTCGGGCTCGAGAGCCGGCTGCGCCGGGCGCTGGAGAAGGAGGAGTTCGTCCTGCACTACCAGCCCAAGGTCGACCTCCAGGCCGGCAACGTGGCGAGCGTCGAGGCGCTGATCCGCTGGCAGAGCCCGGAGCTGGGGCTGGTGCCGCCGATGAACTTCATACCGCTCCTGGAGGAAACCGGGCTGATCCTGGAGGTGGGGAGCTGGGCCCTGCGGCGCGCCGCCCGCGACCATCGCGACTGGGTCGAGGCAGGCCTCGAGGCGCCCCGGGTGGCGGTCAACGTGTCGCCGATCCAGCTGCGCCAGCGCGACTTCGTCCAGCGCCTGGAGCAGGCGATCGTCGAGGGCGCGGCGCCGGCGGGCATCGACCTGGAGATCACCGAGAGCCTGATCATGCGGGATATCGAGGGCAACATCGGCAAGCTCAACGCGATCCGCGCGCTCGGGGTGCAGATCGCCATCGACGACTTCGGCACGGGCTACTCCTCGCTCGCCTACCTGGCGAAGCTGCCCGTGGAGATGCTCAAGATCGACCGCGCCTTCATCGTCGGGATGACCGAGGACCCGGACGCCTCGATGCTCGTGCAGACCATGATCTCGCTCGCGCACTCGCTGCGCCTGAAAGTCGTGGCCGAAGGTGTCGAGACCCCGGAGCAGGTGAAGATGCTCAAGCTCCTGCGCTGCGACCAGATGCAGGGCTACGTGTTCAGCAAGCCCCTGCCCAAGGCGGACCTGGTCGCGCTGCTGCGCAAAACGGCCGCGCCGAACATTGCGGCACGCTTACGTACGGTAACAAAGTGATACCAACCGTAGCGTGGATCGCTGCTTTAATTCCGTCGTGTCGTTCAACCTTTTGACGGAGAAACAAATGCTCAAGTCGAGGATCGCAATCGCAGTGCTGGCGTCGCTCGCAGGGGTCGCCGGATGCGCCACGCAGGCCGAGACGGTAGGCGCCGCGTCGGGCGCGGCCATCGGCGCGGCGCTCGGCGGCGGAACGATCGCCACGGTGGGCGGCGCGATGGTGGGCTACGGGGCCGGTAAAAAATACGACGAGCGCCATCGCTAGGCCCGCCGGGCCTGCGGTAGCGGTAGCGGGTACAACACGCCGCTGGGAACGCGCGATAGGCACGCGGCCGCCGGACCACTATAGTCGGCGGCTTCGTTCCGTTCCACTAAACCCGCCACCGCAGGAGCTCGCATGCAGAATCAGTTCATGGACCTGTACCGCAACAGCATCAAGACGACGACCGAGGTCGCACGCTCGTATCTGGAAAACACCGTGCGCATCCACCAGCGGCAGCTGGAGATGGCGAAGAGCGCCCTCGAGGACAGCAGCCGATCCGCCCAGCAGCTGAGCGAGGCGAAGAGCTTCGAGGATCTGGTGACGCTTCAGTCGCGGCTCGCCGGAGCGCAGGTCGAGCGCATGGCCGAGTTCTGGTCGGGCCTCTGGCATGCGGCGGCGGACCAGCAGAAGGCCCTGATCGAGCAGATGCAGTCGCAGATGGGACAGGCGAAAGATCGCGTGCGCGAAACCTACGCGTTCACGGCCCGCACGTCCGAGGAAGCGGCGCGCGTCGCCGCGATGCAGATCGCGCGCACGAGCGACTCGGTCCGGGAAACCGCCGCGGCCCACGAGCAGCAGCGCCGGCCGGAGCAGGAGCGCGGCAAGGGCCAGGAGCAGGCCCGCAGAAGCGCCTGACGCCCGGGAAGGTTTTTACCCCGCCGCTCTATCGCTTCGCCAGCTCGAGCATCAGCGCGTTGGTGCGCTTGACGAAGCCCGCCGGGTCGTCGAGCTGGCCGCCCTCGGCAAGCAGCGCCTGGTCGAACAGCACGTTGCCCCATTCGTCGAAGCGCGGGTCCTCGGCCTTGAGGCGCTGGATGATGGGATGGCGCGGGTTTAGCTCGAGAATCGGCTTCGCCTGGGGCACCTTCTGGCCGGCGGCCTTGAGCAGGCGCGCGAGGTTGCCGCCCATGTCGTGCTCGTCGGCGACGAGGCAGCAGGGCGATTCGGTGAGGCGCGAGGAGAGGCGCACGTCCTTGACCTTGTCGCCGAGCGCGCGCTTGACGCCTTTCAGGACCTCGCCGTACTCGCCGACCTCGTGACCGGGCTCGTCGGCGGGTTCGCCCTTGATCTTGTCGAGCTCGAGCGCGCCGCGCGCCACCGAGGCGAGCGCCTTGCCCTCGAACTGCGGCAAGTTCGAGACCAGCCATTCGTCGACCCGGTCGCTTAGCAGCAGCACTTCGATGCCGCGTTTTCTGAAGATCTCGAGGTGGGGGCTGTTCTTCGCCGCGAGGAAGGTCTCCGCCGTGACGTAGAAGATCCGGTCCTGGCCCTCCTTCATCCGGGAGATGTAGTCGGCGAGCGAGACGGCCTGCTCCTCGCTGTCGGTATGGGTGGAGGAGAAGCGCAGCAGGCCGGCGACGGCCTCGCGGTTGACGGCGTCCTCGCCGACGCCTTCCTTCAGCACGCGGCCGAACTCGCTCCAGAACTTCGCGTACTTGTCCTTCTGGTTCTGCGCCAGGTCCTCCAGCAAGCCGAGCACGCGCTTCGTGCAACCGGCGCGGATCGCGTCGATGTCGCGGCTTTGCTGCAGGATCTCGCGCGAGACGTTGAGCGGCAGGTCGCCGGA
>CAYOVM010000281.1:0-3837 GCA_964407355.1 uncultured Enterobacteriaceae bacterium
CACGAACCGGACGCGCCGATCCGGACCGCCGCCTCTCTGGAGAATTGAGTCATCCGGCATGGTGACCCACCAGACTAACCGCACGTTCATCTGCAGCACGGTCTTCGTCGATCTCGTCGAATATTCGAAGAAATCCGTCACGGAGCAGCTCGCGCTCAAGGACCGGTTCACTTCGCTGCTGGCCGAGGCGCTGCAGGGCATCGACGTGAACGAGCGCATCATCCTCGACACCGGCGACGGCGCCGCCATGAGCTTTCTCGGCGACCCGGAGAACGCCCTGTTCGTCGGCATGAGCCTGCGCGACGCGTTCAAGACCACCGACCCGGCCGATCCGGCCGCCAGCGCGCCGATCCGCATCGGCATCAACCTCGGCCCGGTGAAGCTCGTCAAGGACATCAACGGCCATCCCAACATCGTCGGCGACGGCATCAACGTCGCGCAGCGCATCATGAGCTTCGCCGACAGCGGGCAGATTCTGGTGTCGCGCTCCTTTCACGACGTGGTGTCGTGCCTCTCCGACGACTACGCGGCGCTCTTCACGTTCGAGGGCTCCCGCACCGACAAGCACGTGCGCGATCACGAGGTGTACGCGGTCGGCGATTCGGAGGCGGCGCTCTCGCGCGCGAAGCGCGGCATGGCGCAGCGCGCCGCCCCCGTGGCGCCCGCGCGGCAGGCGAAGGGGCCGACGCCGGCCGGGGAGTTGCTGCGCCGCGCGCAGGCCGCGGCTAGCGCCTTCCTCCACGACCGGCGCAAGGTCACCATCACCGGCAGCGTGCTCGGCGCGCTCATCGTCGTGCTCGCGGTCGCGCTTCTCGTGCGCAAGCCGGCGGAAGTCCGGGCCTCCGCCGCGGGCGCGGCCGCTCCCGTTGCGCGGGTGGCGGAACAGGCCGCGCCGGAAAAATCGTCGGCGCCCGGGGCCGCCGCTTCGGGCCCCGATGCTGCCAAGCCGGCGCCCGCAAAACCGGCACCCGCCAAAGCGGAGCCTGCGCCCGGCACCGTCAACCTGGCGGTGCTGCCGTGGGGCGAGGTATTCGTGAACGGGCGCTCGCGCGGCGTCAGCCCGCCGCTCAAGAACCTAAAGCTCGCGCCGGGCACGTACACCATCGAGGTTCGCAACACCACGTTCGCGCCGCTGAAGCAGAAGGTGCTCGTGAAAGCGCGCGAAGAGGTCACGGTCCGCCATGTTTTCAAGTAGGGCGTACGCCGCGGCGGTCCTCTCGGCCCTGGCCGCCGCCGCGATCACGGCCTGCGCGCCGCAGCAGAGCGCCGATCCGGCCGCGCCGCGCGTGCCGCAGATCACGGAGAGCCAGTTGCGCGAGAAAGCGAGGGAGAGCCTCGCGCTTGGCATCGCGCAATACAACGCCGGAAAGTTCGCCGAAGCCTCGCGCAGCCTGGCCGCCGCGCTCGATCACGGCCAGCTCACGCGGCCCGAGCAGGGAAGCGCGCGCAAGCACCTCGCGTTCATCTACTGCACCTCCAGCCGCGAGCCGCAATGCCGCGACGAGTTTCGCAAGGCGCTCGAGATCGATCCGGGCTTCGAGCTGAGCGCGGCCGAGGCCGGCCACCCGATCTGGGGCCCGGTGTATCGCGACGTGCGCGCGAAGCTCAGCGCACCGCTGGCGGCGCCCGCCCCGGCCGCCAAGCCCGCCGCGGCGCGCAGCGGCGCCGAAGGCCTGCTCGACCAGGGGCTCTCGAGGTACGCCGAGGGCAAGTTCGACGCCGCCGCCAAGCTCTTCGCCGCCGCGCTGAAGCAGGGCCTCGGCGCGAAGAGCGACCAGATCGCCGCGCTCAAGCACTCCGCCTTCTCCCTGTGCCTGCTGAACCGCCGGACCGCGTGCCGCAACGAGTTCGCGAAGATCCTCAAGGTCGATCCCGCGTTCGACCTGGCGCCCGCCGAGGCGGGCCATCCGTCGTGGGGGAAGGTCTTCGCGGATGCGAAGGTCCGCGCGCAGGCCGAGCGCAAGTCCGAGCGCGGCGGCGCGACAAAGCGCTAGTCGCGGCGCGAGCTTCATGGCCGAGACCAAACTGGAAGCCCTGGGGCGCTACAAGATCCTGGAAGTCATCGGCCGCGGCGCGATGGGCGTCGTCTACAAGGCGGTCGACCCGGTCATCGACCGGATCGTCGCCATCAAGACCATCAACCTGACGCTCAGCAAGGAAGACATCAGCGAGTACGAGGCGCGCTTCCAGCAGGAGATCAAGGCGGCCGGGCGCTTCAGCCATCCCAACATCGTCACCGTCTACGACGTCGGCCGCACCGACGAAGTGGCCTACATGGCGATGGAGTTCCTGAACGGCCGCGAGCTGAAGGACGTGCTCGCCGCCGGCACGAGGCTCGACGTGGAGACCACCGTCGAGCTCATGCTCCAGGTCGCCGACGGCCTCGCGTACGCGCACGAGCATGGCATCGTGCACCGCGACGTCAAGCCCTCGAACATCATGGTCATCAACCTGCCGAACGGCGTGCTCGCCAAGATCACCGACTTCGGCATCGCCCGCATGCCCGGCTCGGCGGTGAAGACCATGACCGGCGTCGTCATGGGCTCGCCGCGCTACATGTCCCCGGAGCAGGTGGTCGGCAAGGCGATCGACGCTCGCTCCGACATCTTCTCGCTCGGCGTGGTGATGTACGAGACGCTCACCGGCAAGCCGCCTTTCGACGGCGACACGCTCACCGGCATCATGTATGCGACCACGAATGCCCATCCGGCGCCGCCCTCGACGCACAATCCCGCCTCGCCCCGGATGCTCGATCTGATCCTGGAAAAGGCGCTCGCGAAGGGGCTGGACCAGCGTTACCAGTCGATGCGCGAGCTCTGCAACGATCTGCGGGATGTGCGGCGCCTTCTCACCGGCGCGACCGGCGCGCGGCCGCTGGTTCCGCTCGACGCCCTCGCGCCCAAAATGCCCTCGAGCGACGTTGCGACAGGTCCGATTACCGGCCATCAGCGCGTTTTCGAGACGGACGAGGAAGCCGGCCGGCCGCTCAAAGTCGCGAAGGAATTCGACTCGTTCTCCGCGACGGTGAAGCTCGCCGCGCTAACCCAGCAGACGAGCGAGTTCCGGGACTACATCACCGAGACGCAGAAGATGCGCGCGTATGCGGGGGCGCTACCGGGCGCCGCTGCACCGGCGCGCGTCTCGATTCCCCGCGGCGACATCACCGGCCCGCATCGCGGGCGCGCGGCCCCCGCCGCACGATCGCCGCTCGGTCCCCTTGTCGTGCTGGGCGCCCTGGTGCTCGCGGTGATCGGCTTGCTGGTCGCGCTCGCTCGCTGAAGCGGCCCCCGCCGGCGAGATCAGCCGATCTCTATTTCGGGGCCGCTCCCGCGTTCGCCCGCGCTTTCAATTGCTCGATGTACGTCGGCGACATTTCCAGGCCGTACTCCCAGCCTGGATTGATCACGACCCCGATACCCTTGTCAAAGCCCTCCAGGAGCTGCTTGAAAGGCGTGAGCAGCCCGTAGCCATAAGCGGCGTAACGCTCGGCCCATGGGGACGCGCGTTTCGGCGCCGTGAACATCGCCAGTACCGGCAGCCCGGCGTCATTGGTGAGGATCAGCGGCGCGGCGGAGCCGCCAAGCTTGCCGTCCGCGCCAAGCTCCCTGTCCAGAAGAACGAAAATCTCGGACGCCAGGAACTCCTCCATCAGCGCCGACTCCGGATAGTGGCCGGTCTGCGTGTTCACGAGGCAGCGCTCGAGGTTGTTGTCCGGAGCGAAGGGCTCGCTTGGCGGGTTCGCCGGCGGGTTAGTTTCGGTCATGGCTTCCCAGGCGCTTCATATATTGAAGGAGATCTTGCAAGTCGGACTCCTGTATGACCCAGCGAGGCATCATA
>CAYOVM010000282.1:0-3826 GCA_964407355.1 uncultured Enterobacteriaceae bacterium
TTGAATGTCGGACCTGAAGGTGCTCGGCATCACGGGCAGCCTGCGCAAGGCTTCTTACAACACCGCGGCGCTGCGTGCGTGCCAGGAGCTGATGCCGCAAGGCATGTCCCTGCGGATCACCAGCATCGCGGACCTCCCGATGTTCAACCAGGACGTGTACGACGCCGGCCTGCCCGATCCGGTGAAGCGCTTTCGCAAGGAGGTCGCCGAAGCCGACGGCCTCCTGATCGCGAGTCCCGAATACAATTTCTCGGTCTCGGGGGTGCTGAAGAACGCCATCGACTGGGGCTCGAGGGGGACCGACCAGGTCTTCAACGAGAAGCCGGTGGCGATCTTCTCCGCGACCGGCGGGCCGCTCGGCGGCGCGCGCGTCCAGTACGACCTGCGCAGGATGCTGGGCGGGCTCGTCGCCCACGTGCAGCCCAAGCCGGAGGTATTCATCGGCGCGGCGCAGACGAAGTTCGACGCGCAGGGCAAGCTGACGGACGAGGCGACGCGCAAGTTCCTGACCCAGCTGCTCGCGAGCTTCAAGGCCTGGATCGAGCGCATGGCTCACCACCACCACTGAGATCACGGAGAAACGATGGACAAGAGACCGCACAAGGAACGCTTCGACGCGGGCCTGAAGACCCGCCGCGAGGTGCTGGGCGCGCCGTACGTGGACAAGGCGATGGCCGGCGTCGATGAATTCAGCCAGGAGTTCGTCGAGCTGCTGAACACCTACTGCTGGAACGACATCTGGAACCGGCCCGGGCTGCCGCGCAAGACGCGCTCGATCCTCAACCTCGGGATGCTCTGCGCCCTCGGCAAGGAGCACGAGCTGAAGCTGCACATCCGCGGCGCGATCAACAACGGGCTCACGAAGGACGAGATCAAGGAAGTCTTCCTGCAGGTCGCCATCTACTGCGGGGTGCCGGCGGCGGTCGTCGCTTTCCGCTGCGCGAAGGAAGTCTTCAAGGACTGAGCATGGCCACGGTCGGCTTCATCGGTCTGGGCAGCATGGGGCAGCCCATGGCGGAGAACCTGGTCAAAGCGGGCTTCACCGTCCAGTCCTACGACAAGAACGGCAAAGGAAACCGCAAGTCGGCCGCGGCGGCGGCCAAGGGCGCGGAGATCCTGATCACCATGCTGCCGGACGGCGAAATCGTGCGCGAGGCGGTGCTCGAAGCCCTGCCTTCGCTCGCGCGCGGCTCGCTCGTGATCGACATGAGCTCGTCCGATCCCGCCGGCACGCGCGCGCTCGGCACCGCGCTCGAGGCGAGCGGGATCGAGCTCGTGGATGCGCCGGTTTCCGGCGCCGTGGGGGGCGCGAGGACCGCGACTTTGGCGATCATGGTCGGCGGCACGACCGCGGGCCTCGCGCGCGCGCTGCCGGCGCTCAAGGCCATGGGCAACCAGATCTTCCACGTCGGCCCGCTCGGCGCGGGCCACGCCGTGAAGGCGCTGAACAACTACCTCGGCGCCGCCGGCACGCTCGCTGCGTTCGAGGCGTTGCTCGTCGCGCGGGCGTTCGGCCTCGACCCCAAGTCCATGCTCGACGCCATCAACGCCTCCACCGGGCGCAACAGCACCACCGAGCGCAAGATTCCGCGCGACGTGCTGACCGGGACCTTCGCTTCCGGCTTCAAGCTCGCGCTGATGGCTAAAGACGTGGGCACCGCGGCGGAGCTCGCACGCGGGCTGGGCCTCAAGACGCCTTTTCTAAAGGAGACGCTGCGCCTATGGCGCGAGGCGCAGAAACAACTGCCGGCGTCCGCGGATCACTCCGAGATCTACAAATACCAGGAAAAACTGGCGAAGCCTACGCGGCGTTACGGGCGCGCTCGCCGAACATTTTCTCCATCTCGCGCCGAACCCGCACGGCAGTTGAAGCCGCGTCGACGGCGACGTCGCTCCATCTGACGGGCTGGCCGGCGGCGATGGGGCGAAGGACTTTCCAGCCGTGGGCGAGGCCCAGGGGGAGGCAGTCCTGCGCGAGCGAATCGGCGGCGGGCATCAATCGTCCAACGACGGTGTAGCCGCCCTCGCCGTCCAGCATTTCTCCGGGCGAGAGGCTTTTCTTCGCGACGGCGACGGCATCTGCGCGCCAGCCGGTGGCGCAGCCGGTCGATTCGCCGCGCAAGCCGACGGAGGCGACCGAGATTCCGACTTCGAGGCCGATGAGGTGCCAGCGCTTGTACATGCACGCGTAGCGGCCGCCGGGATCGGTCTTCACGCCGTATTCGGCGAAGCAGCGCCGGATATAGTCGGTCTCGCCTTCGAACACGACGAACACACCGAAGCGGATGTCGTAGGGAATCGGCGTCCCATCCGCGCGCAGCGATGAGATGACTTCGACCTGCCCCTTGTGATGCAGCATTCCGCCTTCGCTGCGCGGGCGCATCAGCGCGGGAATTTCGTCGACGGAGCCCGGCGGATAGACCAGCCCTTCCGGCGCCGGCGTGAGTCCCGTGGCGTTGCACACCGCGGTGGTCTCGATCGCCGGCTTCGAGCCGTCGAGGAAGGAGTTGAACATCTTCGGATTCAGGCCGCCGACGCGCGCCTGCTCGGGAGTCAGACCATAGTAGCCCCAGACCGTCTCGGGCGTCGATTGGGAGAAATGCGGCAGCCATTTATGGCCGCGCCCGGCCGCGACCACCGGAAAGCCCGCGGCGCGCGCCCAGTCGACGAGATCGCAGATGAGCGCCGGCTGGTCGCCGTAGGCGAGGCTGTAGACCACGCCCGCTTCGGCGGCCTTTCTCGCGAGCAGCGGACCGCAGAACGCGTCCGCCTCGACCGTGACCATGACGACATGCTTGCCGTTCGCGAAGGCCGCCAGCGCATGCTCGACCGCGGCCGGCGGATTTCCGGTCGACTCGATGATGATGTCGATGCCCGGATGCGCGACGAGCGCCTGCCAGTCCTCGGTGATGTGGGTTCGGTTTTCCTTGAGAGCCTTATCAAGCGAGCTCGCGGAATAGGCCGCCGCAGGCCACCCCACCCTTTCGAGATTCTGTTTCGCGTTATCCGGCGAAAGATCCGCGATGCCAACCAGGTGCACACCGGGCGTTTTCGGGACCTGTGCGATGTACATCGCGCCGAACTTGCCGGCGCCGATCACCCCGATGCGCAGGGGATTGTCCTTGCGCTGCTGGAGCTTAGCGTAGAGATTCATAAAGGTAGCAAATCAGGGACAGACCACGTTATTCCGCATGTCGAAAAAACGTGGTCTGTCCCTGATTATTGATCAAGCTGCTTTCAATGTGCCCTGCAGCTCTTCGGCGGGAGTGCCGTTCTTCCAGGGCAGCGGCACGTCGTAGTGCTTGAGCAGGCAGTCGTCGGGCAGGCACTGGATCGGCGTGAAGTCGCGGTGGGCGATGTAGCCCGGACGCTTGAAGCGACGGATGTGGTTCGATACCGCGCACAGCGAGAGATAAACGCTGACGCGGTTCCAGGGCGACAGATTGGAGCTCGACGCGTGGACCAGGCAGCCGTGGAACAGGATCATCGAGCCCGCCGGGCCTTTCGGCGAGACGATGCCGCCGCGCTCCACGAGCCTGGCGATGTTTTCGTTGGTGATGGTCCACAGCGGATAGCTGGTGGTCGAGGTGTCGTGCTTAGCGTCCAGCACGCCGAGCTTGTGGCTGCCCGGGATGAACATCAGCGGGCCGTTGAACTCGTTCACCTCGTCGAGGAAGATCGCGAGGTTCATCGCGTGGCAATCCGGCATGTCGTCGTCGTTCTTCCAGGTGCCGTAGTCCTGGTGCCACTGCCAGACGTCGCCGTCGAAGGCCTGCTTGCCGTTGATCTTGAACTGGTGCATGTACACCGGCTCGTCGAACAGCTG
>CAYOVM010000283.1:0-3824 GCA_964407355.1 uncultured Enterobacteriaceae bacterium
TCGGCGCCTCGCGCGAGATGGTGAGCCGCGTCATGAAGGACCTGCAGATGGGCGGCTACATCGAGGTCCGCGGCTCGAACATCGTCCTGCGGGATACGATCGTCCTGCCAGAGTAAAGCGGTTCCGCGGCCTGTCGGGCCGCGGCGACAGCGACGTCGGAGTCACCCGCACGGCGGGAAACAGGGGGCAGCATGGGGTTGCATCGCGGGGTTCTCGGCGTCTTCACCGGCCTTGCGTTCGCCGCTTGCGCCGCCGGGGCCCTCGCCTCCACCGGCACGGTGACCCAGCTTTCGGGGACCCTCTCGGTCAGGAAAGCCGACGGCTCGGTCAGGATCCTTTCCCAGCGCTCGCAGGTGCATAGCGGCGACACGCTCCACACCGAGCGCGATAGCTTCGCGCAGATCAAGTTCACCGACGGCGCGCAGCTCACGCTGAAACCGAACAGCGCCGTCAGGATCGAGAGCTTCCGGTTCTCGCAGGACAAGCCGCAGGAGGACGCCTTCCTCTACAGCCTGGTGAAGGGAGGGCTGCGCGCCGTCACCGGCGTCGTCGGCAAGCGCAGCCAGGACAAATACCAGCTCGGAACCGAGACCGCGACCATCGGGATCCGCGGGACGACCCTGTCGGCCGACGATTGCGTGAACAGCCGCGGCGGCGACTGCGCGCGGCTTGCCGCCGCGGTGTACGTCGGGGTATCGGACGGCGAAGTCGTGGTGCGCAACGGCCAGGGCGAGCTCGGTCTCGCCGCCGGCCAGTTCGGGCAGGTCTCGCCCAACCAGAGGCCGCTCTTCCTGTCCACCGATCCCGGCTTGCAGTTCACGCCGCCGGCGACCTTCATCCAGTCGGTGATGGCCGGCAGCCTGGTGAACACCGGCAAGAGCCTGGAGTGCGTGGTCTCGCGCTAAGCGCCTCGCGCGCCGGCTGAGCCGCCGCCCGCGGCGGAGGTTTTTGTTTGTGCGGTAGAATCGCCCATTCCTGATCCGGGCGAGATGGGCGTAGCCGAAAAATCCTCAGGCGCACCTCTTCCCGCGAAGCTCGCGGGGCTGTTGCGCGAAGCAAAGTGGCTGATCCTCGTCGCGCTCGCGGCTTACCTGTTTCTGATCTTCGCGACCTACCATCGCGCCGATCCCGCCTGGTCGCATAGCGCCACCGGCGCCGCGACCGGCAACGCCGGCGGCGCGGCCGGCGCCTGGCTCTCCGACGTTCTCCTGTATCTCTTCGGCGTCTCCGCGTACTGGTGGATCGCGCTGTGCCTCTATGTCGTGGTGTGGGGCTATCGGCGGCTCGACGGCCGTCCGCTGATCGACCGGCGCCCGCTCGGCATCGCGCTCGGCGGGTTCGCGCTGCTCCTCGTCGCGAGCGCCACGCTGGAGGGCCTGCGCCTTCACAGCCTGCCGGCGGAGCTGCCGCTCGCACCGGGCGGGCTGATCGGAGAGCAGGCGGGCAGGCTCGCCTCCGCGGCGCTCGGCTTCACGGGCGCCACGCTCGTGCTCCTGACGCTGGCGGCGGTGGGCCTGAGCCTCTTCACGGGCATCTCCTGGATCACGGCTTCCGAGCGCGTCGGCGCGCTGCTCGAGGCGGCGTACGGCCTCGCGCTGCGCATCTGGGAGCGCCGCCGGGATCGCAAGCTCGGAGAGCTCGCCCGCGAGGAGCGCGAGCTCATCGTCGAGACCGAGAAGAAGCGCGAGGAGCACCACCTGCCGCTGCGCATCGAGCCGCCGGTGGTGGAGATCAGGAAATCCGAGCGCGCGCAGAAGGAGAAGCAGGCGCCCCTTTTCGAGGAATTGCCCGATACGCCGCTGCCGCCGCTGAAGCTGCTGGACGAAGCGAAGGCGGACGGCGAGCGGGTCACGCCCGAGACGCTCGAATTCACCTCCCGCCTGATCGAGAAGAAGCTCTCGGACTTCGGCGTCGCGGTAAAGGTGCTCGCGGCGTACCCGGGTCCGGTCATCACGCGCTACGAGATCGAGCCCGCCGTCGGCGTGAAGGGCAGCCAGATCGTGAATCTGGTGAAGGACCTGGCGCGCGCGCTGTCGGTCGTGTCGATCCGGGTCGTGGAGACGATCCCCGGCAAATCCTGCATGGGCCTCGAGATCCCGAACCCGCACCGCCAGATCGTGCGGCTCTCGGAGATCCTCGGCTCCGAGGCCTATCACGCCATGCATTCCCCCCTCGCGCTCGCGCTCGGCAAGGACATCGCCGGCAACCCGGTGGTCGTCGACCTGGCGAGAATGCCGCACCTGCTGGTCGCGGGAACCACCGGCTCCGGAAAGTCGGTCACGCTGAACGCGATGATCCTGTCGCTGCTCTACAAGGCGGAGCCGCGCCACGTGCGCCTGATCATGATCGACCCGAAGATGCTCGAGCTCTCGGTCTACGCGGATATCCCGCACCTGCTCGCGCCGGTGGTCATCGACATGAAGCAGGCGGTGAACGCGCTCACATGGTGCGTCGCCGAGATGGACCGGCGCTACAAGCTGATGAACTGGCTCGGCGTGCGCAACCTTTCGGGCTTCAACCACAAGATCGCCGAAGCCGAGAAGCAGGGCCGCAAGCTCGAGGACCCGCTCACGCTCGAGTCGGGCGAGCCGCAGCCGCTGAAGGCGATGCCGCATGTCGTGGTCGTCATCGACGAGCTCGCCGACCTCATGATGGTGATCGGCAAGAAGGTCGAGGAGCTGATCGCGCGGCTCGCGCAGAAAGCGCGCGCGGCCGGCATCCATCTCGTGCTCGCCACCCAGCGGCCGTCCGTGGATGTCATCACGGGCCTGATCAAGGCCAACATTCCGTCGCGCATCGCCTTCCAGGTCTCCTCCAAGATCGATTCGCGCACCATCCTCGACCAGTCGGGCGCCGAAGCGCTGCTCGGCGCCGGCGACATGCTGTATCTGCCGCCGGGCACGGGGCTGCCGCAGCGCGTGCACGGCGCTTTCGTCGCCGATAACGAGGTGCATGCGGTGGCCGAGCACCTCAAGAGCCTGGCGAAGCCCGAATACCTCGAAGATGTGCTCGAAGGGCCGCCGACCGACGATGCGGGCGCCGTGAACGGCGAGGCGACCGGCGAGAAGGACGCGCTCTACGACCAGGCGGTCGAGATCGTGCTGCGCACCCGGCGTCCCTCCATCTCGCTCGTGCAGCGCCACCTGCGCATCGGCTACAACCGCGCGGCGCGCCTGATCGAGGACATGGAGCGCGCCGGCATGGTCTCGCCGATGCAGTCGAACGGCAACCGCGACGTCCTGGTTCCCGCCAAGGCGGAGTAGATCATGCGGCTCGCGCTTTATCTCCTGGCGATGCTCTTTTGCGTGACCGCGCAAGCCGCGGCCATCGAGCGCTTCAAGACCTTCGCGCGCGCCACCCAGTCGGCGCGCGCGAATTTCGAGCAGAAGGTCTACGATCGCGGCGGCAAGCTCGCGCAGGAGTCGAAGGGCAGCTTCGTGTTCCTGCGCCCGGGGCGCTTCCGCTGGGTCTACGAGAAGCCGGTCGACCAGCTCATCGTCGGCGACGGCGAGCGGGTCTGGATCTACGACCGGGACCTCAACCAGGTGACGGTGCGCCGGATCTCGAAGGCGCTCGGCTCGACGCCGGCGGCGCTCCTCGCGGGCGCGAGCGACGTGGAGAAAGCCTTCGAGATGACCGACGCCGGCGAGCGCGACGGGCTCGAGTGGCTGGAGGCGAAGCCGCGCGACAAGGACGCCGGCTTCGAGCGCATCCGCATGGGCTTCAGCGCGACCGGCCTGCAGGCCATGGAGCTCGTCGACAACTTCGGCCAGACCACGCGCCTGCGGTTTTCGAGCCTCGTGCGCAACCCGAAGGTCGACCCC
>CAYOVM010000284.1:0-3766 GCA_964407355.1 uncultured Enterobacteriaceae bacterium
ACCGTCCCGGGGTGAAGGTGACCCCGGAGATGGTGCAGGAGTTCCTGCGCGGGCGCATCAAGGCGGAGGCGGGCTAATGGGCCAGGAAGCCAAAGTCTCGGAGGAGATGGCGAAGAAATTCGCCACCGAGAAGGAAACGCCGTACACGCGCTGGGTGCGCTCCGAGGGTCTGGACATCATGAGCGCCATGTACGTGCCCAACCTCCACACCGTCGAGCTCAAGCCCTGGGCGCGCCGCGGCGGGCGCGGCGTGTTCCTCAACCATGACGCCTCGCGCACCTCGAACGACGCCTATGTTTGCGAGATCCCGCCCGGCAAGCAGCTCGCGCCGCAGCGCCAGCTCTTCGAGGAGATGATCTACATCCTCGACGGGCGCGGCTCGACCAGCGTCTGGAACGACGCCGGCAAGAAGCTCACCTTCGAGTGGAAGGCGGGCGCGATCTTCGCCGTGCCGCTGAACACGACGCACCAGCACTTCAACGGCTCGGGCAAGGACCCGGCGCGCTTCGTCTCGGTCACCAACGCGCCGGTGATCATCAACTCGTTCGGCGACGTCGATTTCGTGTTCAACACCCGCTATGACTTCAAGGACCGCTTCAGCGGCGAGGCCGACTACTTCGCGAGCGGCGGCGAGCAGAAAGGACTGCTGCTCGACACCAACTTCGTGGCGGACGCCGTCAACCTGCCGCTGATTTCGGCGAAGGAGCGCGGCGCGGGCGGGGGCCACATCCGCTTCAGCATGGCGAAAGGCAGCATGAACAGCCACATCTCGCAGTTCCCGGTCGGCACCTACAAGAAGGCGCACGCGCACGGGCCGGGCGCGTACGTGATCATCATGAACGGCGAGGGCTTCAGCCTGATGTGGCCCGAGGGCGAGGAGCCGCGCCGCTACGAGTGGCGCGAGGGCACGCTGATCGTGCCGCCGAACATGTGGTTCCACCAGCACTTCAATACGGGCACCACGCCGGCGCGCTACCTCGCGTTCAAGGCCGAAGGCGTCGCGATCCGCAACGCCCAGGGCGTGCCCAAGGCGTGGATCAGCAGGCGCATGGGCGGCGACCAGATCGACTACGCGGACGAGTCGCCGCGCGTGAAGGACTGGTTCGCCTCCGCGCTCGCGAAGAACGGCCTGGAGCCGAGGATGAGCGAGGCCTACAAGGCCGAGCTTCCGGACCTGCCGCCGAAGCGCACGCAAGCTGCGTAAAAAAGTGTGCGTTCCGCATATAGGGATAACCTGGGATGGCGCCGGCAATCGGCGTAAGCTGGACCTTTAGCTTCTGGAGGAGGCTATGCGAACCCGCTTTTCATTCGTCTTGATCGCGGCGCTGCTGCCGGTCTGGGCGGCGCCTTCGGCCGCGCAAGCGCAAGGCGGCGCGAACCCGCACCGGGAGCTCTATCTCTACAAGGGCGCCGACCGCGAGCGGCGCCTGATCGACGGCGCGAAGAAAGAGCGCCAGGTCACGATCTATACCTCCCTCAATCTGAAGGACTCGGTGCCGATCACCGAGGCCTTCGAGAAGAAATACGGCGTCAAGGTGAACCTGTGGCGCGCCGGCTCGGAGAAAGTGCTGCAGCGCGCCGTCACCGAGGCGCGCGCCGGGCGCTTCGCGTTCGATGTCCTCGAGACCAACGGTCCCGAAATGGAGGCGATGTACCGCGAGAAGCTGCTCGAGGAGTTCTTCAGCCCGCATTTCAAGGACCTGCCGCCCGCGGCGTTCCCGAAGCATCGTCACTACGTGGCGGACCGCTTCAATTTCTTCACGATCGCCTACAACACGAAGCTGGTGAAGCCCGACGAGGTGCCCAACTCCTACGAGGACCTTCTGCATCCGCGCTTCGCCGGCAAGGTCGGCATCGAGGCGGGCGATGTCGACTGGTTCGGCGCGATGGTGAAGCACATGGGCGAGGCGAAGGGGCTCGCCTACTTCCGCAAGCTCGCGGACACGAGGCCCCAGATCCGCAGCGGGCACACGCTGATCGCCGAGCTGGTCGCCTCCGGCGAGATCCCGCTCGCGGCCACGATCTACAACCACAATGCCGAGCGCCTCACCGCGAAAGGCGCGCCGATCAAATGGAAGGCGCTCAATCCGACCTTCGGCCGTCCCAACGCGATCGGCGTGGCGCGCCAGGCGCCGCATCCGAACGCCGCGCTGCTGTTCGCGGACTTCATGCTGTCGCATGAAGGACAATTGATCATCAAGGAGCGCAACCGGGTGCCGGCCAGCCGCGCGGTCGACACGCAGCTGAACAAGTTTCCCTTCGAGATGATCGACCCGGTGATCACCCTCGATGAAGACGCCAAGTGGGAAAAGCTCTGGTCGGAGCTGTTCCTCAAAGGCGCGCGCGTAACCAAGGAGGCGGAATGAAGATGCCACGCAATCGGATGTACTCGTTCGCCTGGGCCGCGGCTGCGGCCCTCGCGGTTTTCCTCAACCCGGCGCCCGCCGCCGCGCAGGCAAAGCCGTTCGCCTCGCTCGAGGAGATGGCGGAATACAAGGGCGCGGACCGGACCGCCCGGCTGCTCGAAGGCGCGAAGAAGGAGGGCACGCTCAGCATGTACACCTCCGCCCAGGGCGAGGACATGGGCGCGCTCGTCGCCGCGTTCGAGAAGAAGCACGGCGTCAAGGTGAGCATGTTCCGCACGAGCTCGGAAAAGGTCCTCCAGCGCGCGGTGACCGAGGCGCGCGCCAACCGCCACACGGTGGATGTCGTCGAGACCAACGGCCCGGAGCTCGAGTCCATGCACCGGGAGAAGATCCTGCAGAAGATCGCTTCGCCGCACCACGCCAACCTGATCGGCCCGGCGCTGCGGCCGCACGGCGAATGGGTCGGCACGCGCCTCAACGTCTTCGTCCAGGCCTACAACACCAAGCTGGTGAAGAAGGAGGACCTGCCCAGGTCCTGGGAGGATCTGCTGCACCCGAGGTGGAAGGGCAAGCTCGGCATCGAGGCCGAGGATTCCGACTGGCTCGCCGGCGTGATGGAAGACCTCGGCGAGGCGCGGGGCACCAAGCTGTTCAAGGAGATGGTCGCGAAAAACGGCATGTCGGTGCGCAAGGGCCACACGCTGCTCACCCAGCTCGTCGCCTCGGGCGAGGTGCCCTTCGCGCTCACCGTCTACAACTACAAGGCCGAGCAGCTGAAGCAGAAAGGCGCGCCGATCGCCTGGCTCGCCGTCGGCACCGCGATCGCCCGGCCCAACGGGCTCGCGATCGCGCGCCGCGCGCCGAATCCGCACGCCGCGCTGCTCTTCTACGACTTCGAGATCAGCGAGGAGGGGCAGAAGGTGCTCCTCAGCCGCGACTTCGTGCCGGTCAACCGGAAGGTCGAGACGCCGCTCGGCCGGCTGCCGCTCAAGTTCGTGGACGCGCGCGTGATGCTCGACGACTACGACAAGTGGGTGAAGCTCTACGAGGAAATTTTCCGCCCGAAGCAGTAATACGAAGGAGAGACAAAGGAGAGAAGCGCGGATGGGCAAGGAATCGCATTACAAGAGCAAGAAGGACCGCGTGTTCGTGCGCGGCATCCAGGGGCAGTACAGCCTGAAGGACGAGCTCGGGCGCCTGCGCGGCATGCCGCGCGTCATCAAGGGCAAGGACCTGCTGTTCAACGACGGGCCGCAGTCCTTCAGCAAGCACTTCATCGAGCCCGTGGACGGCCTCACGCAGACGCTGCACGTGCACCTCGAGGAGTACGGGCCGGGCGGGCGCACGCAGAAGCACGGCCATGTCAACGAGGCGGCGTTCTACATCCTCGACGGCGAGGG
>CAYOVM010000285.1:0-2156 GCA_964407355.1 uncultured Enterobacteriaceae bacterium
CGCAGGCCCCGCAGCGCCCGCAGTTCTCGACCACCAAGGTCGAAGGCACCGACAACGTCTATATCTTCCGCTACGGCAACCGCCAGTCCATGTTCGTGGTCACGAGCGACGGCGTGATCGCCACCGACCCGATCGGCTACGGCATTCCCGCCACGGTGCCGACCTACATCGCCGAGATCAAGAAGGTCACCGACAAGCCGATCAAGTACCTCATCTACAGCCACCACCACAACGACCACATCTCCGGCGGCAAGCCGTTCAAGGACGCGGGCGCGAAGATCATCGCCCACAAGCGGGCGAAAGAGCGCCTCGCGGTGCTGAAGGATCCCGAGATCCCGCTGCCCGACGAGACGCTGGAGAAGAGCAAGACCATCAAGCTCGGCGGCACCACGCTCGAGCTGACCTACGTCGGCCTCAACCACTCCGACAGCACCATCGTGATGCGCCTGCCGAAGGAGAAGATCCTGTTCGTGGTCGACATCCTCCCGGTCGGCGCCGTGCCCGGCCGCGGCATGATCGACTTCTATCCGCTCGAGGCGGAGAAATCGATCGAGCGCATCATCAAGATGGACTGGGACAAGCTGATCCCCGGCCATCCCGGGCCGGGCGATCGCCTGGGCACCAAGCAGGACGCCCAGGACCAGCTCACGTTCCTGCGCGACGCCTCCGAGGCGGTGAAGGTCGCCGCGCGCGAGGGCAAGTGCTGGGAGCCGGCGGAGAAGGAAGTGAAGCTGCCGAAGTACGAGAAATGGCCCGGCTACGAAGCCAACCTGCAGTTCGTCACGCGCCGCTACTGCGGCCTGTGGGGCCGTGGTACGTAGCGACGCCGTGGACGCAGAGAGGCAGGCAGGCGCCTGAGCTCCGCGTCTTCCACGCTTACCGGCGGCTGCCTGTGCGGGGCCGTCCGGTATGCCGTAGCCGCGGCGGTGACGGAGCTGCGCGCCTGCCACTGCACCAACTGCCAGAAATCCTCGGGCACCGCCGGCACGGTCAACGCCGTCGTCCCGAGCGGCGCCTTCAGGATCACGAAAGGGGCGACGCGGCGCTACGACGATTCCGCGACGCATAGCGGCCGCACGCTGAGCCGCCATTTCTGCGGCGACTGCGGCTCGCCGATCTACAGCCAGCGCAATCCGGACATCGGCATCCTCGCCCTGCGCGCCGGCACGCTCGACGACTCGAGCGGAATGAAGATCACGCGCAACATCTGGACCGCCAGCGCGCGCCCCTGGGCGCACATCGATCCCGCGACCGAGTGCCTGCCGGGCAACGCGCCGCCGCCGAAGACCTGAGCGGGCCTACTCGACCTTCGCGCCGGAAGAAGCAACCACCTTCGCCCACTTCGCGGTCTCCGCCGCGATGACCTTGCCGAAGTCCTCCGGCGTGCCCTTGATCGGCTTGCCGCCCAGCTCGGCGAGGCGCTCCAGCATCTTCGGATCGGAGAGCGCGCGATTCACCTCGGCGTTCACTTTCTCGATGACATCGCGCGGCGTTCCTTTCGGCATGCCGACGCCGAACCACGCCGTCGCCTCGTAGCCCGGCACGGTCTCGGCGACGGTAGGAACGCCGGGCAGCGAAGGCTCGCGCTCGGCCGACGTGACCGCCAGCGCGCGCAGCTTCCCGCCCTTGATATGGCCGATGGAAGAAGGCAGGTTGTCGAAGATCACGTCGACCTGGCCGGCGATGAGATCGGCGAGCGCGGGGCCCGCGCCCTTGTACGGCACGTGCAGCATGTTGCAGCCGGTCATCGACTTGAACAACTCCCCGGAAAGGTGCACCGAGGTGCCGCTGCCCGAGGAAGCCATGTTGATCTTGCCGGGCATTTTCTTGCAGCGCTCGATGAACTCGGCGACGCTCTTCGCCGGAAACGCGGCGTTCACCACCATCACGTTCGGCGTTCTCACGAGTCCCGCGACCGGCGCGATGTCGCGGATGAAGTTGTAGGAGAGGTTCTTGTAGAGCGTCGCGTTGATGCCGTTGGCCGGATTCACGAGGAGCATCGTGTAGCCGTCGGCGGGCGCGTTCACCACGAGCTCGACGCCGATGTTGTTGCCGCCGCCGGGCTTGTTCTCGATCACGAACGTCTGCCCCATCTTCTCCGAGAGCCATTGCGCCACGATGCGCGCGAGGACGTCGGTGGTGCCGCCGGGCGGATA
>CAYOVM010000285.1:2256-3744 GCA_964407355.1 uncultured Enterobacteriaceae bacterium
TGTATTCCTTTCAAAGCCGATTTGGTCGTTTCGACTACAGACCATTTTGCATCGAACTGCTACCTTTGTCCGCCCCATGCAAGAACTCCGTTCACGCCATTCTTCGTGGAAAGAGCTGCTGTCCGCGCCCGGACCCGGCTCCCACGTCCTGCAGCTCTACGAAAACCACGACTTCCTCGCGGCCGCGGTCGGCCATTTCGCCGCCGAAGGCCTGCGGCGCGGCGAAGCGGTCCGGCTGAGCGGCACGGCGCAGCATCTCGAAGGCGCCTGCGCCGAGCTCGCGCGCGCCGGGGTCGATGCCGCGGCGGCGCTGCGAAATCGGCAGCTCGGCCTCGAAGACGTGAGCCCGGCGCTCGATGAGCTCACCGGCTCCGTCCCGTTCGAGCGCGCCGCGTTCGATGCGTACCTCGACGAGAGGCTCGGCGAGGCGCGCGCCGACGCGCGCTTCACCGGTTTACGCTGGTGGGGCGAGCACACCAACACCATGCACCTGCGCGGCGACGAAAAGACCGCTCTCCTCATCGAGGAATCCGCCGGCGCCGCGGCGGCGCGCCACGGCGCCGCGATTTTCTGCTCGTCGCTGTGCGACCCGTTCGACGAGCGCGGCTACGAGCGGATCCTGCGCGAGCTGTGCTGCAGCCATACCCATGTCGTGCCGGCCGAGGACTACGTCGGCCACCGCCTTGCCGTGAACCGCGCCATCGCCGACGTGCTGGGCGGGATGCAGGGCACGCTGCTCCAGTCGCTGTCGTCCTGGAAAGGCCTCGCCTGCGAGCTGCCCTCGTCGCAGGCGCTGCTCTTCTGGCTGCGCGAGGCGATGCCGGAGCAGTTCGGCGCGGTGCTCGCGCGCGCGAGGGCGTGCCAGGCTCAGGCGGCCGAGCAGCCTCCACCATGATCCGGCCTTCCGGAGAGCGTCCCGCGCTGACCGAGTGCGGCCTGCCGGGAATCAGGGCCATCCCGTTCGGCGTGCACATGTGCAACTTCTACCGCACGCGCGAGGACCTCGCGGCGGCGCTCGTGCCCTACTTCGCCGCCGGGATGCGCGGCAACGAGCGCTGCATCTGGATCACCGCCGAGCCGCTCGACGCCGTCGAAGCGCGCGCCCGGCTGCTGGCGCACGGCCTCGAAGTCGACTCCGCCGTGCTTCGCGGCTCGCTCGTCGTGCGAAACCACTCGGACTGGTATGCCAGGGCCGGGAGCCTGAAAGGCAACGAGGTTGCCGATCTCTGGCTCGCCGAAGAGGAGCGCGCCCTCGCCGCCGGCTACAGCGGGCTGCGCATCACCGGCAACGTGACTTTCCTGCGGCCGCAGGACTGGGAGCTCTTCATGGAGTACGAAGGACTCATCGATCGGCTCTTCCGCACCCGGCGCATCGTCACGCTGTGCACCTACCACCTGGAAAGCTGCGGCGCCACGGAAGTGCTCGACGTGATGCTCCGCCATCACTGCACCCTCGACCGCCCCGACAAGGGCTGGCAGATCCTCACC
>CAYOVM010000286.1:0-3716 GCA_964407355.1 uncultured Enterobacteriaceae bacterium
ATCTTTGGACGGCGTGGTTGCGGCGCAGCGCCGGCGACGCGCTCGCGGCAACCGCTTCGGTCACGCGCGCCGCGATGCGCGACGCCGCGGCACGCCGCGGCCTAGCAGCGGCGCTACGCGGCGCGAGCTGGGTGCGCCGCGAACGCCGCCCGGTCGGATCGCCGCTGGAAGGGCAACTCCGGTTGCTTCAGCGCTGAGGCGGCGTGCCGCCCGACCGGCTGCCCGAGGCGCCGCTTCCGCTCGCGCCTCCGCCCCCGCCCGGGCCTTGCGAGCCGCCGGTGGTTGCTTCGCCGCCGCTCGCGCCGACGCCTTGCGCCGGCGTCTGGCCGGCGCCGGCGCGCGTCGGCTGATCTTTCTCGCCGCCCGGCTTGCCGAGCGTCGCGGGCGATGTTCCCGCCACGTCGAGCCGGGGCAGCGGCTGGCCGCTGTAGTGGGTCGCGACCGCCTTGATGTCGGCGTCGGTGAGGTTCTTCGCGATCTGCGTCATCTGCAGGCTCGGGTCGGTGACGCGCGTGCCGGTGCGGAATTCGCGTAGCGCGCTCTCGAGGTAGGGAGCGCTGAGGCCCGCGAGGTGCGGCATGAGCCCGTGCTGGCCGGTGCCGCCGGGACCGTGGCAGTTCTCGCAGGCCTGCACGCGCAGCGCCTCGTTGCCCCGGGTCGCGAGGCTCCTGCCGCTCTCGGAGCGCGCCGGCGCGCCGGCGGTTTTCTGCGGCGGCGGAACCAGGCGCGAATAGAGCGCGGCGAGGGAGGCACGCTGCTCCTTCGTCAGGCCTTTCGCGATGGGCGTCATCACCTGGTGCTCGCGCCTGCCCTGCGCGTACGCGTCGAGCTGGCGCGCGAGATAGGGCTCGGGCTGCCCGGCAATCGCCGGCCCCAGGTTCGGCACGCCTTCGCCGTTGGCGCCGTGACAGCCCGCGCACTGAGCCTGGTCCTGCGCGAAAACGGTTGCCGGAAGAACCAGCGCGATGGCAAGAGCGAGCTTTTTCACGCGAGCAGCCCCGGGCGCTTGAGATACCGGTTGACGATGTTGTGCGCCGCCCAGTAGGCGAGCGCGCCGACCGTGCCGGTCGGGTTGTACGAGGCGTTCTGCGGGAAGGCCGAGGCGCCGATCACGAAGACGTTCGGCACCTCCCAGCTCTGCAGATAGCGGTTCACGGCGCTGGTCGAGGGATCGTTCCCCATGATCGCGCCGCCGGTATTGTGGGTGCTCTGGTATTGCGTCGTGGTGTAAGGCCGCCTGCGCGGGCCGCCCGCGACGCGCTCCCCGCCCATCGCCTTCGCGATCTCGGTGGCGCGGTCGGTGACGAACGCCGAGAGCTTCAGGTCGTTCTCGGGAAAGTCGAAGGTGATGCGCAGGAGCGGCTGGCCCCACGCGTCGCGGTAGGTGGGATCCAGGTCGAGGTAGTTCTGCCGCACCGCGATCGAGCTGCCGTGCGTGCTCACCACGGTGGTGTGGTTGTAGTGCCGCGCCACCGCTTTCTTCCACTCGGAGCCCCAGGCGGGCGTGCCGGGCGGCGTCGGGTGGAATTCGATGGGCCGCCCATGGCTGACGACCTCGCCGATGTAGGCGCCGCCGAGAAAGCCGAGCTTCGAGTGGTCGAAGTTGTCCGCGACGAAATCCGCGATCAGCGTGCCGTTCGCGCCCGAACGCATGAACGGGTTGATGTTGACCCGCGGGCCGTAGAACACCTGCACCGCGCTGGTCGTCTGGTACGAGTAATTTTTCCCGACGGTGCCATTGCCGGTGGCCGGATCGTAGGGCTGGCCGATCTTCGAGAGCAGCAGCATGCGCACGTTGTTCAGCGCGAAAAGGCCGACGATCACCAGCTTCGCCGGCTGCTCCATCTCGCGTCCCTGCGCGTCGACGTAGGTGACCCCGGTCGCGTTCTTCCCGGCGCGGTCGAGATTGATCCGCTGCACCTGGCAGTGGGTGCGCAGCCTGAACTTCGGCTCTTTCAGGAGGACGGGCAGCAGCACTGTCTGCGGCGAGGATTTCGCGTAGTGCTCGCAGCCATAGCGCTCGCAGTAGCCGCAGAACATGCAGGTGTTGAGGCTGAGCCCTTCCGGGTTGGTGTAGGGCTGGCTCATGTTGGCGGAGGGCTGCGGGAACGGGTGGTAGCCCAGGCCGTCGGCGGCCTTGCGGAACATCGCCGAGCCGTAGGGCTCTTTCTGCGGCGGCGTCGGATACTCGCGCGCGCGCGGCTCCTCCAGCACGTTGCCGCCGGGGACCTTCTTGCCCATGAGATTGCCGGCCTTGCCCGCGATCCCGAGCAGATATTCGAAGCGGTCGTAATGCGGCTCGAGCTCGGCGTAGGAGACGCCCCAGTCCTGGAACGTGTACTCCGGGCCGAGGAAGCCCCGGCCGTAGCGTTCGTCGGCCTTCGTGCGCATGCGCAGGTCGGCGTCGTGGAAGCGGTAGGTCTGGCCGTTCCAGTGCACGGCGGACCCGCCCACGCCGGTGCCGGGCAGGAACCCCTGGATGCGGCGCAGCGGCAGCGCGGTCTCGCTCGCGGCGTTGCGGAAGGTGAACGTTTCCTTCACGGTGTCCATCATCAGCGCCTTGCGTACCGAGTAGCGCAGCTCGTCGTGCATCGCGGGACCCTGGAAGTCGGGCACGGTGGCGCGCGGCTCGCCGCGCTCGAGCGCCACCACATTGAGCCCGGCGCGGGTCAGCTCCCGTCCGAGGATGGTGCCGACGAGGCCGCCGCCCAGGAGCACCGCGTCGACCGCGGGAAGGATCGTCGCCATCAGCGCGGCTGCTTTTCGATCCGGTTCTCCACGCGCACGACGTGCACGTGGCCCCTCGCGTCCTGCGCGAGGCTGGTCGGCGCCGCGTCGTAGGCGTAGCCGTGACGGTCGACGAGCTCGTAGAAGTCGGCGTAGGCGCCGGGAAAGCCGATCATCTTCCAGGCGGCCATGTCGCGGTTGCCGCCGTAGGCGGGATCGGAGAAGAAGCCCTCGACCGCGACCTCGAGCAGCGATTCGAAGAAGATGTTCGACGGCACGCCGCCCAGGTCGCGCTTGTCTTTCTGCAGCGCGTCGAGGTAGGCGTCCTGATCGCGCGCGCTCATTCGCGCGAAGGAAGGCTCGACGCTCCTCATCGCGGCGCGGAACATCTCCGCGGGCGTGAACGGCAGCTGGTAGCCCTGGCTGGGCGTGCCCGGATGCCAGGGGCCGGAGCGATAGAGCCGCTCGCCCGCGCCCCAGGCCCCGGCGAGCTGGCGGTCGATGAATTCGGGAACGCCGGCGTCGATCGCGCCCGGCCCGGTCTCGTCTTTCGGAATGAGCCTGGCGAGCGCCGCTTCGATGAACGCCGCCTCGGCGGGATTGAAGAAGACATACGCCTTCGCCGCTTGGGCAGGGCGAGGCGCGGCCTGCTGCGCCGCGGCGCCGCCGGCGGGCAGCGCAACCGCCGCGCCCGCCGCCTGCAGGAGGCGCCTGCGCGCCGGATTCGAAGGGCCTGGATCGAATTCTTTCGTGGCGTTCGTTGACATGCGGCGATCTCCGGCTAGCGAGCCCTCGATGCTAGGAGCCGTCTTTGCGTACCGGTAGCACCGATCGCATCGAGCCGTTGTCGCGAAAGCGGCGAATCGGACGGCGCGATTGGCCGCGTCGCGCTTATCGCGCGCCAGGCTACGGGCAGAAAAATTGCTTCACTAGCGCATGGCCACTCTCGCGCACGAGCCTTCCGCCGCCCACCCCGACGCCTCGAACGC
>CAYOVM010000287.1:0-1614 GCA_964407355.1 uncultured Enterobacteriaceae bacterium
TTTCCGCACAGCAAGATGCAAAAATCTTTCATTCTCCGTGGTGATGACGCTCGCTATCTTCGGCGGCCAATCCACCACGGAGCCGCAAATGCCGAACTTCGAGCTGATCAGCAACCATCTCTGCCCGTATACCCAGCGTGCCGCGATCCAGTTGGCCGAGAAAGGGATGGCTTATGAGCGGGTCTATATCGACCTGGCGAACAAGCCGGAGTGGTTCCTGCGCGTCTCACCGCTGGGAAAGGTGCCGCTGTTGCGCGTAGGCGACGTGGCCATCGTCGAGACCGCGGTGATCTGCGAGTACATCGAGGAAGTGGAGCCTGCGGTGCCCCTGCATCCGGCGGCGCCGCTCGATCGCGCCCGCCATCGCGGCTGGGCGGAATTCGCCTCGGCCATCATCGCCGACGTGTTCGCTTTCTATACGGCGCCCGACGCGGCGGCCTTCGAGCGCAAAGGCAGCGACCTGCAGGCCAGATTTCGCTGGCTGGAGCGCCATCTGGGAGAGGGGCCGTACTTTGCCGGCGCGTGGTTTTGCCTTGTCGATGCGGCGTTCGCGCCGATCTTCCGATTGTTCGACACGTTCGACCGGATCGGGGATTTCGGCGTTTTCAAAGGACTGCAGCGGGTGCCGGCCTATCGGGCCGCGCTCGCCGAGCGCAACAGCGTCCGGCAGGTGGTGGTGTCCGACTATCCGCAGCGTTTCCGGAAGTATCTCGCCGAGCGCGGCTCGCATCTATCGCGGCTGATAGAGCAAGGCGCGGGCCGCTAGGGCGCGCCGGTCAACAGCGAAGCCGCCTGTTTGAGCTTCGCCGCCAGCGCGTCGCTCGCGCGGCGAATCCTGGGCAAACGGGCTCTCTCGGGATGAACCAGCTGCCAAAGCGGCAGCGAAAGGGTCGGTAGCGGCGCGCCGATGCGGACGAGATCCGGGATGGAACCGCCCACAAAGCAGGGCAGCAGTCCACAGCCGATGCCGGAGCGCACAGCCTGGGCAGCGCCCAGCAGAGTGTTGGCGCGGAAACGGATGTCGCTTTCCGGGACGTTGCGGGCAACCCAGGTTCCCGGCCCGCTGCAGGCGAGCGCGGCGTCGAAACCCACCCAAGGAATGCCGGTGACGGTCCCTAGTGTTTCGGGGATCGGAAGCGAGCGCTGCGCATAGATCGCCATGGCGACCGTGCCGACACAGCGCCCGCGCAACGACTCGGCGGGCCTTTCGGTGACGCGCAAGGCGATGTCGGCCGAACCCTGCGCCAGCGAAAGCACCTCGTTGGAGACGATCAGGTCGATAGTCAGCCCTGCATGCTCCCTGCAAACCTCGGCGAGGATGCCCGGGAGCAGGTATTCCGAGACGGCATCGGGCGCCGTAAGGCGGATCGGGCCGGCGGGGCCGGCATCGCGGCCGCCGATGCGGCGCTCGAGCGCCACGATGTCTTCGCGCAGGCGCAACGCCAGTTGCCGCATCTCCTCGCCGGCGCTGGTAAGTTGAAGCCTGGATTGGGTTCGCTCGAACAAGCGGGTACCCAGCCGCTGCTCGATCCGCCGCAGGCGCCGCGACAGGGTCGGATGGCTGATGTGGAGACGGGCGGCGGCGCCGGAGAGCGTGCCCTGCTCGGCAATGGC
>CAYOVM010000287.1:1714-3669 GCA_964407355.1 uncultured Enterobacteriaceae bacterium
GTCAGGTGGCCGGGCACTCATCGCCGAACTCGAACGGTGCGCTCGGTTGAGCCGCGTCGGGCGGTAGAAAGGCACGACGGAACGTGAAGGCCTCCTTGGTCGGCCCCATGGCCCGGAGAAGCTCGAGCTTGGCGATCGCCTCGGATACCGTCGGGCGGTGCCCTCTGGGTATCCACCACAGGACGACCCATGCTTCGCGCATCCGCTCGAACCATTCTTTGCGCCGGCGCATGATTTCGACATGTGCCGACTGGTACACATACTTGTTCAGCGACGCGACGTCCTTCCAGACCGACACGTTGACCAAGGTCTCTTCACCCAGCGGGCGCAGAGCGGTGGCGTTACCGTCCTCGGTCTTCAGACGCCATACAAAACCGGGCGAGCTCTCGGCGAGCGCGTTGATTCGATCGAGATTGGCCACAAAGTCAGCCATTCTTGGCGACTCGAGCGGCTCTTTCATCAGGGCTATGTTGAGCTGGGCTAGTTCATAGGCGGACATGCGGGCTCCTTCTTTTATGGAGACTGAATTTGCGGGGCGACCGGTTGGCCAACTGACGTGGAGGCGTTGAACACGCGGACGTAGTTCCCGCCGACGATCTTGCCGATATCCGTGTCGCGGAAACCCTTTTCCCGCAGCAGCCGCACGATCTCCGGGAACGAGGCGTAGTTGGTCCAGACGCTGCGCACCGAGCCGCCGATGTCGGTGCTCAAGCCGACATGGTCGATACCCACCATGTCTACCGTGCGGGCGATTCGGTCGACGAAGTGCGAGAGGCCGGTGGACTCGGGCGTCTGCAGGCTCCACACGCCGATTACGCCGCCAGTCTGCGCGATCAGCTTGGCATGCTGCGGCGAGACGAGGCGGGAAAACGGCCCCGGCTGGCGGATCACGTGGGTGTGCGAGAGCACCAGGGGTGTCTTGCTTACGTTCGCGGCCTGCTCCACGAGCTGCAGGGTGGCGTGCGCCGTATCCACCACCAGGCCCAGGCGGTTGCATTCGACGATTGCCTCGCGGCCGAGCGCGGTCAGGCCGCCGCGTTCGGGCGACTCCGTCTGGTTGTCTCCGAGGTCGCTGCGCAGGAAATGCACCAGCTGGAGCTGCCGCACGCCTCGCCGGTGCACTTCCGCAATCCGCTCGAGCCTGCCTTCGAGGAACTGACAACCTTCGATCATCTGCACGATGGCGGGAGCGCGATCCCGATGCGCCAGCTCTATGTCGCCCCGCTGCAGCGCGCGGCGCAGTCCCTGCTCGCGCACGGCGCGATCGAAGAAGTCAAGCCGCTCCTGGGTATGGCGCCACAGCTGGCCCGGCACGGGGTTCCGCGAGACTACGCGGTTGCTCGCGTCGCGCTGGAGGACCGGACCGTCGCCCGTATGGCCGAGGCACACAGCGGTCATGCGGCCATGCCGCATCTGCCCTGCCAAGTCGAGATCCAGCCGGGAGCGGAAGTGGACGCCGCCTGCATGCGTGTGGAGGTCTATGCCGATCAACCCGTCGAGGATGCGCTGCAGCTCGGGATCGTGCGTCTCGGTGCTCGCGCACCCGCCCAGCACTGAAGGTATGCCGCCGTACATCACCAGCCCGGCAAGCGATCCGGCGTGCGTAAGGAAATCGCGGCGCCTCATGTTGCGGCTACCACGCAGTGATTACCTTTTGGCCGTAGTGAACTAACACACCCCCAATGACCATCAGCGCGATCACGATAGGGACTGCGACAGCAATGCGTGCGCCGCTTGAGAGCTTGGCAAAGAAAGGACGGCCAAGCGCGTACTCTCCGAATAACTCGAGCGCTATCCATGTGGGGATGCCTACGACAAAGAGAGCCGCCCAGCCAAAAGCACTGTGAGGAATCGCAGGATAGTAAAGGTAAAGCAGAGCGCAGGTAATGAACGCAATGGCACCAAGAGCAAGGCCCAGCGTTCGCAATTTGGATGCAGTCAAAGCCATCTAACGT
>CAYOVM010000288.1:0-3650 GCA_964407355.1 uncultured Enterobacteriaceae bacterium
CGGCTCGGCTTGGTGAGGATCTCGGGCCGGAGCACTTCGTCGAGCTGCTCGCGGGTCATCCAGCCCTTCTCCAGCACCAGATCGTAGACCCGCTTGCCGCTCGCCAGGGCTTCGCCCGCGATCTCGGCCGAGCGCGCGTAGCCCAGGATAGGGGTGAGCGCGGTGACCAGGGCGGTGGACTCATCGAGGAGGCGCCGCGCCCGCGGGGCATTCGCTTGTATCCCTTTCACGCAGCGCTCGTTGAGCGTGCTGCAGCCGGAGGTGAGGTGCTGCAGGCTCTTGAACAGGCTGTGGGCGATGATCGGCTCGAAGGCGTTGAGCTGGAGCTGCCCGCCCTCGGCGGCCATGGTGACGGTGATGTCGTTGCCGATCACCTCGAAGGCGATCTGGTTCACCACTTCGGGGATCACCGGGTTCACCTTGCCCGGCATGATGGAGGAGCCGGCCTGCACCGGCGGCAGCTGGATCTCGCCGATGCCGGCGCGCGGGCCGGACGAAAGAAGGCGCAGGTCGTTGCAGGTCTTGGAGAGCTTCACCGCGATGCGCTTGAGCACGCCCGAGAGCTGCACGAACGAGCCCGCATCCTGCGTGGCCTCGACGAGGTTGGGCGAGACGATGAACGGGACGCGGGAGATTTCGGAGAGCCGGCGCGTGACGAGCGGCGCGTAGTCGGGATGGGCGTTGATCCCGGTGCCGATCGCCGTGGCGCCGAGGTTGATCTCGCGCACGAGGTGCGCGGCCTCGCGCAGGCGCTGCTCGTCCTCGCCGAGCATCACGGCATAGGTGGAGAACTCCTGGCCGAGGGTCATCGGCACGGCGTCCTGGAGCTGGGTGCGGCCGACCTTGAGAACGCTCTCGAATTCCCGGGCTTTGGTTTCGAAGCTTTTTTTCAGGGAATTCATTTCGACCAAAAGGCGTTCGATGCCGAAATTCAGCGCCAGCTTGATCGCCGTCGGGTAGACGTCGTTGGTGCTCTGCGAGAGGTTGACGTGGTCGAGCGGATGCAGGTGCTGGTACTCGCCCTTGCCGTGGCCGAGGATCTCGAGCGCGCGGTTGCAGATCACCTCGTTGGCGTTCATGTTGGTCGAGGTGCCGGCGCCGCCCTGGATCACATCCACCACGAACTCCTCGTGGAGCTTGCCTTCGCGCACTTCCTCGCAGGCGAGGCGGATGGCGACGGCGCGCTTCTCGTCGAGAAGGCCGAGCTCGCTGTTCGCGATCGCCGCCGCCTGCTTTACGCAGGCAAGCGCGTTCACGAGCGCGGGATAGACGGAGATGGGGATCCCGGTGATCGGGAAATTCTCCAGCGCGCGCAGGGTATGGATGCCGTAGTAGGCGTGCGCCGGCACCGCCCGGTCGCCCAGGAGATCGTGCTCGACCCGAACCGGCTGGGAAATGGCCTTCTCCTGCGGGGTTAGGCGGACAGCTCAAACAGGTTAAAGGGCAGCCCGAATTCTGGCACTATCATCCTCTCCGGAGGCAAGTAAATGGACGAGCTGGACTTCAGCAACCGGGCGCAGCCCAGGCCGCAGGCGCCACCCGCCGCGCCGGCGCCCAAGCAGGTCTACAACGCCGCCATGGCGCTCGAGTTCTTCCGCGCGGGCGGCAAGCCCGAGAGCGCCGCCGCGGGCACCAAGTTCTTCGAGGAGAACGAGCGCGCCGGGTTCCTCAAGCGCGACAAAATGTACCTGCTCATCGAGGGCGAGGTCACCCTCGTGCGCAAGGGCAAGGTGATCGACATCGTCAAGGCCGGGGAGATCTTCGGGGAGATGGCGGCGATCAGCGAATCGCCGCGCAGCGCCGCCGCGGTGGCGAGGACCGAATGCCGCGTCATCGCGCTCGACGACAAGGAGTTCCTCAAGGCGCTCGCCGTCAAGCCCGAGTTCGCGCTGATGCTCATGAGCATGATGATCCTGCGGCTGCGCGGCATGCTCGCGCGCCTCGTGCAGAACAACACTCTCTCCGACGACGACAGCTCCAGCCAGTCGAGGGTGTTCGACAAGGACATGGTGGCCGCCCTCGCCAAGGGCCTCGGCCACAACGCGATATCGCGCCACAGCGCCGGCGCCTCGATATTCAAGGAAGGCGCGCCCGGCGCCCTCGCCTACGTGGTGCAGGAAGGCCGGATCGCGGTGTCGATCAAGGACAAGATCGTGCAGCGCGTGGGGCCGGGCGGGATCTTCGGCGAGCTGGCGCTCATCGACCAGTCGACGCGCGCGGCGAGCGCTTCGGCCGAGACCGATTCCACCCTGATCGCCATCAACCGCGCGGTCTTCGTCAACCTCGTCAAGGCGAATCCCGAATTCGGCGCGGCGCTGCTCGGCGCGGTCGCCGAGCGCATGCGCTTCGTTGCTGCCCGCGTGAAGTAGTAAGTACAATGGGACAAGTCACCCCGGGAGTCGATGAATGAAACGCACACTCGTCCTGCTCGCCGCTTCCCTGGCCGCGGCCGCCCTCGCGCTGCCGGCGGCGGCGCAGGAAGGCACGCTGAAGAAGGTCAAGGACAGCGGCTCGATCACCATCGGCCACCGCGACGCGTCGATCCCGTTCTCGTACTACGACGACAAGCAGCGGCCAGTGGGCTACGCGATGGACCTTTGCCTGCGCATCGCCGACGCGGTGAAGACCGGGCTCAAGATGCCCAAGCTCGACATCAAGTACCAGCTCGTCACCTCGGCGAACCGCATCCCGCTGATGGCGAACGGCACCATCGACCTCGAGTGCGGCTCCACCACCAACAACCTCGCGCGCCAGGAGCAGGTCTGGTTCACCATCACCCACTTCGTCACGGCTAACCGCTGGGTGGCGAGGAAATCGGCCAACATCAAGTCGCTCGCCGATCTGAAGGGCAAGACCATCGTCTCCACCGCCGGCACCACCAACCTCAAGCAGATCACCGAGATCAACGGCCAGCAGAAGCTCGGCATGAACATCATCTCGGCGAACGGCCACCCGGAAGCGTTCCAGATGGTCGAGACCGGCCGCGCGGCCGCCTTCGTGATGGACGACATCCTGCTCTACAGCCTCGCCGCGCAGTCGCGCAGCCCGGGCGAGTACGCCATCTCGCCCGAGGCGCTGTCGGTCGAGCCCTACGGCATCATGCTGCGCAAGGACGACAAGGCGTTCAAGAAGGTGGTCGACGACGCCATGGTGAACATCTACAAGTCCGGCCAGATCAACGCGATCTACGACAAATGGTTCCAGAAGCCGATCCCGCCGAAAGGCCTCAACCTGAACATCCCGATGAGCGATGCGATGAAGAAGGTCGTCGCCAAGCCCACCGATTCCGGGGATCCAGCGGCCTACAAGTAAGCCAGGCACGAAAGACGGGGGCGGCGGCCCCCGTTTTCGTTTCAAGGCACTCGTAAGGACAGGGGGAAAGCTGAACTACCACTGGAACTGGAAGGTGCTGCTGGAAACGGAGCCCGGCGGGACGGGCACCTACCTCCACTATCTCTTCGTCGGCCTGGGCTGGACGCTCGCCACCGCGCTCGCCGCCTGGGTGATCGCGCTCGCGCTGGGCGCGCTGGTCGGCACGCTGCGCACCACGCCGATGAAGTGGGTGGTGCGCGCCGGCAATCTGTACGTCGAGATCTTCCGCAACATCCCGCTCATCGTGCAGATGTTCCTGTGGTTCTTCGTGATGCCGG
>CAYOVM010000289.1:0-3639 GCA_964407355.1 uncultured Enterobacteriaceae bacterium
GCCATGCGCTCTGAGCGGGCGAAGCTTCCCACCTTGAGCTGCGGCACGCCCCAGCCGACCGCGAGATGCACGATCGCGACGTCTTCCGACTCGCCGGAGCGCGCCGACACGATCGCCCGGTAGCCCGCCGCGCGCGCCGCGGTCCAGCAGGCGAGGGTTTCGGTGAGCGTGCCGACCTGGTTGGGTTTCAGAAGGACCGTGTTGCAGGTTTTTTCCTCGATCCCTTTTTTAAGCTTTGCTTCGCTGGTGACGAAAAAATCGTCGCCGACGATCTGGATGCGCCCGCCCGCCGCCCTGGTGAAAGCCTGCATCGCCGCGGCGTCGTGCTCGGCGAAGGGGTCCTCGATGGAGACGATCGGGTAGCGCTCGATCCAGCGCAGCAGCATGGCGTGCAGCTGCTCGGATGAGAGTGCGCGGTTCTCGAGCGCGAGGTGGTAGCTCCCGGCGCGGTGAAGCTGGCTCGCGGCGATGTCGAGCGCGATCGCGACGTCGGCGCCGGGCTCGAGGCCGGCGTCGCTGATCGCGGCGACCAGCTCGGCGAGGGCTTCCTCGTTCGACTTGAACGCCGGCCAGTAGCCGCCTTCGTCGGCGACCCCCTGGAGCGCGCCGCGCTTCGCGAGCCGCGCGCCGGCCGCGGCGTAGACCTGCGAGGTCCACTCGAGCGCTTCGGTGAAGCTTCCCGCGCCGGTGCAGACGATCATGTAGTCCTGGACGTCGACGCGGCCGCGGGCGTGCGCGCCGCCGCCGAAGATCTGCACTTGCGGCACCGGCAGGGCGACGCGGCGGCCTTCGGCGAGCTTTTTCCACAAGGGGATCTTCTGCGAGGCGGCGTCGGCCTGCGCGCAGGCGAGCGATACCGCGACCATGGCGTTGGCGCCGAGCCGGCTGCGGTCCGGCGTGCCGTCGAGCTCGACCAGGCGGCGGTCGAGCGCCGCCTGGTCGGCGACGCTGAGCGCGCGCAGCGCGTCGTTGATCCGCGTGTTGATGTTGTGCACCGCCTTGAGCGCATCGATGCTTTTCGCTTCGCCGGCGCCGGTGGAGGCGCCCGAGGGCGCGATCGCCCGTCCGGCGGCGAGCGCGGTGGCGCCCCGGCCGACGATCACCTCGGCCTCGACGGTCGCCCGGCCGCGCGAGTCCCAGACGCGCCGGCCTTTCACCTCAAGGATTTTTGCCATGCTTCTCTTATGGCGGCGACCGGCGTCGACGGAAAGGACGCGGTCCGCAGCAGCAGCTCGCGCGCCGTCGTGCGCACGTGCTGCTTGTCTTTCTCCGACACCAGGTACTCCACGGGCGACTTGCCCTCGACGCGCGCGAGCAGCAGCGCCGGAAGCAGCGTCGCCGCGCGGCTTTCCAGCGCGTCGGCTTTCTCCCACGATACCTTCGACCGGTAGGCGTCGAAGAGCGCCTGGAAGCTCAGCAGGAAATCGCCCGCGGCGCGGGGGACCCACAGGCATTTGAGCAGCAGGTGATTGAGGCAGAACGCGACGTCGAAGGCCGGATCGCCGTACCAGGCGCACTCGGCGTCGAGGAACACCGGGCCGTGCGGGCCGCAAAGGATGTTTTTCGGGCTGACGTCTCCGTGCACAAGGCAGAGCCTGGTCTTCGCGGTGCGTTTTGCGGTCGCATTCAGCGTTTCCCGCAACTCGGGAAACTTCGAGCCGGTGAAGACGAGGTAGGGCTCCAGCCGTATCTTGTAGAAAATCTCATCGGTGGGAAAGCGCCGGGCGATCTCGTCGCGCCCCGCGGTGGCGGCGTGGATGGCCGCGAGGGCGCCCCCGACCTGCGCTGCGAAGCCGGCATCCGCGCGGCCTTCGCGCAGCAACGTCTTCCAGACGGGATGGCGCTCGGGCGCCAGGTATTCCATGGCGAAAACGCCTTCGCGCCGCGCAAGGACCCGCGGCACTGCCTGCGGAGCCGCATCGCGCGCGACGCGGAGCCATTCGTATTCGTACCGGTTGCGCTCGACCGGCGCCTCCCACACCTGCGCCACGCGCAGGCGGGGCAGGGCGCGCTTCACGCATACCGCTCCGCTCGCCAGATCGACCCGCCAGATGTCCGACGACACGCCGCCCGGGAGCGGGATCGCGGGCGGCGTCTCGTTCATGGAGATCAGCCCGGCTTCCCTGAGAAACCGCAGAACCGGCTCAGGGAGCGAGTCGCTCAAGGGTCCAGCTCTCGCCTTGCCGCCGATAGAGGAGCCGGTCGTGCAGCCGGTCCGCGCGGCCCTGCCAGAGCTCGATCGCCTGCGGGACGAGCCGATAGCCGCCCCAGTGCGGCGGGCGCGGCGGATGATCGCCGAGCTGGCGCTGCTTTTCCGTGAACAATTTCTCCAAAACGGAGCGATCGGCCACCCGTTCGCTCTGCGCCGAGGCCCACGCGGAGAGGCGCGCGCCGAGGGGACGGCTCGCGTAGTAGGCGTCCGATTCCTCGGCGCCGACTTTCTCGACCGCGCCCTCGATGCGCACCTGGCGCTCCAGATCGGACCAGAGGAATACCGCGCACGCGGCGGGCCGCGCCTCGAGCTCGCGCCCCTTGCGGCTGAAGTAGTTGGTATAGAAGACGAAACTGCCGCTCTCGACGCCCTTCAGCAGCACCACGCGCGCGGAAGGCGCGCCCTCCGCGCTCACGGTGGCGAGCGTCATCGCATTGGGCAGAGGCAGCTTCGCGCGCAGCGCGTCCTGGAACCAGCTCTCGAATTGGCGGATCGGGTCCGCGTCGGCTTGCGCTTCCGACAGCCCGGCGCGCATGTATTCCTGCCGAAGATCCGCCACGTTCATGCGCGGGATTTTAGGGCCGTTGGGTGGCGGAATGCCAACGTCCGAGGGAAAGTGACGCATTTCCCCTCTGAAAATCGTTGACACGCCTCGAAGTATTCGGCATCTTCTCGTCACCGCGCAGCGCAGGCGGCAAAAGAAATCCGGGGCAGGACAAGTTTACGAATCGTTCAGAAGAGGAGATCGACGATGGCAAAGAAGAAGGCGAAGAAGAGCGGCGGCAAGAAGCGCAAGCCAAATGCAGCGTTCATGAAGCCGATGGCCCCGAGCGCGACGCTCGCGGCAGTGATCGGCTCCGGCTCGATGCCGCGCACCGAAGTGACCAAGAAGATCTGGGGCTACATCAAGCGCAACGGCCTGCAGGACAAGAAAAATCGCCGCAACATCAACGCCGATGACAAGCTGAAGGCAGTATTTGGCGGCAAGTCGTCCGTCTCGATGTTCGAGATGACCAAGCTGGTCAGCAAGCATCTGAAGTAAACGACGCTCAGGGACGATCAATAGAAAGGCCCGGCCCCCGGTAAACCGGCGGCCGGGCCTTTTTATTTGCGGGTGCGGGTCTTGCCTTACTTGTGGTACGAGGCGACCTGGTCGACTTCGTTCTTCGAGCCGAGGACGACCGCCACGCGCTGGTGCAGCCCTCTCGGCTGCAGGTCGAGGATCCGCGTCTTGCCGTCGGTGGCGGCGCCGCCCGCCTGCTCGACGATCAGCGCCATCGGGTTCGCCTCGTACATCAGGCGCAGGCGGCCCTCCCGGTTCTTCGCGTCGCGCGGATACATGAAGATGCCGCCGCGCGAGAGCACCCTGAATACGTCGGCGACCATCGAGGCGACCCAGCGCATGTTGAAGTCCTTGCCGCGCGGGC
>CAYOVM010000290.1:0-1636 GCA_964407355.1 uncultured Enterobacteriaceae bacterium
CTGCCGGTCAGCGCAGCAGCTTGCCGTTCGCCCCGATGATGGTGAGGTCGACGCCGCCCCAGCCGAGCCGCGCCTTCGGCGAGTAGTTCACGTAGACGCCGCCGAGGTTGTACTCGCCCATACCGAGGAGCGCCTTGAGGACCTTCTCGCGCGTCGGCTTCGGCCCGGCGCGCTTGAGCGCTTCCGCCGTGATCTTGGCGGTGATGAAGCCCTCGAGGGTGGAGAACGAGAAGGCCTCGCCGGGGGCGTATTTCTGCATCACCTTCTGGTATTCGGACACGATCGGCAGCGTCGCCGAGAACGGGTACGGCAGCGCCTGCGCGATCACGATGCCGCGCGCCTTGCCCTCGCCGGCGTTCTTGATGATGTCGTTCACCGGCACGACCGACATGGCGTAGAGCTGCGCGTCGGCGGCCGCGGAGCTCTTGATCTGCTTTATGAACTCGACCGAGTAGCGGCCCGAGATCAGCATGATGACCGCGTCGGGCTGGACCTTCGCCACCTCGGCGACCGCCTGCTTCATGATCGGCTCGAACTTGTCCTGCGCGCCGGGCGTGGCGTCGATCTCCACCCACGCGGCGACGTTCAGGTTGTCCTTCTTGGCCCATTCCCGGGCGAGCGGCGCGATCGCCGGGCCGAAGGTGACGTTCCAGTAGACGAACGCCACCTTCTTCTTCTGCGTGGCGGCGGCTTCCCTGAGGAGCGCCTGCACCTCGTCCGGGTAGCCCGAGCGGAACGGGAAGATGTTCGGCGCGCCGACAATGCTCTTGTCGCCCTGCACCGGCGAGATGAGCGCGATGCCCGCCTCGCCGACGACGTTCGCCTTCACCATCTCGGTGAGGCCGCCGGTGTTGACGTAGCCCACGAGGGCGAGGACGTCCTTGTCCGCGATGAACTCCTTGGTCATCGCCACCATGACGCCGGGCTTCAGGCCGTCGTCCTTGTAGACCAGCTTGAGCGGACGCCCGTGGACCCCGCCCTGCGAATTGGCGTAGTCGAAATACGCCTTCATGCCGATGAACATGCCCTTGGAATTGGCGGCGGTCACAGGGCTCGTCTGGGAGGCGACCTGTCCCACCACGAGATCCTGCGCGTTTGCCTGCGAAGCGAGCCACAAAACGGGGAGCGCCGCGATTGCCACGGCGACGGGACGCCATTGAGCCTTTTTCACGTTGTTCTCCTCTAGCCGAAGCGCCAAGGTATCAGCGGCTGGCTTGCCGCTTCCTTGCAGAGGGGCAAAAGACCGTCAGGGCTGACCGGAAATTACGCGGACGCCTCAGGCGGCGACGCGGCAAGTCTCGCTAAGCGGCGAAACGCCGCGTCTCTGACAGGTGCTTTTTCCAGTAGGGCGAATCGAGGCGGTCGCTGCGGACTTCCTTGCCCGAGGAGGGCGCGTGCACGAACCGCCCGCCGCCGAGGTAGATGCCGACGTGCGAGTTCTTCTTGCCTTCCTGATCGAAGAACACCAGGTCGCCGCGGCGCAGCTCGGCGCGGCGCACCGGGCGCGAGGCCTGCCGCTGCCGCTCGGTGTTGTGGGGAACCGCGATGCCCGCCTGCCGGAAGCTGAATTGAACCAGCCCGCTGCAATCGAACCCGGCGGCAGGCGTCGCGCCGCCGAAGCGATACGGCTTTCCGA
>CAYOVM010000290.1:1736-3632 GCA_964407355.1 uncultured Enterobacteriaceae bacterium
GGAAGCCTAGCGCGAAGCGTGGATCGCCGGCGCGGGATTTTTTCTTGCTAAACCATTTATTCTCGAGGCCGAGCAGACACCATGAACGACGTCTACGCCCCGACCGAGCCCGAGCGCGCCCAGATCGATGCCCTGGAAGGGCCGGTCCTGCTCGAGTTCGGGAGTCCGTGGTGCGGCTACTGCCGGGCGGCGCAGCCGCTGCTCGCCGCAGCCCTGGCGGACCACCCGCGGGTGCGCCACATCAAGGTCGCCGACGCGAGCGGCCGTCGGCTGGGACGTTCTTTCGCGGTGAAGCTCTGGCCGACGCTGGTTTTCCTCGACGGCGGCAAGGAAGCCGCGCGCCTGGTGCGGCCCCACGCCGTGGAGCCGATCGCCCAGGCGCTCGGCCGGATCGATCCTGTGGATCGTTGAGGGCTAGTGCGGCTTGTCGGCGTCCTTGAGGTCGTCGGCAGCGTCCTTTACCGCATCCTTCGCGTCGCCGTAACCTTTCTGGACCTTGCCTTCGCCCTGCTTGGCGAGGCCCTTCGCCTGCTGCTCCTTGCTGCCGGTGATCTCGCCGAACTTCTCCTGCGCCTTGCCGGCGATGTCGGTGGCCTTGCCTTTGACCTGGTCTTTGTTCACGTTGTGGCTCCTTGATGGATTTAGGTCCTGAGGACATGCAGGGGCCGTGCCTGCCTGCTCAGGCCGGCCCGGGGGCCACGGAAAAATACGCGCCCGGCCGCAGGCCTGCCTGGCGGATTGATTCGCGCCGGCCCGGTTGCTAGAACGGGCCATGGAAGCACTGCAGCGCGCCGTCGGTGCGACTGAGGCGGCAACCCCGCCGCTCGCCGAGGTCCTGGCGTACCTCGCCCGCGCGAGGCCGAGCTGCACCCTGTACGTCTATCCGCATTCCGAGCACGTCTCCCAGATCTACGCCGGCTTCTACGCGTTGCGCGAGGCGGGCAGCGTCTCGGTGCGGCAGGCGTTCGATCCCGCCGAGGTGCGGCGCCGGCTCGCCGGGACGGCGATCGATTGCAAGAGCTTCAACGAGAGCCTGCACGGCCTGCTGGTCGGGATCGACGGCGCCGGGCTGGTGTTCTTCGACGTGCGCGACGGCGGCGGCTGCCGGCGCGAGATCCTGGACGAGGTCGTGATCTACGCGAAGCGCTCGTTCCACCGCGGCATGCCCGGGCCGAATGCGCACCGCCTTCTGCCGCTCGGCGTCAACTATCCGGTGTATCTCGACCGCGCCACCGGCCTCGAGCTGGTGAAGGCGCTGCGCCAGCTCGACAACTCGAAGCGCTCCGTGCGGCGGTTCTGCTATTCGCTCGCCCGCCTGGTGCCCTCGCTCGGCCGGGCGCTCGACCTGCCGGTCGTCGGCGCGCTGGCGGCGCCGCTCGAGCGGGCCGCTCCGCCGCGCGCCATCTTCCTCGCGCGCGCGTGGGATCCCGCCGAGCTTCCGGAACTCGCGCCCCGCGACGTGCGCGAGCTGAACGACACGAGGGCGGCGTGCATCCGGCTGCTGCGCAGGCATTTCGGCGAGCGCTTCTTCGGCGGCCTCGCCCGCTCCGCTTACGCGCTCGCGCGCTATCCGGATTGCGTCGTGGACGCCGGCACCAGCACCCGCAGGCGCGACTATCTCGCGCGCCTGCGCGGCTATTCCATCTGCGTCGCGACGAGCGGCCTGGCGCAGTCCATCGGCTGGAAATTCGCCGAGTACCTCGCGTTCGGCAAGGCGATCGTGTGCGAGCCGATGAAGTTCGAGCTGCCCGGGCCGATCGCCGCCGGGCGCAACTTCCTCGAGTTCACCACGCCCGAGGGCTGCGCGGCGCGCGTCGGCGAGCTGCTCGAGGACCGCGAGGCGCGCGAGCGCATGATGGCGGACAACGCCGCGTACTTCGCCGAGTTCGGCGCGCC
>CAYOVM010000291.1:0-3586 GCA_964407355.1 uncultured Enterobacteriaceae bacterium
TGTTCCACCAGGTCGAGGGCCTGTGGATCGACGAGCACATCAGCTTCGCCGACCTGAAGGGCGTCTACACCGATTTCCTGCGGCAGTTCTTCGAGATCGACGACCTCGAGGTGCGCTTTCGGCCCTCGTTTTTTCCGTTTACCGAGCCTTCGGCCGAGATCGACATGAAATTGAAAGGCCGCTGGCTGGAGATTTCCGGCTCGGGCCAGGTGCATCCGAAGGTGATCCGCAACTTCGGCCTCGATCCGGAGAAGTACAGGGGCTTCGCCTTCGGCTCGGGCCTGGAGCGCCTGACGATGCTGCGCTATGGCATCGACGACCTGCGGCTTTTCTTCGACGGCGACCTGCGGTTCCTGGAACAGTTCTCATGAATGTTCCGGAAAGCTGGCTCAGGACGTTTTGCGACCCGTCGATTTCCGGCAGGGAGCTCGCCGAGCGCCTGACGATGGCCGGGCTCGAGGTCGAGTCCTACCAGCCGGCGGGCGCGCAGTTCAGCGGCGTCCTGGTGGGCGAGGTCGTGTCGGTGGAGAGGCATCCGAACGCGGACAAGCTCACGGTCTGTGTCGTCGACATCGGCTCGTCGAAAGTGCGCGTCGTGTGCGGGGCGCCGAACGTGCGCCCGGGAATGAAAGCGCCGCTCGCCGTCGTCGGCGCGGAGCTTCCCGGGATCCAGATCAAGGAGACCAGCCTTCGGGGCGTGCCGAGCCAGGGCATGCTGTGCTCGGCGCGAGAGCTCGGACTGTCGAGCGACCATTCCGGGCTTCTCGAGCTGCCGTCGAGCGCGAGGACCGGTGCGGATGCGCGCGTCGCGCTCGGGCTCGACGATCACGTCTTTACCCTGAAGCTCACGCCGAACCGCGCCGACTGCCTCTCGGTGCTCGGCGTCGCGCGGGAAGTCGCAGCGCTGACGGCTTCGCCGCTGAAATTCGCCTTGCCCAAGCCCGTCGCCCCGAAATCCAAGGCTAGACATCCGGTCGGGATCTCGAGCCCGGAGGGCTGCGGCCGTTTCGCGGGGCGCGTCATCCGCAACGTGAACGCGGCGGCGCCCACGCCGCCGTGGATGAAGGAGCGGCTCGAGCGCGCCGGGCAGCGCTCGATCTCCGCCCTCGTGGACATCACCAACTACGTGATGCTCGAGCTCGGCCGCCCGCTGCACGTCTACGACCTCGACAAGCTGAAGGGCGCGATCGACGTGCGGTGGGGACGCAAGGGGGAGAAGGTCCGCCTCCTCAACGAGCAGGAGGTCGCGGTCGACGAAACGGTGCTCTGCATCGCCGACGACTCGGGCGTGATCGGCCTTGCCGGCATCATGGGCGGGGACTCGACCAAGGCCGACGAGGGCACGCGCAACGTGTTCCTCGAGTCCGCGTTCTTCTTTCCGGACGCGATCCAGGGCCGCGCGCGCCGCTACGGCTTCTCGAGCGACGCCTCGCACCGCTTCGAGCGCGGCGTCGATTTCGACAACAACCTTCATGGCATCGAGCGCGCCACCGCGCTCGTCGTCGAGATCTGCGGCGGCGAGCCGGGGCCCGCGGAAGATTTAGTCAAGAAACTTCCGGCGCGCAAGCCGGTCACGATGCGCATCAGCCGGGCGCGGGACATCATCGGGATCCCGATGGCGGCCGAAGAAATGGCCGCGGTTTTCGACAAACTTGCTTTCAAGTACAGGAAGACGAGCGAAGTTTTCGAGGTACAGCCGCCGACCTGGCGGTTCGACCTGGAGATCGAGGAGGACTTGATCGAGGAGGTGGCGCGGATCCACGGCTTCGAGCGCATCGCGGCCCATCCTCCGCGCGCCGCGGCCACCATGCTGCCCGCCCCGGAAACGGTGCGCAGCCTCCATGCGCTGCGCGAGCGCCTTGCCGGCGCCGACTATCACGAGGTGATCAATTTCACCTTCGTCGAGCCGGCCTGGGAGGCCGACTTCGCCGGCGAAGCCGAGCCGATTCGCCTGCTCAATCCGATCAACGCCCAGCAGTCGGTGATGCGCAGCTCGCTGGTGGGCTCTCTCGTCTCCAATATCCGCTATAACCAGGCGCGAAAAGCGGCCCGCGTCCGGGTCTTCGAAATCGGCCGCGCGTTCAAGCGCGACGCGGCGGTGCGCGACGGGCCGCTCTCGGTCGGCGGCGTGCGCCAGCCCATGCGCGTAGCGGCGGCCGCCTACGGCCCGGCGGTGGAAGAGCAGTGGGGCGTGCCGGCGCGCGCGGTGGATTTCTTCGACGTGAAGGCCGACCTGGAGGCGCTGGCGGCGCCCGTCCCGGTGCGCTTCGAGCCGGCGGCGCATCCCGCTTTTCATCCCGGCCGCTCCGCGCGGGTGCTCCTCCATGGCGAGCCCGCCGGCTGGCTCGGCGAGCTGCACCCTAAGTGGCAGCGCAAATACGAGCTGCCGCAGCCGGCGGTGCTGTTCGAGCTGGACGCGGAATTGCTCCAGAGGGCGCCGCTGCCCCGCTTCGAGCTTCCCTCCAAGTACCCGCCGGTCGTGCGCGACATCGCCGTCGTGGTGGGCGCCGGGGTCTCGGCCCAGGCCCTCCTGGACGCCATTTCGGCCCAAAAACCGGCCATCGTGCGCCATGTAGGGGTATTTGACGTCTACCAGGGTCCCAACCTCCCCGGCGGGGGCCCCGGAGGGTCAAAAAGCGTTGCATTTCGGGTAGTTATGCAACATACTGAACGAACCCTTACCGATGCGGAGGCAGATGCTGCCCGCGACGAGCTGGTAGCGCTGCTAGGACGAAAATTCTCCGCAATTCTTCGCACATAAAAGGGATTTCAGAAGGGAATCAGGGAGCTGCGATGACGTTGACGAAGGCCGAGCTCGCCGACCTGCTATTCGAGAAGGTGGGCCTCAATAAGCGCGAGGCCAAGGACATGGTCGAAGCCTTTTTCGAGGAGATCCGCGGCGCCCTGGAGCGCGGCGAAAGCGTGAAGCTCTCCGGCTTCGGCAACTTCCAGCTGCGCGACAAGCCGCAGCGCCCCGGACGCAATCCGAAGACCGGCGAGGAGATTCCCATCAGCGCGCGCCGCGTCGTCACCTTTCACGCCAGCCAGAAGCTGAAAGCCATGGTCGAAAAGGCCCGTCATGGAGCCAAGCCGCAGGAAAGCTGATCTTCCGCCGATCCCTGCCAAGCGCTACTTCACGATCGGTGAGGTAAGCGACCTTTGCGGGGTGAAGCCGCACGTCCTGCGCTATTGGGAGCAGGAATTCACGCAGCTCAAGCCGGTGAAGCGGCGCGGCAACCGCCGCTACTACCAGCATCACGAAGTGCTGCTCATCCGCCGCATCCGCGAGCTGCTATACGAAGAAGGCTTCACCATCAGCGGCGCACGCAACCGGCTCGACAATTCGCTCGGCCAGGACGAGAAACCCGAGTCGCCGGCGCGCAACGGCCGCGTCGCCAACGCCAACGCCAACGGCGCCGGCGGAGTCGATATCGCCGCCATCAAGCGCGAGCTGCGCGCCGTTCTGGACCAGTTGCAGGGGTAGAATTCACGCTTCACTGCCGCACAATCGGGGCGTAGCGCAGCCTGGTAGCGTACCTGCATGGGGTGCAGGTGGTCGCGAGTTCAAATCTCGCCGCCCCGACCA
>CAYOVM010000292.1:0-3571 GCA_964407355.1 uncultured Enterobacteriaceae bacterium
TCGAGCTCGAAGACGCGCCGCGCGATGAGCTGGCCGATGGCGCCGGCGCCGAGGGTCGCGAGGATTCCCGCGATCACGCCCATGGCGAGGAATTCGACGCGCTGGCTGCCGGCCACCTGGGCGCGCGAGGCGCCGTAGACGCGCATCACCGCGGCTTCGCGCCGGCGCTCGTCCTCGGTGGCGACGAGCGCCGAATAGAGCACCAGCAGCCCCGCGCCCAGCGCGAAGAGAAATACGAACTGCACCGCGTTGACGAGCTGGTCGACCACGTCCTGGATCTGGCGCACGACCGCGCCGGCATCCACCACGGTGATGTTCGGAAAGCGCGCCGCGAGCTCGGTCAGGATCGGCTCGCGCCCGGGCGGGATCCGCAGGGCGCTGATATAGGTCGCGGCATAGCCCTCGAGCAGCTGCGGCGGGGCGATGACGAAGAAATTCACCTTCATCGAGTCCCAGCGCAATTTACGCAGCGAAGTGAGGCGCGCGCTGAAGGTCTCGCCGCCGACCGAGAAGCTGAGCTCGTCGCCGAGCTTCCAGCCCAGGGTCTTGGCGATGCCGTCCTCCGCGGAAACCTCGCGCGCGCCGGGCTTGAACCATTCTCCGGCGACGAGCGCGTTGTGGCCCGGCAGCTCGGTCATGTAGGAGAGGTTGAATTCGCGCTCGACCAGGCGCCGCGCCCGGTCTTCGGTGTAGTCCGACTCCGCCACCGGCTTGCCGTTGAGGGCGACCAGGCGGCCGCGCACCATCGGGAAGAGCTCCGGCGCCGGCAGGCCGCGCGAGCCGAAGAATTGCGCGATCGGCTCGCGCTGATCGGGCTGCACGCCCATCAGGAAGCGGTTGGGCGCGTCCGGCGGCGCGGTGCGGCGCCAGGCGTCGACCAGATCATTGCGCGTAAAGGTGAGCAGCAGCACCGCGGTCAGCCCGAGCGCGAGGCTCGCGATCTGCACCGCGTTGCCGCGCGCGTGGCGCCGCAGGTTGGCGAGGCCGTGGCGCAGCACCGGATTTTTTCCGCGGATCAGGGAAAGCGTCCGGCGGCTGGTGATCAGGCGCAGCGCTCCCCAGGAAACCGCGAAGAAGACGAGCACGGCGACCGCGAAGCCGCCGATGACATAGCCGCCCATCGCGAGATCGCCCGCCTGCCACATGAGCAGCGCGCCAAGCGCGACGCCGCCCGCGACGTAGGAGACGAACGCCGCGCCGCTCGTGCCGCCGGTCTCGCGGCGGATGACGCGCACGGCCGGCACGCCTTTCAACTGAAGAAGCGGAGGCAGCGAGAAGCCGAGCAGCAGCACCACGCCGACCAGGAATCCCTGCGCCGCGGGCAGCAGGCTCGGCGCCGGCAGGTCGGCGCGCAGCAGGTTCGCCATGGTGGCCGAGATCGCTTCCTGCGCGAGATAGCCGAGCGCGCAGCCGGCCGCGCAGGCGCCGATGCCCAGGAACAGGAACTCCATCCCGTAGAGCCGCATCAGCTTCGACTGCGTCGCGCCGAGGCAGCGCATCACCGCGCAGCCGTCCAGATGCCGCTCGACGAAGCGCCGCGTGCCGAGCGCGATCGCGACGCCGGCGAGGATCGCGGCGAGCAGCGCCGTGAGGCTCAGGAAGCGCTTCGCGCGCTCGACGGACGCGCGCACTTCGGGCCGGCCGGTCTCGAAGGTGTCGACACGCTGCCCGCGCTCGAGGCGCGTCCGCGCCCAGCCCTGGAACGCCAGGATTTTCTGCGGCGCGCCGGCGGCATACAGGTAGTACCAGGCGCGGCTGCCGGGCTGGAGCAGGCCGGTGGCCGGGAGATCCGCCTCGTTCATCATCAGCCGCGGCGCGATGTTGAAGAAATTCGTGCTGCGCTCGGGCTCGAGCGTGAGGATCGCCGCGACGGTGAGCTCGGCCCGCCCGACCTTGAGACGCGAGCCGACCGGCCGGCCGAGCACGTTCACCAGGCGCTCTTCGAGCCAGATCGTGCCGCGGGCGGGCCCCTGGTCGGCCGGGGCATCGGGCGCGCCCGGCGCGGACGCGATTCGCAGGCGGCCGCGCAACGGATAGTTCTCGGTCACCGCCTTGACCCCCGCGAGCGCGCTTTCGCCGCCGCCGACCACCATGCTCATGAAGCCGATTCCCGAAGCGCGCGCGAGGCCCTGGCGGGCGATCTCGTCGGCGACTTCGGGCTGCCACGGATGATCGGACAGCAGCACGAGATCGGCGCCCAGCAGCTGCGTCGCGTCGCGCGCGAGGGCGCTGCTCACGCGGTCGGCGAAGAACGATACGCCGGTGATGCTGGCGACCGCGACTATCAGCGCCATCGCGAGCACGCGCAGCTCGCCGGCGCGCCAGTCGCGCGCGAGCATCCTGAGCGATTGCCGGATCACGCGATCCTGCCCGCTTCGAGGCGCACGCTGCGGGCGCAGCGGCGCGCGAGGCTTTCGTCGTGCGTGACCATGACGAGCGTGGTGCTGTATTCGCGGTTCATCTCGAAGAGCAGCGCGATCACCGAAGCCGCGGCATCGCGATCGAGGCTGCCCGTCGGCTCATCGGCCAGCAGCAGCTTCGGCCGCGCCACGAACGCGCGCGCGAGCGCGACGCGCTGCTGCTCCCCGCCGGAGAGGTGCTTCGGATAGTGATGCAGCCGTTGCCCGAGGCCGACGCGCTTCAGGATGTCGGCGGAGGATTTTTCCGGATCGGGCTGGCCCGAGAGCTCGAGCGGCAGCATCACGTTCTCGAGCGCGGTCAGCCCGGGCAGGAGCTGGAACGACTGGAAGACGAAGCCCACCGAGCGGCCGCGCAGCTCCGCGCGCTGGTCCTCGTTCAGCGAGAAGAGATCCGTGCCCTCGATCTCCACGGTTCCCTTGCTGGGCGTATCGAGGCCGGCCAGGATCGCGAGCAGCGTGGACTTGCCGGAGCCGGAGGCGCCGACGATCGCCACCGCCTCGCCGGAGGTGATTTCCAGGTCGATGTCGCGCAGAATGACGAGGTCGCTATCCCCGCTCTTCACGGTCTTGCCGATGCCCCGCGCCGCCAGAACGCTTGCGCTTTTCACGAGGACGTTGTTGTTGTCCATGCTGCTGATGGTCCCCTTGGGGGTGGCGGCGGCGGAAAAGTCCATTGTGGTCTTTGGCGACAGCATCTCCGCGGCCTACGGCATTGCACAGGCGCGCGGCTGGGTAGCGCTGCTGGGCGAGCGCGTAAGGCGCGAGCGGCCCGATTATATCGTTGTCAATGCGAGCATCTCCGGCGAGACCACCGCCGGCGGCCTCGCGCGCATCGACAAGGTCCTGCGGCAGAACAAGCCCGACATCGTCGTCCTAGAGCTCGGCGGAAACGACGGCCTGCGCGGCCTGCCGCTCGCCGAGATGAAGAAAAACCTGGCGGCGATCATCGAGCGCTCGCAGAAGGCCGGCGCGCGGGTCCTCCTGGTCGGCGTGCGCATCCCGCCCAACTACGGCCCCGACTACAGCGAGCAGTTCGCGGCGACGTTCCCGGATCTGGCGAAGCGCTACAAGACGGCGGTGGTGCCGTTCCTTATGGAAGGTTTCTGGGACAAGCCGGAGCTCTTCCAGCCCGACCGCATCCATCCCACCGC
>CAYOVM010000293.1:0-3557 GCA_964407355.1 uncultured Enterobacteriaceae bacterium
ATCGCGGTGATCGGCGACGGCGCGATGTCGGCCGGCATGGCCTACGAGGCGATGAACAACGCCGGCGCGATGGACACCGACCTCCTCGTGATCCTCAACGACAACGAGATGTCGATCTCGCGCCCGGTCGGCGCGCTCACCAACTATCTCGCCCGGCTCCTCTCGGGCCGGATCTATTCCTCCGCCCGGCGCGCGAGCGAGCACCTGCTCAAGCGCGTGCCGGGCGTATGGGAGCTCGCGCGGCGCGCCGAGGAGCACGTAAAGGGCATGGTCACGCCCTCGACCCTCTTCGAGGAGTTCGGCTTCAACTACATCGGTCCGATCGACGGCCATGACCTCGACGCGCTGATCCCGACGCTCGCCAACATCAAGAAGCTGAAGGGGCCGCAGTTCCTGCACGTCGTCACGCGCAAGGGCCAGGGCTACAAGCTCGCCGAGGAGGACCCGATCGCCTACCACGGGCCGGGCAAGTTCAACCCGGAGGAAGGCCTGAAGAAAGCGGCCGGCGGCAAGCCGAGCTACTCGCAGATCTTCGGCGACTGGCTGTGCGACATGGCGGCGCTCGACGCGCGCCTGGTCGCGATCACGCCGGCGATGCGCGAGGGCTCGGGCATGGTGAAGTACTCGGAGCAGTTCCCCGAGCGCTACTTCGACGTCGGCATCGCCGAGCAGCACGCGGTCACCTTCGCCGCGGGCCTCGCCTGCGAGGGCATGAAGCCGGTGGTGGCGATCTATTCCACGTTCCTGCAGCGCGGCTACGACCAGCTCATCCACGATGTGGCGATCCAGAACCTGCCGGTGGTGTTCGCGCTCGATCGCGGCGGCCTCGTCGGCGGCGACGGCGCGACGCACAACGGCGCCTTCGACTACGCGTTCCTGCGCGCGGTGCCCAACATGACGGTGATGGCGCCTTCCGACGAGAACGAATGCCGCCAGATGCTCTACACCGCGTTCACGCTGAACGGCCCGGCGGCGGTGCGCTATCCGCGCGGCTCGGGACCCGGGAAGGCGATCTCCGCGCGGATGAGCGCGCTTCCCGTCGGCAAGGCGGAAGTGAAACGGCGGGGCAAGCGCGTGGCGATCCTCGCCTTCGGCTCGATGGTGACGCCCGCGCTCGAGGCCGGCGAGGCCCTCGACGCGACAGTGGTGAACATGCGGTTCATAAAGCCTCTGGACAAAGAATTGATCCGGGAACTGGCCGCCAGCCATGACCTGCTCGTGACCGTCGAAGAGCACCAGGTGATGGGCGGGGCGGGCTCGGCCGTTTGTGAAGAGCTGGCCGACTCGAACGCGAAAAACCGCGTGCTGCTGCTTGGATTGCCGGACCGCTTCGTCGACCACGGCGATTCGGCGAAGCTGCTCGCGTCCGTCGGGCTGGATCGCGACGGGATCGTCAAATCGATTCAGGGTGTCGAAAGTAAAAAAACAGAAGAATGAAAAGATGAAAGGCACGGCGTTCGCTGCGTTGCTTGCGCTATGGGCGTCCGCGTGTCCGGCCGCGACGTCGGTGATGGTCCTGTCGATCTCGGGCGAGCGCGTCGACCTGCTCGTGAACGGCACGATCTCGCGCTCGCTGTACCGCGGCGAGACTTCGCCTGAAGGCGTCTACGTCGTCGAAGTGCGTGCCGACTCGACGCTGATCGAGGTGGAGGGCAAGAGCTTCCGCCTGGTGCCGGGCTCGAGCACCATGCCGAGCGTGGTGCTGCAGGCGGACGCGCGCGGCCACTTCGTGGTCGACGTCGCGATCAACGGCGCGCCGATCCGGGCCATCGTCGACACGGGCGCGAGCAGCATCGCGATCAACGCCGACGACGCGCGCCGCATGGGGGTCGATCTCATCGGCGCGCCCTCGGTCGCCGTGCAGACCGCCGCGGGGCCTCGCCGGGCGCTGCGCGCGAAGCTCGGCAGCGTGCAGCTCGGCGACATCGTGCTGCTGAACGTCGAGGCCATCGTCAGCGAGAGCAACGACCTGCCGGTCGCGCTGCTGGGGATGAGCTTTCTCAACCGGCTCGACATGCAGCGCACCGGCCGCACCCTGATCCTTACCCGGCGCTACTGAAACGCCCCGCGGTCTCGCGGCATCGAATTTCGTGTCGAATGTAACGCCGGAGTGTCCGAGTAATTTACTCGGGATGTTAAACTGGAGCTCATGAAAGCACGCGACCTGCACGAAATCCCGGACGTCCAGGGCAGCCCGGACTCCCGCAAGCTCGCCATCGACAAGGTGGGCGTCAAGGCGATCCGCCACCCGGTGAAAATCCAGGAGCGCAGCGGCGGCGTGCAGCACACCGTCGCCATGTTCAACATGTACGTCTGCCTGCCGCACCAGTTCAAGGGCACGCACATGTCGCGCTTCGTCGAGATCCTGGAGGAGCACGAGCGCGAGATCACGGTCGAGACCTTCCAGGTGATGCTGAAGGAGATGGTCGAGCGCCTCGAGGCCGCCGAGGGCCACATCGAGATGAGCTTCCCGTACTTCATCGAGAAGAAGGCGCCGGTGTCCGGCGTGAAAAGCCTGATGGACTACGAGGTCACGTTCATCGGCGAGGTGAAGAAGGGCCGGCAGAGCTTCGCCATGAAGGTGCTGGTGCCGGTGACGAGCCTGTGCCCCTGCTCGAAGAAGATCTCCGAGCGCGGCGCGCACAACCAGCGCTCGCACGTCACGGTGACCGCCTCCACCAACGATTTCGTGTGGATCGAGGAGATCGTCGATCTGGTCGAGAAGCAGGCCTCGAGCGAGCTCTACGGCCTGCTCAAGCGCCCGGACGAGAAATACGTGACCGAGCGCGCCTACGACAACCCGAAGTTCGTCGAGGACATGGTGCGCGACGTCGCCGCGGTGCTCAACCTGGACGAGCGCATCGACGCCTACGTGGTCGAGTCGGAGAACTTCGAGTCGATCCACAACCACAGCGCCTACGCGCTCATCGAGAAAGCCAAACGGGCTCGGTAAGCGGTTTTTTCGCTCTTCTTCTCGCGGGAGCCCTTGTTACGGCAGAAAGCCAAGCGCAGGACGCCGCCCGGCGGCGCGCGCAGATGCTCGCCGAGATCGACGCGATGTACGCCGAGACGCGCTCCGAGACCGGCCTCGCGTCGATGTCGCCCGAGGTGCGCGCCGCGCTCGGCAAGGTCGAGCGCCATCGGCTCGTTCCCGCCGCGCGCGCCGCGGATGCCTACCGCAATTACCCGCTGCCGATCGGCAACGGCCAGACCATCTCCCAGCCGTACATCGTCGCCCTGTCGAGCGATCTTCTGGGGCTGAAAGGCGGCGAGACGGTGCTCGACGTCGGCACCGGCTCGGGCTATCAAGCCGCCGTGCTCGCCGAAATCGCCTCCCGGGTTTTTTCCATCGAGCTCATCCCTTCCCTGGCGGAAGAAGCGAAGAAGCGTCTGGAGGCGCTCGGTTACGGCAATATAGAAATAAAAATCGGCGACGGCTACAAAGGCTGGCCGGAGAAGGCGCCGTTCGATGCCATCGTCGTCACCGCCGCCGCGCCGCGTGTGCCGCAAGCGCTCGTCGATCAGCTCAAGCCCGGCGGCCGGATGGTGATCCCGGT
>CAYOVM010000294.1:0-1242 GCA_964407355.1 uncultured Enterobacteriaceae bacterium
GTCTGGAACGGCAGCTCCGTCGGAATCAGCCCAAGGTCGTACGCCAGCTGGTCGGAATAGGCGGGAAGGATCACCTTGTAGCTGAACGGGATGCTGCGCGGCGCGATCGTGTTGACGTGGCCGACGATGTTGCTGGTGCAGTTGTTGGTGAGCGAGTTGTAGAACTCCGGCCGCGCCGCGAGCTGGTTGGCGCGCTCGAGCATCTCGACGAACACGCGGCGCATCTGCTCGCGCGTGGTCCTGACCGGGTACAGGTAGACCGGATCGCGGCGGAAGTTGGTGCGCAGGGCGAGGACGTCGCGCTCGTCGGCGACCACGTACATCAGCTCGTACTGCCGCAGCAGCCCCTTCACCGGCGAATACACCTCGCCGCGCTCCTTGCGGATCTCCACCGAGATCGCGACGTAATCGTCGCCGAAGCCGAAGCTGAGGAAGGTGTGCGCGATGCCGGGCGCATCCCCGAAGCGCTCGACGACGAACCAGAGCGAGTCGAGCCGGGCCAGGTCGTAGCTGCGCGTCTCGTATCGTTCCTCGAAGTCGTGGTCGGTACGGTAGACGAAATTGCGCACGTTCCGGATCCGCACCGTGTCGCCGTCGATCGCCGCGAGCGCGAGCAGCTTCTGGTCGGGCGACCAGTCGCGCTCGTTCGACGGCTTCTCGAAAACCTGCACGTAGCCGAACGGCAGCGCGAGCAAGGCGGCGACGGCGCCGAGCATCGCCAGCTTGCGCCGCAGGGTCACGGCCGGCTCCTACGCATCGTCAAAGCGGCAGCGTCAAAGCGCGCGGCACCGCAGCGGCAGGAAAAGCGGCGGCAGGTTGGTCTTGTTCGCGCCCTTGACCGTCATCTTGTCGGGCGTCTTGGCATTGCCGCAGACCCAGGCCACCGGAACCACCGGCGAGTCCTCCACCACGGCCGGACGGATCGTGAGGAACTTGCCCTTGATGGAGTTGCTCGCCTGGTTGCCGAAGGTCAGCGTAATCGCGCCGTCCTGCACGGTGACCGAGCTCACGTAATTGTTGACGATCTTGTCCGCGACCGGCAAGCCGGCGGCGGCGTTGTCGGCGGGAAAGGGCTGCGCGAGCGCCCAAGCCATGGCGAGCGGCGGCTTCGCGACGTCCGCGAGCGGCAGCGCCTCGATCACCTGCTCCCTCACCGACTTCTCGATGTAGCTCGGCAGCGCCATCAGGGCGAGGGTCGCCACGACGCCGATCACCACGAGCATCTCCACGACGCTGAAGCCG
>CAYOVM010000294.1:1342-3555 GCA_964407355.1 uncultured Enterobacteriaceae bacterium
GGCGAGGGTCGCCACGACGCCGATCACCACGAGCATCTCCACGACGCTGAAGCCGCCGGGGCGCCGCTTCATGGCGGCGATATTGATCTGCGCGAGATGCAAAGCAGCCATGTTTTCCCCGCCTGCCATTCTCCGTCATCGGGCCAAGGAGCTCAACCGTCCGACACAACGATTCTTCCGACGTGTCGTCACCAACTGCCACTAGAATACCGCCCCCATGAACGCATTCGAAACCGAAACTCCCCGCCGCAAGCTTCCCGTAGCTCTCTTCCTGCTCGGCATTGTCGTTGCCGGTCTGATCGCCGCCGCGTTTTTTCTGCGGCCGCGCTTCGAATCGAAGCCGCCGCAGGTCCATCTTGCGCCAGACGCCGACGTGCTCGGCATGGCGCCGCTCGAGATCAGCGTCGCCGACGCGGGCGCCGGGCTGAAGTCGCTCACCGTAACCTTTTCCGCGGCCGGCGCGCAGTCGACGCTCGCCTCCGAGACCTTCGCCGCGCCCGTCGCCGAGAAGAAGCTGAGCGTCGCGCTGGCGAAGATTCCGGGCATCAAGGAAGGCCCGGCGACGCTGCGCGTCGTCGCTCGCGACGCCTCGCTGTGGAACTTCTTCCGGGGCAACGAGACGGTGCTCCAGAAGAGTGTCGCCATCGATCTCACGCCGCCGACCCTCGAGCTCATCGCCGACGACCGCTATATCAACTTCGGCGGCGCCGGCGCGATCGTCTACAAGGCCTCCGCCGACGCCGTCACGAGCGGCGTGAAGATCGGCGCGCATTTCTTCCCCGGCTTCGCCGGCCAGATCAAGGAGCACCCGGACCATTTCTTCGCGCTCTTCGCGCATCCGTACGATGCGCCGGCGAACGCGAGGGCCGAGCTGGTGGCCACCGACAAGGCGGGCAACACGCGCTCGATGGCGCTCGCCTACGAGCTGAAGAACGTGAAATACCGCAAAAGCACCATCGCGCTCTCCGACGCGTTCCTGCAGAGCAAGGTCGTTCCGCTCCTCGCGGACGCCGCGGCGCGCCAGGGGCCGGTCAAGGAGGTGTTCGTCGCGGTGAACAAGACGCTGCGCAAGCAGAACGAGGCCGAGATCGTCGCGGTCACGCGGAAGGCGACGCCGTCCATCCTCTGGAAGGGCGCGTTCGCCCAGCTCAGCAACTCGAAGGTCGAGGCCAACTTCGCCGACGAACGCACGTACACCTACAAGGGCGAGCCGGTCGACACGGCGTACCACCTCGGCTACGACCTTTCGGTGACCAAGCAGTATCCCGTCGAGGCGGCCAACAGCGGCAAGGTCGCGTTTACCGGGCCGCTCGGCATCTACGGGAATACCGTCATCCTCGACCACGGCCTCGGGCTCTTCACGCTCTATGGACACCTGAGCGCCATCGGCGTGAAGGTCGGCGACTCGATCGAGCGGCGCGGAGTCCTCGGCCGGACCGGCGAGACCGGCCTCGCCGGCGGCGACCATCTGCACTACGGCGTATATCTCGGCGGCGTGGCGATCCTGCCGGTGGAGTGGTGGGACGGGAAGTGGATCAACGACAACATAGTCCCCAAGCTCGAAGGCCGCAGCGGTGACGAGATCGCCAGGGCGCAGGAGCCCAAGCGCGCCCGCGGCGGCGTGCGCAAGGGCAGGAGATAGCGCGGGCGCCGCCCGCACGGTCCTAGCGTTTCGGCTCTACCGCCTCGAAATGGAGGCCTTCGGCGCGCAGCCTGGCTTCGGTTTCCGCGACCCCGCGCACCAGGAAGGCATTGATGCCGACATCTCGCGCCGCCGCTATGTTGGCGGGCAGGTCATCGAAGAAATAGACCGCGCCCGGCTCGACGCCGAGTGACGTCAACGCGTGCGTATACGCTTCCCGGTCGGGTTTCATGAACCCGGACCTGAACGATACGAAGCAGTGATCGAAGATCTGCTCCATGCCGGGCAGGCGCGCCCAGTGAATGGCGTTGGTATTGCTGAGGCAAGCCACGCGATGGCGCGAGCGCAGGCCTTGAACCAGCTCCCGCGCGCCGGGGAAGAAGCCGGTGACCCACGAACCGAACAGCTCTAGGAACGCCGCTTCATCCAGCTCGAGGCCCCACTCCCGTATGAACGCCGTCGCGAAGGCCTCGGGGGAGAGCATTCCGTGCTCGAAGCGCATGACCGCCTGCGATTTCTGCCAGCGCTCGAGCACGGCGCTCCTCGCTCCGAGCTGCGGAAAGCGCGCCGC
>CAYOVM010000295.1:0-3550 GCA_964407355.1 uncultured Enterobacteriaceae bacterium
TGATGGGCGTCGTCCCGCTCGGCGACCTCGCCGCATACGTGGAGTTCTCGCGCACGCTGGATCTGCAGGTGAACGCGCTGGTGCAGAGGCTGGCGGTGGCGGTGCAGGCGCGCGGCACGCCGTTCATCCGCGATGTGGTGCCGGCACTGGGCGGGCTCGCGCTGCACTTCGATCCGGCCTTCGACGGCAATTGCGTCGAGGTGGCGAGCGCGCTCGTCAAGCTTTGCCTCGAGGACGGGGTCTCCGCTTCCGAGGATGTGCTGCGCACGGTGCAGGTGCCGGTGTGCTACGCGCCGGAGTTCGCGCCGGACCTGGAGGAGGTGGCGCAGAAAACCAGGCTGTCGGTCGCCGAAGTCCAGGAGCTGCATTGCGCGGCGGAATACCGCGTGCTGATGATGGGCTTCGCGCCGGGCCACGCCTACATGGGCGGGCTGAACGCGAAGCTGTCGGTGCCCCGGCGCGCCTCGCCGCGCGCGGTGGTCGCGGCGGGCTCGATCGCCATCGCGAACGAGCAGGCGGTGGTCTACCCGTACGCCATCTCCGGCGGCTGGAACGTCATCGGCCGCACGCCGCTCGCGGTCTTCGATCCCGACCGGCAGGAGCCGAGTCTCTTCGCCTCGGGCGACCGCGTGCGCTTTCGCCCGATCGACAAAGCCGAGTTCCTGAAGCTCCTGGGCAAGCGGTGAGCGTCAAGGTCCTGCGCCCCGGGCTGCTCACGACCGTGCAGGACCACGGCCGCCACGGCCTGCAGCACATCGGCCTGTGTCCCGGCGGCGCGATGGACCCGGTCTCGCTCGCGCTCGCCAACGCGCTCGTGGGCAACGCGCCCGACGAGGCGGCGCTCGAGATCACCGTCATCGGCCCGGAGCTGCAGTTCGAGGAGGACAGCCTGGTGGCGGTATGCGGCGCCGAGTTCCAGGGCGCCTTCCCGCACAACCGGCCGGTGCTCGCGCCGGCCGGCAGCCGCTACAACGTCGGGCGCGCGATACGCGGCGCGCGCGCCTACCTCGCGGTCGCCGGCGGCTTCGCCATCGAGCCGGTGCTGGGCAGCCGCAGCACGTACCTGCCGGGCGGCTTCGGCGGCTTCAAGGGGCGCTCGCTGCGCCATGGCGACGTCCTGCCGCTGAAGGAAAACCAGGCAAAGAGATTCCGGTCGCTGAAGAACACCCGCGACGGAACCGTGCGCTGGTCCGCGCCGCCGCGCACGCTGCCCGACCGCGAGCCGATCGTGGTGCACGTCATGGAGGGGCAGCACTTCGGGGGGTTCGACGCCGCCGCGCAGCGCCTGTTCTTCGACACGGTGTGGCGCGTCGCGCCGGATTCCAACCGCATGGGGTTTCGCCTGGGCGGGACACCGCTCGTGCGCGCCCCGTCCGGGGGACCGGACGATGAGATATTATCCGGCCCCACCTGCCTCGGCACCGTGCAGGTGCCGCCGGACGGAATTCCCATCGCTCTCATGGCCGACCATCAAACCACCGGCGGTTATCCGAAGATCGCCGAGATCGCCTCCGCCGACGTGGCGCGCCTCGCGCAGCTCGCGCCGGGCGGCAAGGTGCACTTCGCGCGCTGCAGCCTCGAGATGGCGGCCGAGCTGCGCCGGCACATGCGCAAAGAGCTCGATGCCGCGCTGCGCGGCATCGCCTGGGAGTACGGCGCATGAAGATCGTCCGCGAAGGCGCCACCCGCAAAGTGGTCGACCTCAACTGCGACATGGGCGAGAGCTACGGCGCCTGGAAGATGGGCGCGGACGCCGAGATCATGCCCTTCATCAGCTCGGCGAACATCGCCTGCGGCTTCCACGGCGGCGACCCGGCGACGATCCGCAAGACGGTGCAGCTCGCGCTCGACCACGGCGTCGCGGTGGGAGCCCATCCGTCGCTGCCGGACCTGCAGGGCTTCGGCCGGCGGGTGATGAAGATCTCGGCGCAGGAGATGTACGACCTCGTCGTCTACCAGGCGGGCGCCGTCGAGGCTTTCGCGCGCGCCGCGGGCGGCCGGCTGCACCACGTGAAATGCCACGGCGCCCTCTACAACATGGCCGCCAACGACGAGGCCCTGTCGGACGCGATGGCGAGGGCCGTCAAGGACCTCGGTCCGGAGATTTTTCTATATTGTCTTTCCGGCAGCAAATCGGTCGAAAGAGCGAAAAAGCACAACGTCAGGACCGCGTGCGAAGTCTTCGCCGACCGCGGCTATTCCGACGACGGCACGCTGGCGCCGCGCGAGCGGCCGGGCGGGATGATCGAGGACGCCGCGCAATCGGTGAAGCAGGCGCTGGCGATGATCGAGGACGGCTACGTCACCAGCCTGTCCGGCAAGCCGCTGGCGGTGCTCGCCGATACGCTGTGCCTGCACGGCGACCAGCCGGGCGCCGCCCACTTCGCGAAAGAGCTGCGGAAGGCGTTCAAGGAAAGAAACATCTCGATCGCCGCGCCCTGAGGGAAGGCCCGCTTTGAATCCGAAACTGTTCACGCCGATCGAGCTCGGCGGAGTAACCCTGCCCAACCGCATCGTGGTGTCGCCGATGTGCCAGTACTCGGCGCAGGAAGGCCGCATGACCGACTGGCACCTGGTGCATCTGGGCCAGTACGCGTGCTCGCGGGCCGGCATGATGATGGTCGAAGCCACCGGCGTCACGCCCGAGGGGCGCATCACGCACGGCTGCACCGGGCTCTACGACGACGCGACCGAGAAGGCGATGGCGCGCGCCCTGGGCGTGTACCGCGCCATCACCAGGCATCCCATCGGCATCCAGCTCGCCCACGCCGGCCGCAAGGCGTCGAGCCATCCGACGTTCGCGGGCGGCAAGCCGCTCGGCGCGGGCGAAGATCCCTGGCAGAGCGTCGCGCCGTCGCCCATTCCTTTCGGCCCGGGATGGCATGTTCCGCACGAGCTCACCGCTCCTGAAATCAAGGATCTGATCGAAAAATTCGCAAGCGCGACAAACCGGGCGAGCCGCCTCGGCTTCGATGCGCTCGAGCTGCATTCGGCGCACGGCTATCTGCTGCACCAGTTCCTTTCTCCGCTCGCCAACCGCAGGAACGATCCCTTCGGCCGCGAAAAGATGCTCTTCCCGCTGGAAGTCGCGCGCGCGGTGCGCGACGTCTGGCCGAAGGAGCGCTGCCTGGGCGCGCGCATCAGCGCGAACGACTGGATCGACGGCGGCCTCGGGCCCGGCGATGCCGTGACCTATGCACGCGAGCTGAGGCGCATCGGCTTCGACTACGTCTGCGTCACGAGCGGCGGGCTCGTCTCGCATGCCCGCATTCCGGTCGCGCCGGGCTACCAGGTGCCGTTCGCCGCGAAGGTCCGCAAGGAAACGGGAATAAGCGTGCGCTCGGTCGGGATGATCGTCCTGCCGGAGCAGGCGGAAGAAATCGTCGCCTCGGGCAAAGCGGACATGGTGGCGCTCGCGCGCGGCTTCCTCGACGATCCGCGCTGGGTCTGGCACGCGGCCGAGCGGCTCGGCGCCAAGCTCGACCTGCCGCCTCAGTACGCGCGCAGCAGTCCCGACGCGTGGCCGGGGGCGCAGATCGTCCGGCCTCGC
>CAYOVM010000296.1:0-3538 GCA_964407355.1 uncultured Enterobacteriaceae bacterium
AGCACACGCCGCTCGGCGTCCTGCCCGAGGTCGGCGACATCGCGGCGGCGATCCTGTTCCTCGCCAGCCCGGCCGCGCGCTGCATCACCGGCGTGACCCTGCCGGTGGACAGCGGGTATCTCGCGCGCTGATCCAGGTTCCGGCTGCGTCAAACCGCCGCTCCCCCGGGCGCCGGAAGCAACCGCTCTGGCACTTATTGTTTGCGTTGTCTTCTCCGAAGCCGAAGGTAAACTAGCCGGCATGAGGTCGCGCAGCCCGATTGCCGTTTACCTAGCGGTCCTGGCCATCGCGCTGCAGGCGCTCTGGCCGCTGCTTGCGCAGGCGAAGCCGAAGAACGTCGTCCTCGTCCCGGTCTGCACCGTCCAGGGCGTCACGCACTACATCGAGCTTCCCTCGAACGGCATGCCGGTCGAGCAGCACGCGGCTTCGCAGCACGACCATTGCTCGTTCTGCTCCCTCGGCGGCGACCGCGCCGCCCTCGCGTCGTTTCTTCCGGCCTTCGCTTCGCCGAGGATCGACGTAACGGCGCCCCTGCACGTCGCCGTCGCCGAACTAAGAAGCGAAAAGCCGTACTCCGCCCGGCCCCGGGCGCCTCCCGCGATCTCCTGACTCGTCGACTGCAGTCAGGCCATGCGTGCGATCGCGCGCATGCGACAGATCGTTTTGGGGAGAAGGCATACCATGAAGCAGCAGAGGCTCGTCATCGTCGCGCTCGCGACGCTTTGCGTTGCGCCGGCCGCCCACGCCTCGTGCGGCGCGGCGTTTTGCTCGATCAACACCAGCTGGGATGTGCAGGGCGCGTGGATGGAGTCCGGCGCACGCTTCGACCTGCGCTACGAGTACATAAAGCAGGACCAGCCCATGTCGGGCAGCAGGAAGATCGGCGTCGGCGAGATCCGGCGCCACCACGACGAAGTCGTCACACGCAACCAGAACTGGCTGCCGAGCATCGACTACACGCTCAACGCCGACTGGGGCGTCAACGCGCTGCTGCCGGTGGTGCACCGCGGACACGAGCACATCCATAACCACCGCGGCGCCATGCTCCCCGAGACCTGGAACTTCACCGAGGTCGGCGACGCGCGCATCGTCGCACGCCGGCGCCTCGCGACGTTCGAGGACGGCGCACCGTCGGTCGGCACGCTCGGCGCCAACTTCGGCCTGAAGCTGCCTACCGGCAAGACCGACGTGCGCAACGGCAGCGCGGCGCTCGCGGAGCGCAGCCTGCAGCCCGGAAGCGGCACCACCGATCTCCTCGCCGGGCTCTACTACTCGAAGTCGCTGCCGATGAAAAACACGTCGTGGTTCGTGCAGGGGATGCTGCAGCTGCCGCTCAACTATCACGACGAGTACCGCCCCGGCCGGAGGATCATGCTCGACGCCGGCGTTCGCTACGCCGTCGCGGAGAAAACCAGCCTGATGCTGCAGGCGAACGCGTTGTATCGCGCGCGCGACGGCGGCAACGAAGCGGAGCCCGAGGATACCGGCGGCAAGGCGCTGTTCCTGAGCCCCGGCATCAGCTACGGCGTGACCGAGAAGTTCCAGGTGTACGGCTTCGTTCAGCTGCCGGTGTACCAGTACGTGAACGGGGTGCAGATCACCGCCCGCCATGCCATCAGCGTGGGACTCAGCAGCCGCTTCTAGTACCCCGCGCTGAAATCCACCAGGTTGAGCGCCGGCTCGCCGCGGCGCACGCGCTCGACCTGGTCGGCGATCTTGAGCACCGCCGTGCGCGGCTCGGTCAACGCCGCCGCGTGCGGAGTGATCGTCACGCCCGGATGCCGCCACAGCGGGCTCTCGGCGGGAAGCGGCTCTTCGTCGAAGACATCCAGGTAGGCGTGCGCGAGCTGCCCCGAGTCGAGCGCCGCGATGAGATCCGGCACCACCACGTGCGGGCCGCGCGCGACGTTGATCAGGCCGGCGCCTTTTTTGAGCTTGCTCAGGGTCTCTCGATTCAAGATGCCCGTCGTTTGAGGCGTGAGGGGCAGCAGGCAAACGATCACGTCGCTGATTCTCAGCATTTCATCAAGACCCTTCTCGCCCGAGAAGGAATGGATTTGCTGAAAAGCTTTTGGGCGCCGGCTCCAGCCCGCGACGTTGAAGCCGAGCGCGAGCAGCTTGCGAGCGGCATCGGTGCCGAGCTCGCCGAGGCCGAGAAGGCCGACGGTGTGGTCCGAAGCCAGGTACTGGCGGTAGCGGTGCCAGCGGCTTTCGCGCTGCCGCGCGCGATAGCGGTAGAGGCGCCGATGCCAGTCGAGCGTGTGCAGGAGGACCGTCTCGGACATCGCGGCCACCATGCCCGGGTCGACCAGGCGCGCGAGCGGCACGCCCCTGGGAAGCGCGGGATCGGCGAGCAGCTTCTCCACGCCCATCCACAGCGACTGGATGAGCTTCGCGCCTTTCAACCGCTCGAGCGTCCCCGGCGGCGGGGAGGCGATCAGGGCGATGTCTATGGAGGTTTTCGGGTCGGTGAAGAGCTTGTCCTGCGGCAGCGCGCGCTCGAGCAGCGGGAGCCAGCGCTCGGCAGGTTCGATCTGCGAGGCGAAGAGGATATTCATGCGATGGTAGGATTCGAGGCGAGAAGAATGCCATGAGCCGGTTTTTCCTATTCGGGTTTTTCATGCTGGCGGCGCTCGCCGCCGCGGCGCAGGACTGGCCGCGGCAGAAGCCGATCCATCTCGTCGTCGCGTTCGGCCCGGGCGCCACCACCGATCTGGTGGCGCGCCTCGTGCAGCCGAAGCTCGCCGAGGCGCTCGGCCAGGCCGTGGTGGTGGAGAACAAGACCGGCGCCGGCGGCAACGTCGGCGCGCAGCAGGTGAAGCGCGCGGCGCCGGACGGCTACACCCTGCTCGTCACGAGCGTCGCGTTCGCGGTCAACCCGAGCCTCTACGAGAACGCGGGCTACGAGATCAAGGACTTCGCGCCGGTGATCCTCGGCCCCACCACGCCGAACATCATCACCGTAAACCCGGCGGTGCCGGCGAAGAACCTGCAGGAGCTGGTCGCGCTCGCGCGCAAGGAGAAGCTCTCCTACGCCTCCTCGGGAATCGGCACCACCACCCACCTCTCGATGGAGCGCATCAAGACCCTCGCGAAAGTGGACATCACCCACGTGCCGTACCAGCCCGCTCAGGCGGTGGGCGCGGCGGTGGCCGGCCATACGCAGATCTCGAGCACCTCGATGCCGCCCGCCGTGCCGCACGTCAAGGGCGCCCGGGTGCGCGCCCTCGCCGTCACGAGCGCGCAACGCTCCCCCGCGCTGCCCGACGTGCCCACCGTGAACGAGCAGGGCTTCTCCGGCTTCGACGACCTCACCTGGATCGCGGTCTTCGCGCCCGCCGGCATGCAGCAGGACCTCGTGAACCGGCTCAACAGCGAGCTCAGCCGCGCGCTCGCCTCGCCCGACGTGCGCGAGCGCCTCGCGCAGGTCGGCCTCGACTGGCGCGCCAACACGCCGGGCGAGTTCGCCGCCTTCCTGCGCGACGAAGCGCGCAAATGGGCGCAGGCGGTGAAAGACTCCGGCGCCAAGGCCGAATGA
>CAYOVM010000297.1:0-3536 GCA_964407355.1 uncultured Enterobacteriaceae bacterium
TCGATGCCGCGGAAGATGGTCGCCGGCCACTGGCTGGTGCCGCCGATGCACATGACGTCGCGCCGCAGCTGCGGGTCGGGATAGATCATCTTGGAGAGCACGTTGTAGGCGGGGTAGAGCGAGATCTCCATGCATTGCACCGGCGCCGTGGACACCGACGCCGGGAAATCCGCGCAGTTCAGCGTGCCGGGCGTCGGGTTGAAGTCGACGTGGCGCAGCGCGCCGCCGACCGCGTAGTACTGCTCCCAGCACATGAGCTCGTTGAGCGCCACCATCACCGCGCCGCGCCAGCCGGAGTAGGTGGCGTTGATGCCGCCCGCCTGCGGATCGGTGCCTTCGTTCTCGAACACCAACCGGTTTTTTTCCTTTCTCAGGGTCAGCACGACCCTGTGGACCTGGCGGTCGCCCGGGCGGCAGCACTCTACGTAGGTCCTGTCGCGCCAGATGCCGTCGGGCAGGCGGGCGAGCTTCTTCAGGAACGCGCGCTCCCCGTCGTCGAGGATCTTGCGCATCACGCCCTTCACCGTATCCGCGCCGTATCTTTTTATCAGCGACAGGACGCGATCCTTCGCCGTCATGTTGCCGGCGAGCTGCGCGCGAAAGTCGAGCGCCACGGCGGAGCGCTTTCTGGAGCTGCGCAGGTAGACGTCCTCGATGTCGCGCCGGATCTCGTTATTCTCGACGATCTTTACCGGAGGAATCAGGATGCCCTCGTCGTACGCGTCGCGCGCGGAGGGGCAGAAGCTGCCCGGCGTGATGCCGCCGATGTCGTACTGGTGCAGGCAGTTGGTCACCCAGCAGAAGAGCTCGCCTTTCCAGAACACCGGGCAGAGCAGCATCACGTCCATCTGGTGGGCGGCGCCGACCCAGGGGTCGTTGGCGAGGAACATGTCGCCGTCGCGGATCCCGGGATTGTCGCTGCGGTTCTCGAGGGTCCACTTCACCTGCGTGTCGGTGACCCCGGACATGTACTGCATGTAAGGGCCGAAATAGACGAACTCCGCGTCCTCGGTGAGGATCGACGGGTTGAGGTCGAGCGCGTACATCGCCACCGGCGAGCCCGACAGGCGCTGGATGGTGGCGCCGTGCTCCTCGTTCACGTTCCACAGCGCGTGGCGCACCACCTCGAAGGTCACGGGGTCGATGTTCTTCTTTGCTTTCTTATGAAGACGCAGCTTCTTGGAAATCGAAAGCGTCTTCGGCGGCACATAGCCGGTGCGCACGCCGTCGAACGCGAGGTGGCTGAGCTGGTCGAGTTTCTTAAGAGGTGCATTCATAGCGGCAGGGGAGCATTCATCGGGTGAACCTGATGTCGAAGTTGCCGAGGGCGTCGAGCGCGAGCGTCTGCCCCGGATGCACGACGACCGTGGTGTCGGCGGTCTCGACGATCGCCGGCCCCTTCACTGAATTGCCGGAGACCATCTTCTCGCCGTCGTAGACCGGCGTGGCGCAGCGCTTCTTCAGGTCCGGCCAGTGGATGTCGCGCTTTCGGCGCAGCGCTTCCTTCGGGATCTTGGCGGTGAGCTTCTTCGACTTCGCGAGCTTCGGCTGCGGCGTCAGCGCGCGGGCGCGCAGCCGGCAGACCACGATCTCCAGCTGGGCGCCGGCGAGCGCCGAGCCCCGGCCGTAGAGCTGCTCGTAGCGCTTCACAAAAAGATTTCTCAGGAGCGATTCGTAATCCGGCGGAAGCCGCGTCCATGGCAGCAGAACCTCGACCTCGTTGATCTGCCCCTTGTGGCGCACATCGAGCGAGAACTCGTAGCGGTGGCGCTTCTCCTCGATGCCCTCGCTTTTCAGCAGGCTGAAGGCTTTTTTCTGCAGGCCTTCGAGAATGGCGTCGATGCGCTTCGCTTCCACCGGCGTCGCCATGATCTCGGTGTGCTCGAAGAGGTGCAGCACGTCGGCGGCGGCGGCGCCGAACGCGCACCAGGTGGAGGCCGCCTTCCTCTGCGGCACGATGACCTTCTTCACGCCGAGCTCGCGCGCGAACACCCCGGCGTGCGCGGGGCCCGCGCCGCCGAAGGCGAACAGCACGAAATCGCGCGGATCGAAGCCTTTCTCCACCGTCACCTTGCGGATCACGTCGGCCATGTGCAGCTCGACGATGCGGCAGATCCCGGCGGCGCATTCGGCCGCGCTCATGCCGATGCTTTTCCCCAGGGATTGGATGGCTGAAAAAGCGGCTTCCTTGTTGAGCTTCATCCTGCCGCCGGCAAAGTTGTCCGGATCGAGGTAGCCGAGCACGAGCTGCGCGTCCGTCACCGTCGGGATCGTGCCGCCGCGCCCGTAGCACACCGGGCCGGGGAAGGCGCCGGCGCTGTCCGGACCCACCGTGAGCGTCCGCGTCTCCGGATCCGCGCGCGCGAGGCTGCCGCCGCCCGCGCCGATCGCCTGCAGATCGACCTTGGGCAGGAAATATTCGTACTGGTCAGTGTTGCTGATGAAGGAATAGGCGGGCTTGCCGTCGTAGATGATCGAGACGTCGAAGGACGTGCCGCCCATGTCGGTGGTGATGACGTTCTTCTCGCCCATCGCCGCGCCCAGGAACTGCGAGGCGGTGACGCCGGCCACCGGCCCGGAGTCGAGCGTGAGCAGCGGCGCCTCGCCCGCGCGCGCCACCGGCACCGTGCCGCCGCCGCATTGCGTGATCTGCAGCCCGTGGCGGTAGCCGAGCCCGACCAGGCTCGAATTGATCCGTTCCAGGTAGCCGCCCATGATGGGCCCGAGGTAGGCGTTCAGCGCGGTCGCCGTCACGCGCTCGTACTCGCCCCACTTGGGCGCGATGTCGACCGAGCAGGTGACGAAGACGTCCTTCGAGATCTTTTCCACCAGCGCTTTTACCCGCTGCTCGTGCGCGGGATTCCTGAACGACCAGAGAAAGCAGATCGCGATGGCCTGCACGCCTTCGGCGATCAGCTCGCGGATCGCGGACTCGGCCTCGCGCTCGTTCAGCTCGACCACGATCTCGCCGAAGCAGTCCACCCGCTCCGAGACGCCGCGGATCAGGCGCTTGGGCACGATCGGCGCGGGCTTCGAGGTCTCCGGGAAGTGCACCACCTTGCGGATGTCGCGGCCGTTGTAGCCGCGCGAGCCGCGCATGATGTGGATCGCGTCCTCGTGGCCGCGGGTGGTGATGAGGCCGACCTTCGCGCCGCGCTTCTGGATGATGGTGTTGGTGCCGACCGTGGTGCCGTGCGAGAGGAACGCGATCTCGCCGCAGAAGCGCTCCATCGGCAGGCCGAGCGCCTGCGCGCCCGCGCCGAGCGCGTCCATCATCCCGCGCGAGAAGTCCGGCGGCGTGGAAGGGACCTTCGTGGTGAGCAGCCGGCCCGCGCCGTCGACGATCGCGCAATCCGTGAAAGTGCCGCCGATATCGATGCCGACGAGATAGCTCACTACGCTATATTAGCCGCCCCCTTCGCGGCGATAAACATTGAATTCGAATCCCGCTTCTTCTCCGCTGAGCTACTTCCGCGGCATCCCGACCCCGGCCAGGATTTCGTAGGAGCGCTTGCGGGCCGCGTGGTCGTACACCG
>CAYOVM010000298.1:0-3489 GCA_964407355.1 uncultured Enterobacteriaceae bacterium
TAGGTGCGCAGCATGGAGCCCTCGGCGCTGCCCTCGCCCATGCGCTCCAGGCGCTTGAGCTCCTTGACGGCGTGCTTCTTCACGTCGTCGGGCATGCCGGCGTCCTCGATCGCCTTCCTCAGCTCCTCGATCTCGGCGTTGCCCTCCTCGCCTTCGCCGAGCTCCTTCTCGATCTGGCGCTTCTGCTCGCGCAGCACGTGCTCGCGCTGGCGCTCCTCGAACTGCTTCTTGGTCTTCTCGCCGATCTCCTTCGAGATGCGCAGCACCCCGACGCGCTCGCCGAGCAGCTCGAGCACCTTGTCCAGGCGCCGCTTGAGGTCGAAGGTCTCGAGGAGGTCCTGCTTGTCCTCCGTCTTCACGTCGAGCAGGTTCGCGACGATGTCGGCGAGCATGCCGGGCTGCGTGACCCCGCCGATGACGACCGAGAGCTCCTCGGGCGCGTTCGGCAGAAGCTGGATCGCCTCGGTGGCCTGCTCCTTCAGCTGCATGAAGCGCGCTTCCACCTCGGGGGTCAGCGTGTCCTTCGTCTCGACAACCTGCACCCGCGCGACGAGGTACGGCCAGCCTTCGAGGAACTCGAGCACGCGAAAGCGCGCGTAGCCCTGCACCACGAGGTGGTGGGTGCCTTCGGCGCCGGTGATATAGCGCACCACCTGGCCGGAGGTGCCGACCCAGTACAGGTCCTCGGGCTGGACGCGGTCCTTCTGCGGATCGCGCTGCAGGAGAAAGCCGATCCTGCGCTCGGAGCGCACGGCTTCCTGCGCGGCCGCGACCGAGGCCGGCCGGCCGACCGTGATGGGCGAGATCACCCCCGGGAACAGGACCGTGTTCCTCATCGGGATGATGATCATCGCGTCTTCGGGAATCGCCTTCTGGGCGGCGCTGTTCGCGCGCGCGGCAGGGACGGGGGCCGCGCCAAGCGGCGGGCTCTTCGATTCGTCGTTCAGGGTCTTCTGCTCTTCGGACGAGGTCATGCGCCTTCTTTCTTGGACGACTGAGTGGACAATCGGGTCCGGAACGTCAGGGTCAGCACGCCGTTCTCGAGCGACTTGCCCGCGAGCTCGAGCGGCGCGTACGGATCGTCGAGCGCCACCTCGATGCGCCGCTCGAACCGTCCATACGGAATTTCGACGCGATGGATATGCGCATCGACCCCGCAGTCCTTCAGCGGAAAGGCGCGCAGGGCGGAGACGGTGACGCCCGCGGCATCGAGGGCAATGGTGATGGAGTGGGCCGGCACCCCGGGCAGGGCGATATGCACGCGCAGCTCACCGTCGGCTTCGACGATGTCCGCCGGCGGCTCCCACGCGGGAGCGACTTGGGTGAAGAACTGCCGCTGAAGACGCTCCGCCCGGTCGAGGACCGACAGGGCTTCGCCCCACATCCAGCTGGAAATGTCTCGGGATCTCACGGGCCGTAGATGGCGGCGAAACGCCGCGAATCAAGGCGGCTGCAAGAAACGCTCCCGGATCAGGAGCTTGCGGCTCTTACTGAATGAAACTATCTTTTTTTGTAGGGGAATTTGCGCTGGTGATTCACCGGGGCCGCGGGGCGGTCCAGGTGGCGGAAGCTGATGCGGCCGCGCGTAATGTCGTAGGGAGACATCTCGAGGCTCACGCGGTCGCCCGCGATGATGCGGATGCGTCTCTGGCGCATCTTGCCGCCTGCATAGGCGAGCACCTGCGCGCCGTTCGTGAGCTGCACGCGGAACTGGGTATTCGGCAGCACCTCTTCTACGGTGCCTTCCATCTCGATCATCTCTTCCTTGGCCACGACAATGCCCTTTCCGCGCCGGGGCGCTGGGGGAACAACCGGTAGTTCTGCCGCAGTAACTGAACTTGGTGACCGGACTTGCTGCGGGGAGTGACTGCGACTCCCCGAATTATACGCCTCGAAACGCGGTCAGCTCTTCAGATCTGCTTCAACAGCCAGGATCTGAAGGAGGCGACCGAGGGACGATCCGCGATCACCTCGGGGCAGACGAGCCAGTACGAGCCCTGAGGCTTCACTTCGATGCTGAACGGCGCGCACAGACGGCCCGAAGCGAGGTCCGCATCGACCAGCGGCTTGAGCGCAAGCGCCACGCCGAGCTTTTGAGACGCCGCTTCCAGGGAGAGGATGTTCGACGAAAAATGCGGCCCGCGGCTGCCGACGCGCTCCGCGACGTGCGCGGCCTCGAGCCACTTTCGCCAGGCGTCGCCGCCGGCGACGAGATCCATGGCGTCGTCGTGCAGCAGCACGTGATGCGCGAGGTCCTCCGGCGTTTTCAGCGGCGGATCGCTCTTCACGAGCTCGGGGTTGGCGACGACTGCCATCGAAACCTCGAAGAGCTTGTCCGCACGGTAGCCCGGGTAGTCCCCGGAGCCGAGGTGGATCTCCACGCCGGAAGTCTCCTCCCTCAGGTCGAGATTGTTCATCAGGACCGAGGAGTCGAGCGCGCCGGCGTCCACCATCTTGCTGGAGGCCACCACCCGCACCTCGACTTTCGGCGCGCGCTTCGAAAAATCCGCGAGGCGCGGCATCAGCCAGCGGGCGGTGAACACCGGCGGCGCGGTAATGACCAGCTCGGTCTCGGCGCCGCGCTCGCGGATCATCTCCACGGCGGCGGCAAGCGCATCGAAGCCCTCGCGCAGCCGCGGCAGGCAGGCGCGCGCCGCTTCGGTGAGCTGCACGCCGCGCCCGGCGCGGCGAAAGAGCTCGACGCCGAGGTACTCCTCGAGGCTCTTCACCTGGTGGCTGACCGCGGCTTGCGTGATGTGCAGCTCGTTCGCCGCCTCCTTGAACGAAAGATGGCGCGCCGCGGCCTCGAACACGCGCAGGGCGTTAAGAGGAGGAAGGCGGTAAATCAAGCTGTGGAATTGTTAACGGACATCAAGGCGGCAGCTTGAGCTTTTCTCATGCAAGACGTGAGTATTCATCGTTTGTCCTCTTGCGCCGCAGGCCCTATCTTCCACCTCGTGGAAAAGGAAGATACGAGAGAAAGGACGGCAACCATGTTTAAAGACGGCAAATATCCCACCGGCGAGGAATTGTACGCGCTGGAGCTGTGGGCCCGCCGCGAGCGCGACCGCGCGCTTGCCCGCGCCTTCGTCAACGGCGTCGTCGCCGTGAAAAAATACCTGTCGCGTGGCCTGGCGTTTGCGCTGCACGGTATCGCGCTGCGTCCAACGGCGCCCGCGATCCGGGAGGTGAACCATGCGTAACGGGCTCGTAACACCGTTCTGGCAAAAAGCCGCCCGCTCGCTGCCGGCGCCGTTCCGCGCCCGCTACCAGGGGCATTTCGAACGCGCGGAGCGCTGGGAGCTTGCGCTCGACCGGATCGCCGAAGTCGTGTCGCGCGCGAAGTCGCGGTTCTCGAGGCCGTTTCATACGCCCTCGCACTCCGGGTAGCGAGCACGAGCGGACCACTAAGAACACCGACTGCTTCGCCGTCCGTGTAGCCCTTCAGCCTCCTCCTCCTCCGGCCAGGCTGCGCGGGCGGCGAGCACC
>CAYOVM010000299.1:0-3482 GCA_964407355.1 uncultured Enterobacteriaceae bacterium
GTTTCGGCTTCTGCCCATCCTCGGGTATATTCGCGCCCTCGTAGGTATTCCGTCCCCGGGGGGACGGCGACCTGCCGGAGGACCGGCTCCCGTGGGCCTGTCCGGGGTTTTGGGAGGGAGAGACATGCAAGCGACGCAGATCCGTCAGAAGGACGGCGTCTTCTACTTCGCCAGCTACCGGGCAAAGGACCTGCTCGCGAAGGTCCGTTTCATCAGCCGCTTCTACGGGGAAGGCGAGCAGATCGCCCCCGGACGCGTCGGCGACGACGACGACATCGCGCAATTCATCGCCCGCGTCGAGCGCAACGACCAGGCCTTCCAGCGCTCCCTGTCCCGCGCCAAGGTGCGCCAGCTGAAGAATTTTTACGAGACCGCGGTTTCGCAGCCCCCGATTCCCGGCACGGTGCTGCTGTTCACTTCCGAGCGCCTCAACTTCCGCTCCGGCGGCGAGGGCGGGCAGGGGAACCTGAACGAGCCGACGTCGAAGTTCCTGATCATCGACGGCCAGCACCGCCTCGCGGCGCTGCGGTTCTACCTGCACGAGCGTCCCGAAGAGGCGAACACCATCAACGTCCCCTGCATCATCTTCGACGGCCACACCGAGGATTTCGCCACGGAGATGTTCGTCATCATCAACTCCACGCCGACGCGCATCAACAAGAGCCACCTGGTCGACCTCTACGACCGCGTGTCCTTCGCCGCGCCGGACCGCAAGTTCGCCGCGCGCCTGGTCGAGAAGCTCTACGTCGAGGGCGACAGCCCCCTGCGCTACCGCATCAACCGCCTCGGCGGCCGCAGCCAGCGCGACAAGTGGGTGCTGCAGGCCGAGCTCTTCAACGAGCTGCACCGCTGGGTGCGCGGCCGCTGGCGCTCGATCCAGCTCGCCGGCGGCAGCTCGAAGGAAGTGCCGCGCTACTACGCCATGATCCGCGACTTCTTCAAGGCGGCGCGCGCGGTGTTCGGCGAGGCGGTCTGGGGGAAGGAAGGCTACATGGTCACCAAGCCCGTCACCATCAAGGCGATGGTGCGAGTGTGCGCGGATCTGTCGCGCGACGACGGCGACAACGAGTCCGGACGCGTGGCCCGCTGGGAGCAGCGGCTCGCGCCCTGGAGCGAGATGGCGAAGCAGTTCCGCGAAGAGGGCTTCTACGAGCGCTTTCCCGCGAAGGGCGAGGTCGAGCGGGTCTCCCGCATCCACAAGGAGCTCGCGAAAGCCGCCGGCATCGAGACCGGCAAGAAGTCCTAGACCGCGCCGTCTGCGGCCAGGCGCTCGATCTCGGCCGCGCTGTAACCGATCTCCTGCAGGATGCCCCGCGTGTGCTCGCCGAGCGCGGGCACGGGGTCCATCCTCGGCTCCATCCCGTCGAGGTTGAACGGCGGCTTGAGCGCATCGATCTCGCCCACGGGCGAGCCCACCTTGGCCCAGCGCCGGCGGGCGGCGAGCTGCGGATGCGCCCAGAATTCCTGCATGTCGTTCAGCCGTGCATTCGCGATCTCCGCCGCCTCGAGCCGTTGGACTACCTCCGCGGAAGGGATTTTCGAGAAGACGGCGTCGAGCTCCGCGTGCAGCGCTTCCCGGTTCCGAAGCCGCGCGGGACCGGAGGCGAAGCGCGGGTCGTTCTGCAGCGCCGGCTTCTTGAGCACAAGGTCGCAGAACCGGCCGAACTCGCGCTCGTTCTGCACGCTGAGGAAAACCGTGGCGCCGTCGCCGGCCTTGAACGGGCCGTAGGGGGCGATGGTCGCGTGATGGGCGCCCGAGCGCGGCGGCGCCGAGCCGCCGTAGGCGGTGAAGTAGCCCGGGAAGCCCATCCACTCGCCGAGCGACTCGAACATGGTGATGTCCAGGGTCGCGCCTTCGCCGGTCCGCTCGCGCCGCAGAAGGGCGGCGAGGATCGAGGAGAACGCGTACATGCCCGCTGCGATGTCGGCGACCGGGATCCCGGCCTTGGAGGGCGCGTCCGGCGAGCCGGTCACGGACAGCAGGCCGGCCTCGCACTGGACGAGCAGGTCGTACGCTTTCTTGCTCGCGTACGGCCCCTCGGGACCGTAGCCCGAGATGCCGCACCAGATGAGTTTTGGATTCCTCTCTCTTAGTTCCGTAGCGCCAAGCCCGAGACGCTCGGCGGCGCCAGGCGCGAGGTTCTGAAGGAATACGTCTGCTTTGCCGATCAATCGTTCCAAAACCTGCTTGGCCTCCGGACGCTTGACGTCTATGGCGAGGCTTTCTTTCGAGCGGTTGACCCAGACAAAATGAGAAGAAAGGCCAAGCACGGTCTGGTCGTAGCTGCGCGAGGCGTCGCCGGGGCCGGGGCGCTCGATCTTGATCACGCGGGCGCCGAGCTCGGCGAGCTGGCGGGTGGCGAAGGGGCCTGCGATGACCTGCTCCAGCGCAACCACCGTGATGCCTTCGAGCGGTCTCATCGGGCGAATTCTAGCGGCGGGATTAGAATCACCCGCATGGATCACTCCCTTGCCTGGATGATTGGCGGGTTTGCCCTCGCGATCGCCGAGTTGCTGACCGGCACTTTCTACCTGCTGATGCTGGCCGTGGCGGCGTTCGGGGCCGCGGCGGCGGCCTATCTCGGCTTCGGCTTCGGCCCGCAGATCATGGTCGCCGCGCTCGTCTCGGCTGCGGGGTGCTACGCCGTGCACGCGTACCGGGTGAAAAATCGCGCGAAACAAATGCCTCCCATAGACGCCGGCATGCCGGCCAGCTTCGAGGAATGGATCGACCCGGGAGCGCGCCTCGCGCGCGTACGCTACCGCGGGGCAAGCTGGGACGCCCGCGTCGAGGGTGCCGAGACGCCGCAGCCGGGAAGCGTCCTCTACGTTCTGAATGTCGATGGCAACACGCTCAAAGTCGCCGCGAAGCGCCCCGCCTGACCTTGCCGGCGCGCTCGGTGCGGCGCTCTATCACCAAGGGGGAATACCCATGTTCGGCAAGCTCATCATCGTCGCGGCGCTGACGGTCGGCGCCTATCTCATTCCGGAGACCCGGCCCTTGTCCGGCTGGATCCTGTTCTTCGGCGTGGTCATCGCCTTCGTCATCGAGGGGGTGCGCATCGTGCCGCAGCAGTTCGCCTACGTGGTGGAGCGCTTCGGCCGGTTCCACGAAGTGCTCGAGCCGGGCCTCAACCTGATCATCCCGTTCCTCGACCGGATCGCGTACACCCACTCGCTCAAGGAAGTGCCGCTCGACGTGCCGGAGCAGGTGTGCATCACCAAGGACAACACGCAGCTCGCCGTCGACGGCGTCCTCTACTACCAGGTCACCGACCCCCGGCTCGCCTCGTACGGCTCGGCCAACTACATCGGCGCGATCAGCCAGCTCGCGCAGACCACGCTGCGCAGCGTGATCGGCAAGATGGAGCTCGACAAGACCTTCGAGTCGCGCGAGGACATCAACCGCCACATTGTCTCGTCGCTCGACGAGGCCGGGCGCAACTGGGGCATCAAGGTGCTGCGCTACGAGATCAAGAGCC
>CAYOVM010000300.1:0-3476 GCA_964407355.1 uncultured Enterobacteriaceae bacterium
GCGAGCAGTTCAAGCCGATCGTCGACTGGGTCGGCAACCAGCAGCCGCCGCAGGCCAGCGCCGACGGAAACGTCGTCGAGCTGTCGCGTCCCCGCCTGCCCTCGGTGTTCCGCACCCGCCCCGTCCTGGGGTAGGCGCATCGGGGTAAGAGCGGTCCGGCCTTACGAGCCCAGCAGCCGCTCCGACTCGCGCCTGACGATCTGGTAGCACTCGCAGGCCCCCGCCTCCAGGCCTTTGCGGTTGAGGATGGTCATCTTGCCGCGCGAATACCTGATCAGCCCGGCTTTCTGAAGCGCGCCCGCGACCACCGTGACGCTCGGGCGGCGCACGCCCAGCATCTGCGACACGAACTGCTGGGTGAGCACCATGTCGTCAAGCCCCACCCGGTCGTGGGTCATGAGAAGCCAGCGGCAGATGCGCTCCTCGACCGGATGGATGCGGTTGCAGGCGACGGACTGGGAGATTTGGGTCATCAGCGCCTGGGCGAAGCGCTGCGCCGCCCCGCGCAACGCGCCGCTGCGCTTCAGCTCCCGGAGAAAATCCTTCGCCTCCATGCGCAGCAGGGTGGCCGACACCTGGATGACCGCCTCGACGGGGCTCTTGTCGGCGCCCAGCACGAGCGGCGTGCCGAGCATGCCTTCGTTGCCGATGGTGCCGACCTCGATGGTTTGCCCGTCCTGCGTGTTGAGCACGAGCGAAACCATGCCGCTCAGCGGAAAGTAGACGTAGGGCATCGGACCGTTCGCTTCATAGAGAACGTTCCTGATGTCCAGCGAGATCTGCTCGCTGCGCGCGACGATGCGCTTGCGATCGGCCTGCGGAAGCAGCGACAGCAGCTGGTTTTCGCCGCGTTTGTTCACTCGAGTCATATGCTGCGATCCATGGCGCTTCTTTGTTGTGGAGGAGCCATTACTGGCCCGCCGCCTATGGAATGAGGTCTTCAATGGGCGAAAGGATGGGTACGAACCTGTGTTAGAGGTCGGGGAGTATAGGAAAGCGCACGCGCAATTGTCGGTACGGGACCGTACGTACATCGGTACGGAAAACAAAAAAACCCCTGCGCGAAGGCAGGGGCTTTGTCCGTCCGCGGACTCAGCGCGGGCAAAAGCGGAACCGCTCAGTCGAAGCCGGCGATTTCCACCCAATTCGAGCCTTTGCCGGTCGGATATTGCTACTGCCAGCGCGCGTATTCGCCCTCGGCATGCACGATGCGCCCGCCGACCATGGTGAGCAGCGAATGGATCGCGCCGATGTCCTGCACCGGCACGGTGAGGTAGTCCTGGCTCAGGACGGCTAGGTCGGCGAGCTTGCCCACGCCGAGCGTCCCGCGCGCCGCATCGTCGTGCGCGAACCACGCGCTGCCGCTGGTATACATGCGCAGGGCTTCGAGCCGGTCCGGCGTCTCTTCCGCGGCGCGCAGCGGCGTCCCGGCGGCCGACTTGCCGTCCACCATCCAGCGCAGCGCGACGAAAGGATTGTAGTTCGCCACCCGATGCGCGTCGGTGCCCGCGCCGATCACGACGCCGGTCTTGAGCGCCGTGCGCAGCGGCGGCATGCGGCTGAGCGCCGCCGCGCCTTTTTCCTTCAGCGCGCGATCCCCCTCCAGGTACATCGCATCCTGCATGGCCCAGCCCACGCCGAGCGCCTTCATTCTCGCGAAGCTCGCTTCGGAGCCATCGTTGAGGTGCGCCACCGACCAGCGCAGCCGCGCGATGGGCACTTCGCGATTCACCCGCTCGAATACCTCCAGCAGGTGCCCGACGGAGGCGTCGCTGTTCCAGTGCTGCGTGAGCGTCAGGCCGTTCGCGGCCGCCCATTTCGCCGCCTGGTAGAGCTGCTCCTTGTCCGCGTCGGTCGGCTTGTCGTTGTTGTACATGCCGAAGGTGACGCGCTCGCCGATGCCGTTGAACTTCAGCATGTCGTCGCCGAAGCCCATCGGCAGGAGCTGCGTGAGCTCCTTGAATTCCTCGAGCTCGCGTCCCCGCTGCTGCGCGAAATAGCTGTAGCTCACGCGCACCGTCAGCGCCTTGTCGCGCCAGACCTTGAAAAGCGGCGCGTACTGGGCGGGCGACATGTTGAAGCCGCCCGGGTCCACGACCCCCGTGATGCCCACCCGGTTGAGCTCGCGGAAGAACTTGCGCGTGCCCTCCACCTTCTGCTCGAAGCTCGCCGTGGGCAGCTTGTCGAAGAGCGGCACGATGCCGCCCACCACCGCGCCGGTGGGATTGCCGGCGGCGTCGCGCTCGAACTTGCCGCCGCCGGGGAGATTCGCTTCATCCTGGATTTCGAGCGCCTTGTAGGCGAGCGGCGTGAGCATCGCCCAGCCGTACATCCACTGCACGTACACCGGATTGTCCGGCGCCGCGGCGGCGAGCTCCGCCTGCGTCGGCCGGCGGCGCTCCTTGAACTGCTCCTCGGTCCAGCCGCCGGCGACGATGAGCCACGCGCCCGGCTTCGCCGCCTTCGCGGCGTCGCGCACGCGGCCCAGCGCCTCCCCCACGGAGCTCGCGCCGAACCAGTGCACCTCGGTCGAATAGCTGAGCGCGGCGCGGATCGCATGCATATGCGAGTCGATCAGGCCGGGGATCACCGTGCGCCCGGCGAGATCGACGACCCGGGTCTGCTTTCCGGCGAGCGCCCTGATCTTCGCCGTGCTGTCGAGCGCGACGATGCGCCCGTCTCGCACCGCGAGCCCCTGGTGGATCGTGCCGCGCTCGTCGGCGGTCACGACCTTGCCGTTGACGAGAATGATGTCGGGCGCCTGCGCGAACGCCGCGCCGGCCGCAGTTCCCCCGACGGCGAGCAGAGCGTGGCCGAGCAAATACGCGAACAGTTTCATTCCAACCCTCCCGGGCTCAGTAAACGACGACGCTGCGGATCGACTCGCCCTTGTGCATCAGGTCGAAGCCTTCGTTGATGCGATCGAGCGGCAGGACATGGGTGATGAGATCGTCGATGTTGATCCTGCGCTCCATGTACCAGTCGACGATCTTCGGCACGTCGGTGCGCCCGCGCGCGCCGCCGAACGCCGTGCCCTTCCACACGCGGCCGGTGACGAGCTGGAACGGGCGCGTGCGGATCTCCTGCCCCGCGCCCGCCACGCCGATGATCACCGACACGCCCCAGCCGCGATGGCAGCACTCGAGCGCCTGGCGCATCACCTCGACGTTGCCGATGCACTCGAAGCTGTAGTCGGCGCCGCCGCCGGTGATTTCCACGATTTCCGCTACGACGTCTTTTCCCTTGGGGTTGAGGAAATGCGTCATGCCGAACTTTCTCGCGAGCGTTTCTCTCGCCGGATTCAGGTCGACGCCGACGATCATGTTGGCGCCCGCCATGCGCGCGCCCTGCACGACGTTGAGGCCGATCCCGCCGAGGCCGAACACCGCCACGTTCGCGCCCGGCTCCACCTTCGCGGTATTGATCACCGCGCCGATGCCGGTGGTGACGCCGCAGCCGATGTAGCAGACCTTGTC
>CAYOVM010000301.1:0-3465 GCA_964407355.1 uncultured Enterobacteriaceae bacterium
ATGTCGGCGGCGATCAGCCGGTCGAATTCCGCGGGCGAGGTCGGCTTCGGCTCGAGGCCGAGCGGCGTCCAGCGGCTTCGCAGCTCCGCTTCCGACAGGGCGCGGGCGATCTCGGCGTTCAGCTTCGCGATGACCGGGCGCGGCGTCTTCGCCGGCGCGAGCAGCCCGAACCACAGGATCGATTCGTAGCCGGGGACGCCTGCTTCGGCGATCGTCGGCACCTCGGGCACGAGCGAGTCGCGCTGCGGCGAGGAAACGCCGAGCCCGGCAAGCCGGCCGTCCTTCACGAGGTTCACCGCGTTCGCGATGGGCGCCAAGAAGAACTGTGTGCGCCCGGCGACGGTCTCGGTCAGCGCTTCGGGAATGCCCTTCATCGGCACATGCACGACGTCGATCGCCGCCATGCTCTTCAGCATCTCGCCGGCGAAATGCGTTCCGCTGCCCACGCCGGCGGAAGAGAAATTCAGGGCGCCCGGCCGGGCCTTCGCCATCGCGAGCAGGTCCTGCAGCGTTTTCGCGCCCAGCGACGGGGACACGACCAGCAGGTATTTCGAGACCGCGGACTGGGTGATGCCGGCGAAATCCTTGTGCGGGTCGTACGGAAGCTTCGCGTAGATCGCGGGCGCCACGGCGTGCGCCGAGGATACCGACAGCAGCGTGTAGCCGTCGGGCGCGGCCTGCGCGACCTGGCCCGCCGCGATCGTGCCGCCGGCGCCCGGCCGGTTCTCGACCAGGACTTGCTGCTTCAGGGACTCGGAGAGCTTCTGGGCGATGTAGCGCGCCGTGACGTCGGGGCCGCCGCCGGGCGTGAAGCCGACGACGATGCGGATCGGCTTCGACGGATACCCTTCCTGCGCGCCCGCGAGCGCGGGCAGCGCCGCCGCCAGCACGGCGCATGCGAAAGAAAATTTATGCGAAAAGCGCAAGCAGCGGCGCTCTACTTTCCCTCGAACGTCCCGTCGATCAGGACGAACGCGATGCGCGCGGTCTTCGAGGAGCGGTTCGCCCACGCGTGGCTGGTGCCGCGCTGCACGAGAACGTCGCCCGCGCGCAGCAGCGTCTCGTCTTCGTCCATCACGGCCCAGATCTCGCCTTCCAGCACGATCGCGTAGTCGACCGTCTCGGTGCGGTGCATGCCGGGATGCTTGGCCGAGCCGCGCTCGTGATGGGCGTCGTCGTAAATGCCGCCGAAGGTGGCGTCGAGCATTCGCTTGAGCTCCTTCGGGTCCTTCGGCTCCGGCGGAAAATCGCAGATCCTGAGGATCGTGCCGTTCTTCGGCGGCAGCACGCCGTGGTGCTTCGCCGTGGTGTCGCCGGAATTTATCTTCGCCGGCGTGTGCTCGGTGCGCCAGACGTTGACGGCGCGATAGCCCGGCCGCTCCGCCACGGTGCGGATCGACGCGGCGGGCGCGTCCTCGACGATGCGCGATCTCTTGTTCGCGTCGTCGGCGGTGACCACGCGGCGGATCGGCGGCAAGGCGTCTTTCATTCGATCTTCGCCCCCGTTTCACGTATGACCTTGGCCCATTTTCCGACCTCGGCCTTGAGATAGGCGGCGAAGCTCTCCTGCGTGCCGCCGACCGGGTCGAAGGCGAGGCTCGCGAGCCGCTCGCGCGAATCGGGCAGCGCGAGAAAGGCGTTCACGTCCGCGTTGATCTTCGAGACGATGCCCTGCGGCGTTCCCGCGGGGACGAAGATGCCGACCCAGGTGATGTCCTCGAATCCCGGAAAGCCCAGCTCCTCGACGGTCGGCACGTCCGGCACGGCGTCGTTGCGCTGCCGGCTCGTGATGGCGAGGCCGCGCAGCTTTCCGGACTTGAGGTGCGGCACCGCGGTCGGCATGGCGACGCTCACCGCGACGACCTCGCCCGCGAGAGCGGCGTTCACCGCCGGCGCGGCGCCTTTGTAAGGCACGTGGGTGACTTTCAGGCCGGCGAGATTCTTGAACAGATACTCGGCGGTGAGATGCGGCGTCGTGCCGGCGCCGGCCGAGCCGTAGACCAGGCCACCCTTCTTCGACTGCTCGATCAGCTCGTGCAGGCTCGCCGGTCCGCCCGGCTGCGTGACGATCATGTTCGGGCTCGAGGCCACATTGATCACGGGCACGAAATCCTTCAGGAGATCGTAGCCCGGGTTCGCGCTCAGCGACATGTTGACCGCGATCGAGCTGCTGGTCATCAGCACCGAGTAGCCGTCGGCGCCGGACCGCGCGATCGCGACGACCCCGATGTTGCCGCCGGCGCCGGAGCGGTTCTCGATGATCACCGGCTGGCCCCAGGATTCGCTCAGCCGGGCGCCGACCAGCCGCGCGAGGATGTCGGTGACGCCGGCGGCGGGAAAAGGCACGACGACGCGCACCGGCTTCGCCGGATAAGGCTGCCCGAGGACGCTGGCGCAGACGCAAAGAAGAAAGGCGGCTACTAGGGCTTTTTTCAAATCGGCCGTTTTCAAATGACCTGGCGCGCCACGCGAAAGCGCACCTCACGCATATCGTCGCCGCGCAGCTCGCGCAGCGCATGGCTGACGAACTCCGAGGTGACCTCCTTGCGCCAGTATAGATCGAGATCGGCGTTGTCCATCGGCTTTGCGCGCGCCGCGGCGATTTTCGCCGCTTCGGCGATGACCGCGTCGTCCAGCGTTTTTCCCTTCAGGAATTCGCCCGCCTTTTCAACGAGAAACGGCCGGGAGGCGACGGCGCCCAGGGCGATGCGGGCCTCCTCGACGACGTCATTCCTCAGGACGACCGCCGCCGCGACGCCAAGGACCGGAAAGTCGAACGCGCCACGGCGCCGCAGCTTCCAGTAGGTGCTCCTTGCGCCGCGGTCGGGGATTCTCAGCTCGGTCAGGATCTCGTCGGGCCGTCGAGCCAGGTAGTCGATGCCGTCGTTCTTGAAAAGGTTTTCGACCGGGATTTCGCGCTCGCCGCCGGGCGACTCGAGCCTCACCGCAGCGTTGAGGGCGATCAGCGCCGGCGCGCAGTCGGTGGAGGACGTCGCGACGCAGCGCTTGCTGGCGGTCGCCACCCAGCAGATCTCCCCGTCCTTCTTCATGCAGAAGTCGATGGCCTTGCGCCACTCGTAGTTCTGGTTGTAGTAGTTGCAGCGCGTGTCGAGGCACAGGTTGCCGCCGAGCGTTCCCATGTTGCGCAGGTGCACGGTCGCGACCTGGCCCGCCGCCTGCCGAAGCGCGGCGGGCGTGCGCGGATCGGCAAGCACCTCGGTGAGGGTCAGGCCGGCGCCGAACGTCACGCCGCCGGCGGAAGCGGCCTTGGCTTTCATCGAAGGAATATTTCTCAGGGACACGAGAAGCTTCGGCGCCATCTGGCGCCGCTTCATGTTCGGCAGCAGGTCCGTGCCGCCCGCGATCAGCATCGCGCCCGGCCCTTCGGCGGCGAGGATGCGCGCCGCCTCCGCGACCGTCTTCGGCGCGCGATGCTCGAACCAGGGCAGGCGCATCATATTTTCG
>CAYOVM010000302.1:0-3418 GCA_964407355.1 uncultured Enterobacteriaceae bacterium
CTACTTTGCGCCACGCCGTTTGGCCGATAGTAGTAGGCACACTCCGTGTGCCGTCGGCCAATCCTTTTCCGACCAACCGTCTCGGCGTTGCAACCGCCCAGCGGACGGCACACGGAGTGTGCCTGCTACTTTGTGCGCCGCGCCGTTCAGCCGTTTGTCCTTGCCTTCCTTCGGCCGGCGCAGATAACAATGAAGCATTCTCTCCCGACCTCGTCTCCCCCGCGTTCTCCGGAGCGTCCCGATGGCCTACCAGACCCGTTGCCCCGAATGTCAGGCCAAACTGACTCTGGACGACATTCCCTCCGCCGACGAAGCGATCGAGTGCCCGAAGTGCGGCAACCAATTCACGTCCGGACAGTCCAAGGCAAAGCGACCGGAGAAGAAGCTCGAGAAGAAGCCCGGCCTCACGGTGGTCGAGGTGATCCGCGCCGCCGACGCCGGGCAGGTCCGCGGCATGTACATCATGGGCGAGAACCCGGCGATGTCCGACCCCGACGCCGAGCACGCGCGCGCCGCGATGGCGAAGCTCGAGCACCTGGTGGTGCAGGACATCTTCCTCACCGAGACCTGCTACCTCGCCGACGTGGTGCTGCCCGCCACCGCCTGGCCCGAGAAGGACGGCACCGTCACCAACACCGACCGCATGGTGCAGCTCGGCCGCAAGGCGATCGAGCCGCCGGGCGAGGCGAAGCCGGACCTGTGGCTGATCGTGGAGCTAGCGAAACGCCTCGGCCTCGACTGGTCCTACGAAAAGCCGAAAGACGTTTTCGACGAGATGCGCAAGGGCATGAGCTCCATCGCCGGCATCACCTGGGAGCGGCTCGAGCGCGACTCCTGCGTCGTCTATCCCTGCGAGAACGAGGGCGACCCGGGCCAGCCGGTGGTGTTCACCGAGGTGTTCCCGACCGCGACCGGGCGCGCGAAGTTCGTGCCCGCGGACCTCATTCCGGCCGACGAGCGCCCGGACGCCGAATACCCCGTCGTCCTCATCACCGGGCGGCAGCTCGAGCACTGGCACACCGGCGCGATGACGCGCCGGGCCGGCGTGCTCGACGCGATCGAGCCCGAGCCGGTGGCCTCGATGCATCCGCTGGACATCGCGGCGCTGGGCGCGAAGCCGGGCGACATCGTCACCGTCGAATCGCGCCGCGGAAAGATTTCCCTGTACGTCCGCATGGACGAGGGCACGCCGCGCGGCGCCGTCTTCATCCCGTTCGCCTTCTACGAGGCGGCGGCGAACGTCCTCACCAACCCGAAGCTCGACCCGTTCGGCAAGATCCCCGAGTTCAAATACTGCGCCGTGCGGGTGACCCGCGGCGGCGAGGCGCCGGGCGACCCGGGCTACGGCAAGGGCCGCGCGCTCGCGGAGCTGGCGCAGTAGCCGCAATATTTCACGCCGCAATATTTCACGTCCCGCTGTCGTTCTTTTTCATCTCGTATCTTTCTTGCCGCTCCCTTCGAACGGATAATTGACGCTCGTCGTACGAAGGCAGGACAGGAGAAGCGCAGATGCCGCTGGTCGCGATCACCCGGGAGATGGGCTCGCTCGGAAAGGATGTCGCGGCGGCGCTCGCCGAGGAGCTCGGCGTCGCGCTCGTCTACCACGAGGTGATCGACCACCTCGCCGACCGCATGCGGGTGCGCAAGAGCCACGTGATCCGGCTGCTCGAGGGCAACGCCGGCCTGCTCGAGCGGCTCACCGCCGACAAGACCAGCCTCGCCATCTTCTCCGCCGACGAGATCGTCAACCTTGCGATGCAGGGCCCGGGGGCGGTGATCCGCGGCTGGGGCGCGACCCACCTGCTGCGCGAAGTGCCGCACGCGGTCTGCGTGCGCGTGTGCGCGCCCTTCGAGCTGCGCAAGCGCCGCATGATGGAGCGCCTCGGCAGCGCGGACGAGGCGAGAATCGCCGACGAGATCCTGAAGAACGACGAGTCGCATACGGCGATCATGAGGCGCCATTTCTCGCTGCAGTGGACCGACGCCGAGCGCTACGACCTGGTGCTGAACACCGAGCGCGTCAGCGTGCGCGAATGCGTCGACCAGGTGCTGCGCCTCGTGAGATCCCCCGAGTTCGCCGAGACCGAGCACTCGCGCGCGCGCCTGCGCGATCTCGCGCTCGCCTCCGGCGTCCGCGCGGCGCTGCGCGTCTCGTCGCGCACGCGCGATGTCCGCATCACCGTGGACGCGGAGGACGGGCGCGTGCTGCTCACCGGGCTGCTCGACACGTCCGAGCAGCGCCTGGCGGTGAGCGAGGTGGCGGCGCGCGCCGGCGCGCGCTACATCGACGACCGGCTGCGCACCGCCGACGCCCTGCGGCCGCGCTTCCAGTAGGTCTTCGCGCGCTGTCGATTTCGCGAACAGTGCTGTCCGGTTGCCGACGCCCGGGCGCGGCGACGCGTGCGCTGCGTCACGCGGGGCGGGAGCTTCGCGAGCCGTTTTCGCTGCTGGCATCGCTCTTGCTCCTGTACGCGCGACCGGCCGAAAAGCGGCCGGACTAACTCGGGAGAGATCGTGAAAAAGCGTAATGTTCTGACGGTAGGGGCGGCGATGCTGTTCGTGGCGGTGGCGTTCGCGGGCGGGATGTCCGGCAACGGCTCGGACGAGCGCGCGCGCCATTCCGAAGCCCAGGCCGTCGCGACTCCCGTGGCCGATGTGATGCGGCCCGATTACAAGGTTCCGCCGAGCAATCAGGGCGAGTAACGCCGGCGCCGAGCGCAGCGCCGCAAGCTCGATCTGATCCGGTTCGCAGCAGACGGACGCCGCGGGGCGAGCCCCGCGGCGTTTTCGTTTTGCGGCGGGCGTTCTTGACCGTAGTCAAGGCCACGGGCAGGCCCGCTCTCCAGAATCCCGGTCTTCCGCAAACCCCACGAGCGAAAGAGAATGCCCTCCGACATCGAAATCGCACAGGCAGCGAAGATGCAGCGCATCGCGGCGGTGGCGCGCGAGAAGCTCGGCATCGGCGAGGAGCATCTCGAGCCCTACGGCCACTACAAGGCCAAGCTGTCGCTCAAGTACCTCGACACCCTGAAGGGCAAGAAGGACGGCAAGCTGGTCCTCGTGACCGCGATCAGCCCCACCCCGGCGGGCGAGGGCAAGACCACCACCACCGTGGGCCTGGGCGACGCGCTGAACCACATCGGCAAGAAGGCGATCATCTGCCTGCGCGAGCCCTCGCTCGGCCCGGTGTTCGGCGTGAAGGGCGGCGCGGCCGGCGGCGGCTACGCCCAGATCGTGCCGATGGAGGACATCAACCTGCACTTCACCGGCGACTTCGGCGCGATCCAGCTCGCGAACAACCTGCTCGCCGCGCTGATCGACAACCACATCAGCCATGGCAACGAGCTCGGCATCGATGTGCGCCGCATCCAGTGGAAGCGCGTGCTGGACATGAACGACCGCGCGCTGCGCGACATCA
>CAYOVM010000303.1:0-3352 GCA_964407355.1 uncultured Enterobacteriaceae bacterium
ACCTGCGTGCTCTCGGCGGCCTTTCGCGCGTAGTCGTAGGCGCTCTGCAGGCGCTCCTGGTCGACGTGCTTTCCCTCGGTGGCGATGCGCGCGCCGATCTCCGTGAGCGGGATCTTTGCGCCTGCGGAGGCCGCCGCGGCCACGGTTTTTCCGACCAGGGACTCTTCTGAGAGTCCGAGCCGGCGGTTGACATCCCGCGCGATCGAATTGAGGGTTTGAAGCTGCGTCGAAGTCGAGCCGCCGTCCGAAGTCATGCTCGCGCCGGTGCGGCTCTGCGAGTGCTCAAAGCGGTCCTGCATCGAGAGCGCCTGGGTGAGGGCCGTAGCCTGGCTTCTCTGCATCGATTCGCGCTCGGAGCTGGCGAAGGTCTCGGCTTCGCGCGCACTGTCCGTCAACGCGTTCGCCTGCCGCTCGGAGATCGTGAAGGTCGTGGCGAGGCGGCTGAGCGTCGCCTGGTAGCGGAAGACGCCGGCATCCGGCCCGGTACCCTGGATGGTCGTACCGTGCGCGTCGGCGGTCGTGGCCATGTAGGCGGAGGTGCGGTTCGGCGCGAGCTGCTGCTGGTCGAAGGAGACGGCGTCCTGGGTGACGTTGCCCTTGCTCGCGGCGCTGGATTCGCCCGAGACGGCGGACTGGATGGTGCCGACGCCGGTGACGGCCTGGAATGCAACCTCTCCGCCCTTGATGATCGCGGTCGCGATGATGGGAATCGAGATCACCATGTAGCCGGCGACGGCCTGGTCGGAGATCGCGCCGTGATAAATGCTGGAAGCGGTTTCCAGTGCGAGGCCCTGGGCGCTGGCTCCCATCTTCGCCGCCGCCTCGAGGGTCCGGGCGCTCGCCAGCGTGGCAACGTAGTTGAGGATGGCGTAGAGCGGCGGCCAAAGCTGGATCCAGACGAGACTCAGCACAAAGCTCTTGATCGCGAGCCCGAGGCCGCGCCCATGGGAGAGCAGGAAAAGCAGGAAGACGAACGGGAAGACCGCATAGACGATGGCCTCGATCACGTTGCGGATGAGCGGGAGCGCCTGCTCGGCGACCTTGCCCATGGTGAGGAAGGACGAGTTGATCGAAGCCGTGGCGTTCGCCCGCGCCGTGGCGATCATGATGGACGCGGGATCGTTGATCTTCTGGCCGGCGATGCTGCTCGTGTCCTGCACGAGATTCAGCATGATGTTCTGCCGAAGGAGATCCGCGGCCGATTGCGCGGCGGTTGCGATCTTGGTCTTGTAGTACGCCTGCTCGAGCTGCCCGTCGATTACGCCCTGGGCAGCCGCAGGGTCGAGGGACGGATTCAACTGGAATGCGAGAGTCGCGCGGGCGCGCGCCACCTCGGCGGGCAGGCGGTTCGCGAGGTACGCGTACACCTTGGGGCAGGTGTCGATCTGGACCGGGTTGCCGAACGTCGAGAAGCGCGCCGGGTTCGGGTTGCCCATCAACGCCCAGATGTCGGTGCTCTGGCCGAACGCGGCGGGGTCGATGGTGCCGTCCTGAAGATCGTAGAGCGTGCAGTTGTAGACGAAGGCGATGAGATCGGTTCGAAGCTGCGGGTCGGCGACGTTGACGTTGCGGGAGGCCTGGATCACGCGATTGCCGAACATGACGCCGTTCTTCTGATACGCCAGCTCGCTCGGTAGCTGCGCGCCGGGCGCGGGGATGACCTGGAAGGCCGTCTCGAAGAACCGCGTCATGACGTCGCCCACCTTGCTGGTGACGTGCCCGAAGAAGGCGACCCCGAGCGGCACGTTGCCGATGACGACCGGGGGCTGGCTGCCGAGCTTGTCGACCACTACGACGTCGGTTTTGGGGAGGAAGAGGACGTGGTAGAGGAAGAGAAAGCCGAACAGCCAGCCCCAGCCATGAAACCGACCGGGTGTGAAAAGCCCCGAAAATGCCGCGACCAGGACCCCGGTCACGGCGACGGTCTTGATGAGCCCGAAATAGTCGCCGCCCCCCATGATCGCGGCGATGGCGTTGAACACGCCGTTCAGGGTGTCGACGTTGCCGTAGGCGTAAATCTCGAACATGGGTCGATCGGGCGCCCGGTGTTACGAGCCGCGAGGCGCCGAGTTGGAGCTGAAATCGAGCATCGCCTTGACGGCCGAGGGCATGGAGGTCCAGAGCTGCCGCTCCAGGTTCTGCAGGTCCTGGGTCATCGAGGAGACGGAGCGCAGCTTCGCGTACGCCGCTTGCTTCTCCGCGACGAGCTGTCTCTGCACCTCCTGGGCGTTGCTCTTGAGCGTATCGACGTACTGTTGCTCGAGCTCGCTTCGCTTTAACGTGTGCGAAAGAGCGGTCTGCGCCTGCCGGATCACGCGCTTCAGAAACGTCTCGGTGTAATCGAGGGCGATTACGTCCTTGTAGGTCTCGATGAGCGTCTCGGCCGTGCTCGATCCAGGCACGGCATTCGCGACCGCGAGCATCTTGTAGACCGGCTCGGTGGTGTTGTTGATGAAGCCGATGTCGGCGCTCGTCTGCGGCGTGCGGCTGGCGATGTTGTCCGAGATGCGCAGAAGCCGCTCGGATACCAGCCGGCTGAAGGGTTTCACCGACACTGTGGTTCGGCTGGGATTCAGGCACTCGACTGGTTCGTCGCAGGTGTAGATCTCTACGTCGATATTGCCCTGTGGCGCCGAGGCGCCGCGCCCGAGCAGCAAATCGCGCAGCCCGGCAATGGTCGGTTCGAAGTAGCGCGGCATGGCGCCGCTACCGTCATCCCGCGGCGGGTAGAGCACCACCGTGCCGATCACGCTCATGATGAATTCCTTCTCGGGCTGGCTGATGCTGCCCGCGACCCGGTTCAACGCCGTCCAGACAACGTTGCCTTTGACGAACGTGACGTTGCGGATGTTGGGGTCGCTCGAGGCCGCGGCTGTCTTGACGACCGCCGGGGCATTCGTTGCGCACGTGAGCCGTGCATCCGCCCTGTCGGAAACGCTTCCGAGGTACTGCGAGATGTTCGCGCAGCCGCTCTGGACGGAGTTGTCGTATTCGCCGACGGCGCCGTTCACCAGTGCCTGGGCCGCCTCGCAGGAATTGATGTTCATGGCGTTGATCTTGTTGATCTGGTCGTGCAGCTCGGTGAGCAGCTTGTCGATGTCGGGCGAGATCGACTGCAGTGCGAGCTTGAACGCGTAGCCGACCGCGTTCGAGCCGATGTTCCGCAGAAGCGCCACGAACTGCTGCTTGTTGATGAACGAGAACGAGCCGCCGAAGAGGTCGATCCCGCCGCAGCCCGCGCGCAGGCTCGGCAGTTGTACGTCGGCGAGGGAGTAGTTTCGGCCGGGCGAGCGCATCATGAGACTGCCGCCCGTGTAGAGGTTCATAGCCTGGCCGCGGAAGGCGCCGGGCG
>CAYOVM010000304.1:0-3335 GCA_964407355.1 uncultured Enterobacteriaceae bacterium
ACTTCCTTGAAAGGCAGGAACCCGTGGCGCTCTTCGCCATAGTCGACGAACGCGGCTTCGAGGCTGGGCTCGATCCGGGTGATGACGCCCTTGTAGATATTGCTTTTTCGTTGCTCCCTTGAGGCGGATTCGATATCGAGGTCGACCAGCTTTTGCCCGTCGACGATCGCGACTCTCAGCTCTTCTTGCTGGGTCGCGTTAAACAGCATGCGCTTCACTTTGTTGTTCTCCTGCGCGCGCAGGAGACCCGAGGATTAGTCGGTCCGTGCTCTCCTAGTGGGTTTCAGTCAGATAGGAATGATTGAGTAGGGGGAAGTCCGCCTACGCGCGCTTCTAGTAGTATCGCTACTTCCGGTGAGCGAAATTAACCAGTGCTTCAGGCCCGGCTTTCAGCCGGACAGGAGGCGGGTTGCAGGTCCGCGACCACAGCGATCCGTAATCGCCGCGTCTTTGTAACCTGTGCCTCGCAACTCGAAGCAATCCCGAGATAATACGAAAAATGAATGACTTAAGCAAGGCCGCTGCTCGGCCGGAGGTGACCTGGCTTGAAGTCGGTGAGGAAGCGGACGGCCAGCGCATCGATAACTTCCTCGTGCGCCACCTTAAAGGCGTGCCGAAAAGCCACGTCTACCGGATCCTGCGAAGCGGCGAAGTCCGGGTGAACAGCGGCCGGATCAAGCCCGAATACCGCCTGCGGGTCGGGGATCGGATCCGCGTACCGCCGGTACGGGTTTCCGAGAGAGTGCCTGTTGCCCTCCGGCCGCTTAACCTGCCGGTCGTTTTTGAAGACTCTTCTCTCATCGTGATCGATAAACCGTCCGGAATCGCGGTCCATGGGGGCAGCGGAGTGAGCTTCGGGGTGATCGAGTCGCTGCGGGCGGAGCGGCCGCAGGCGAAGTTCCTGGAGCTCGCGCACCGGCTGGATCGCGATACCTCCGGTCTGCTCATGATCGCCAAGAAGCGCAGCGCGCTGGTCGAGCTGCATCGCATGCTGCGCGATGGCGAGGTAGACAAGGCCTATCTTGCAATCGTGAAAGGTTCATGGGACCGAAAGGAGACCGAGCTGCGCGAGTCGCTCCATAAATACGTGAACGCCCAAGGCGAGCGCCGGGTCAGCGTGCAGGAGGACGGCAAGGCGGCCGTCACGAAGGTCAAGCCGCTCAAAAGGGCGGCGCAGGCGAGCCTGCTCGAGCTGCGGCTCATGACCGGACGCACGCACCAGATCCGGGTGCACCTCGCGCATGCCGGGCATCCGGTCCTGGGCGACGACAAGTACGGCGATTTTCCGCTCAACCGCGCGCTCGCGAAGGAGGGCGTCAAGCGCCTCTTCCTCCACGCCGCCAGGCTGTCGCTTCTGCATCCTTTGGAGAAGGAAAAGCTCAGCTTCGAATCGAAGCTGCCGCAGGAGATGCACGCGTTCGCGAAAAAGGCCTTCCGGTGAAATACCGGCTCATCGTCTTCGACTGGGACGGCACGCTGATCGATTCGGCGGGCACCATCGTGCGCTGCATCCAGGACGCGGCGCGCGACCTGGGGCTCCAAGTGCCGGACCGGGAGCGCGCAAGCCACGTCATCGGCCTCGGCCTGCACGACTCGCTGAGGCTCGCCGTGCCGAGCCTCAGCGCGCAGCGCTATCCGGAGTTCGCCGCGCAGTACCGTAAGCATTTTCTCGCCCGCCAGGACGCGATGCTGCTCTTCCCCGGCATCCTCGAGCTCCTCGAGCGCCTTTCGAAGGACCGGCTGCTCGCGATCGCGACCGGCAAGAGCCGCCGGGGCCTGGACCGCGCGCTCGAGCACGATAACCTCGGCCGATTCTTCTCCGGCTCGCGCTGCGCCGACGAGACCCATCCGAAGCCTCACCCGGCGATGCTGCTCGAGCTGATGGAACGATTTTCAACGAATAAAGCCGAAACCCTGATGATCGGCGACACCTCCCACGATCTCGACATGGCCCGCGCCGCGGGCGTGGACGCGCTGGCGGTTACATATGGTGCGCACCCGGAAAAGGGCCTGCGGGCCTGCGGGCCGCTCGGATGTTTCCCGGACGTGAGCTCGCTCGCCGAATGGCTGACGAAGAACGCCTGATCTGCGCGTCCGGCGCGCTCGCCGATTCCGGCCGGGGCGTGCGCTTCGACGTCGAGTATTTCGGCCGGCCGGCGCCCGCGTTCGCGGTCCGCTACGCCGGGCAGGTGCACGCCTATCTCAACCGCTGCGCGCACGTCGCGATGGAGCTCGACTGGCAGGAAGGCGTATTTTTCGATTCGACCGGGCGCGATTTGCTATGCTCGACTCACGGCGCCGCCTATCACCCGGCGAGCGGGCAGTGCCTCGGCGGGCCGTGCAATCGCACGCCGCTCGTAAAGCTCAGGGTCGAGGAACGCGCAGGCGGCGTCTATTTCATGGGATTCGAGGATGACTGAAAACGAGCAGGGAAACGCGCCGTGGGAACGCGAGCTGGTGACGAAGCTCGCCACGGCGGCACTCAAGGAACAGCGGCGCGCGCGACTCTGGGGCATCTTCTTCAAGCTGCTGACGTTCGCCTACATCACCTTCATCCTGGTGCTCGCGGTCGACTGGAAAAGCCGCTCCGACGCGACGGGCGGCGGCAAGCACACCGCCATGGTCGAAGTGAACGGCGTGATCTCGCCCGGCGGCGAGGCGAGCGCGGAGAAGGTGACGGCGGCGCTGCAGGCGGCGTTCAAGGACAAGAACACGCAGGGGGTCGTAGTGCGCATCAACAGCCCGGGCGGCAGCCCGGTGCAGGCGCAGACCATCTACGACGAGATGCGCCGGCTGCGCACCAAGTATCCCGATATCCCGCTGTACGCCGTGGTCGAGGACATCTGCGCCTCGGGCGGCTACTTCATCGCCGTGGGCGCCGACCGCATCTACGTGAGCAAGTCGAGCCTGGTGGGCTCGATCGGCGTCATCATGAACGGCTTCGGCTTCACCGGGCTCATGGACAAGCTCGGCGTCGATCGCCGCCTGATCACCTCGGGCGAGAACAAGGCGTTCCTCGATCCCTTCAGCCCGGTCGAGCCGAAGCATGTCGAGTTCGCCAAGCAGCTCGCCGCCGAGATCCACCAGCAGTTCATCGGCGTGGTGCGCGAGGGCCGCGGCAAGCGGCTCAAGGAGACCCCGGAGACCTTCAGCGGCCTCATCTGGAGCGGGCAGAAGAGCATCGAGCTCGGCCTCACCGACGGCATCGGCAGCCTCGACTACGTGGCGCGCGAGGTGGTCAAAGCCGAAGAGATCGTCGACTTCACGCAGAAGGAGAATCTCGCGGAGAAGTTCGCCAAGCGCTTCGGCGCGAGCGTCGGCGCGGCGATCGCCGA
>CAYOVM010000305.1:0-3324 GCA_964407355.1 uncultured Enterobacteriaceae bacterium
AGGCGACGGCGCAGCCGCGCTTGAGGCCCCACTCGCCCGAGGTGCCGATCGCGCCATAAATTCCGCGCGAGCCGGAGGAGGACGCCGTGACGATGCACGGCTCCTTCGGGTTGAAGCTTTGCGGCACCTGGACCATCAGCGTGACGTTGTCGCGGCCGCTGCCGTCGTCGAGGAAAGTCAGGAACTCGTCGCCCGCGATCTTGCCTTCGCCGAGCGCGTCCTTGCCGGCGAGATCGATGTTCGGCCCGTACAGCACGCCGTAGCCGCCCGCCGGGCTCATGTCCGCGAGCGCGCGGTAGTTCGCATGGATCGCGCGGCGGCGCAGCTCGGCGGCGGTCGGGCTTTTCGCGTCGCGCACCGCGGGCGGCGTCGCCACACCCAGGCCGGATTTGCCGAGCCCCGCGGTCAGGAGATCGTCCCCGGTTCCGTCGTACCGAGTATGCAGAACTTTCTGTCTCGAGAAATCCGGGACGCTCGCGCAGCCTGCGACACAGGCCGCGCCTGCCAGCACGAGATAGATGAAGTTCATTTTCATCGACCCAGAAGCACTCATTCGGCGCGCGCCTGCGGCTTGGGCCGCCGGCCCACGGTCACGCTGGCATCGACATCCTGTCCCTGGCGCTTGAGCTTCACTTTTGCGGGCGCGCCGGGCGCGAGCGCGGCGACGAGGTTCAGCATCGCCGCCGGATCCAGCACCGGCTTGCCGCCGATCTCGACCAGGATGTCGCCCGGCTTGACCCCGGCCTTGTCGGCGGGCCCGCCGCGCAGCACGCCGGCGATCAGCGCGCCGCGGGTGCTGCCGAGCTTGAACGACTCGGCCACGGGCGGGGTGATCTCCTGCACTTCCACGCCGATCCAGCCGCGCGTCACGCTGCCGTTCTTGACGATCTGCTCGAGCACCATCTTTGCCGTGGAGACGGGGATGGCGAAGCCGATCCCCATGGAGCCGCCGGAGCGGGAAAAAATCGCGGTATTGATGCCGATCAGGTTGCCCGAGGCGTCGACCAGCGCGCCGCCCGAGTTGCCGGGATTGATCGCCGCGTCGGTCTGGATGAAGTTCTCGAAGGTGTTGATGCCCAGGCCCGTGCGGCCCAGCGCGGAGATGATTCCGCTGGTCACGGTCTGGCCGACGCCGAACGGGTTGCCGATCGCGAGCACCACGTCGCCGACGTGCAGCGCATCGGACGATCCGAACGTGATCGCCGGCAGGTTCTCGGCGCTCACGCGAAGCACGGCGATGTCGGTCTCCGGATCGTTGCCGACCACTTTCGCGAGCAGCTTCTTGCCGTCGGCGAGCGCGACCTCGATCTCGTCGGCGGCCTCGACGACATGGTGATTGGTGATGACGTAGCCCGAGGTGCTCACGATGACGCCCGAGCCCAGGCTCGAGGCGCGCTGCGCTTCGTCGGGCAGCTGGTCGCCGAAGAAGCGCCGGAAGATCGGGTCGTTCAGCAGCGGATGCTTCGGCGAGCGGATCTCCTTGGAGGTGAAGATGTTCACCACCGAGGGCGTCGCGCGCTGCACCGCGTCGTAGTAGGAGTTCACGCGTGGCGCGCTCGGGAGGGCGCCGATGGGCGAGGTTTGCTGCAACACGGCGCCGGGCGCGGCTCGCGTGGGAAGCCACTCGGGTCGGAACGTCGAGACTACGAACAGCAGCGCGACGGCGATCGTCGCCGTCTGCGCGAATATGAGCCAGAGCCGGTGCATGGGTGGAGGGGCGCTAGTATACAAAATTCCGTTGAAAATATAGGCGCTTAGGAGCGAATTGGTGACATTTGCGCGACCCCTCGGTAGAATCGCAGCCTTTTGCGCCCTCCCAATAACAAAAGCATCCCCATGAACGAGCAAGGAAAAGTGGACAAGACCCGGCGCAACCTCCTCATCGCGACTTCAGTCGTGGGCGGCGCCGCCGGCGTCGGCGCCGCGGTTCCCTTCGTTGTGAGCATGTGGCCCTCCGAGCGCGCCAAGGCGGCCGGCGCGCCGGTGGAAGTGGACATCTCGAAGCTGGCTCCGGGCGAGCTCGGCATTTACGAATGGCGCGGAAAGCCCGTCTGGGTAATGAAGCGCACGAAGGAAATGCTGGATGCCATCAAGAAAGCCGACGCCAAGGTGTCGGACCCGAACTCCAAGGTGAAATCGCAGCAGCCTCCCTACGCCGCCAACGAGTTCCGCTCGGCAAAGCCCGACCTGATGGTGCTGGTGGGCGTGTGCACGCACCTCGGCTGCTCGCCGCAGCCGAAGTCGCCCGAGGAAAAAGCGGAGATGGGCGCCGACTGGAACGGCGGCTTCTACTGCCCCTGCCACGGCTCCAAATTCGATTTCGCCGGACGCGTCTACAAGGGCTCGCCCGCCCCGACCAATCTCGAGGTGCCTCCCTACATGCTCTCCGACGCCACCCTGGTGATCGGCGAAGACAAAGAAAAGAAGGGGGCCTAGAGCATGAGCACCTCCCGGCTCAACGCGCTGTGGAACTGGTTCGACTCGAGGATGCCCTCGGTCGCGCAGCAATGGCGCATCCACGCCTCCGAGTACTACGCGCCCAAGAACTTCAACTTCTGGTACTTCTTCGGCTCGCTCGCCCTGCTCGTGCTGGTGATCCAGATCGTCTCCGGGATTTTCCTGACGATGAACTACAAGCCCGATGCCGCGCTCGCCTTCGGCTCGGTCGAGTACATCATGCGCGACGTGCCCGGCGGCTGGATCCTGCGCTACATCCACTCGACCGGCGCCTCGGCGTTCTTCATCGTCGTCTACCTGCACATGTTCCGCGGCATGCTCTACGGCTCCTACAAGCAGCCGCGCGAGCTCGTCTGGATCTTCGGCGTGCTGATCTATCTGACGCTGATGGGCGAGGCGTTCTTCGGCTATCTGCTGCCGTGGGGCCAGATGTCGTACTGGGGCGCGCAGGTCATCGTGAACCTCTTCGGCAGCGTGCCTTTCATCGGCCCCGATCTCGCGCTGTGGATCCGCGGCGATTACGTCGTCTCGGACGCGACGCTCAACCGCTTCTTCGCGCTGCATGTCATCGCCTTCCCGCTGGTGCTGCTCGGGCTCGTGGTCGCGCACATCCTCGCGCTCCACGATGTCGGCTCGAACAATCCCGACGGGGTCGAGATCAAGAAGTACAAGGACGCGAACGGCCACCCGCTGGACGGCATTCCGTTCCATCCGTACTACACGGTGAAGGACATGATGGGCGCGGTGGTGTTCCTCGCCATCTTCTGCTTCGTCCTGTTCTTCGTGCCCGAGGTCGGCGGCTACTTCCTCGAGTACAACAACTTCATTCCGGCCGACCCCATGAAGACCCCGCCGCACATCGCGCCG
>CAYOVM010000306.1:0-3316 GCA_964407355.1 uncultured Enterobacteriaceae bacterium
TGAGCGGCGCGCAGCAGCCGTACGCGGCGGCGCGCGCCGGCGCGGACTACATCCTCATCACCACGCCGCAGCCGCGGGTGGATTCGGTCGCCCCGAACTTCGCCGTGGCCGGGACCACCGCGATGACCCTCACCGTGCGCGGCGCCAACCTGCAGACGGTGCAATCGGTGAATATCACGCCCTCGGCGGGCATCGCGCTCAGCTCGACGCCTTCGGTCAGCCCCGACGGCGGCACCGTCTCGCTCTCCATGAGCGTCTCGGCGCTCGCGGCCACCGGGCCGCGCGTCGTTACCGTGACCACGATCGCCGGCACCTCGACGGCGATCGCGAGCCCCGCCAACACCTTCAGCGTGGTGAACGAGGTGCAGGCGGCGTTTACGCCGATCGTCTCGCCGGTCGTCGGGGTGGTGAAGCAGGAGACCGCGCAGCCGGTCAGCCAGACCTTCAACGCGTTCTCCCCGGCGCTCGGCGTCATCGTGCCGCCCGCGGTGACCGGCATGACGCCGGCCTTCGGCATCATCGGCCAGGACATCACCCTCACGCTCAGCGGCGCCGGCCTCACGGGCGTCACCGCGGTGCAGGCGGTCCCGCCGGACGGCTTGACGCTCGGCGCGCCCGCCGCCAGCCTCGACGGCACCTCCCTCACCATCCCCGTTTCCGTCGCGGCCACGGCGCCGCAGACTCTGCGCACGATCCGGGTGCTGGCGGGCGGCGTCAACATACCCTTCTCGAACCCGAACGCGGCGCTCTTCCGGGTAACCGCGCCGCTGCCGCGCATCGACGGGATGTCGCAGATCAATCTCCAGGTGGGCGCGCCGGCGGTGTCGCTCACGCTGTTCGGCGCCAATTTCCAGAATGCCTCGCTCGTGCGCATCGACCCGCCCGCCGGCATGACGGTGTCCCCGCCGACGGTCAACGCGGATTCCACGCAGGCCACTGTGACGATCAGCGCGGCGGCCGGCGCCGCGCTCGGACCGCGCAACGTGATCATCGCCACGCCGGCGGGGGAGTCCGCGGCCGTGGCGAGCCCCGCCACCACGCTCAATCTCGTCAACATCATCCAGGCGAACTTCACGCCGATACTCGCGCCCTCCCTCGGAGTCGTTCTCGAGACGCCGGCCGCGCCGGTTTCCACGACGTTCGGCCCGTTCGTCTCGCCCAATCTCGGCGTCGTGCTGCAGGCGGACGCGCCGGCCCCGGTGAGCACGACGTTCCCGGCGTTCGGCACGGCGCTGGGCGTTGTCACCGGGCCGTTCTCCAACGGCGTGCAGACGTCGCCGCTTTTCCCGACCTCCTCGGGCACGTTGACGATCTCCGGCGCCGGCCTCGCGGACGTCACCGCCGTCCAGATCTCGCCGCCCGACAACATCACCGTGGGCGCGCTCACGATCGCGCCCGACGGCCGCCAGATCCAGGCGCCGGTCAGCCTGGCGGGCGCCGCGGTCGGCTCGAGAACGGTCATCGTCCTGCGCGGCACGCAGCGCGTGACCTTCGTGCCCGCGGGCAGCGACGTATTCCAGGTCGCGGCCGGCGCGCCGAGCATCGACTCGATCTCGCCGATCCTCGCGAGCCGCGGCCAGACCTTCGCCATGACGATCCGCGGTCAGAACTTCCAGGGCGTGAGCCGGGTGAGCGCCGCGCCCGGCAGCGGCATCTTCATCGACAGCCTGCCGGCGGTGAACGCCGCGGGCACCGAGATCACATTGCGAATTTCCATCGCCGCGGACGCCCCGCTCGGAGCGAGCGTGTTCCGCGTCTTCACGCCCGGCGGGGCGAGCACCGACGCCGCGGTCCCGGCGAACACTTTCACCGTGCTGGAATGAAGGAGTCCTCCGCATGCGAACCCCATTTGCCTCAATCCCTGTTTCAACGAACGAAAGGAGCAAGTCCATGAGAACGAGCGCTAAAGCCATCGCCCTCGCGTTCGCCGTCGGCGCCGCCTTCGCGCCGTTCGGCGCGCGCGCCGTCTTCGACAGCGGCAGCACGGGCGCAGACGGGGCCTTCAGCCCCACGGTGAACACCACGGTCGACCTGCCGCCGAGCGGCATCTTCAACTACACGACCGTCAACATCCCCTCCGGCGTGACCGTCACTTACCGGAAGAACACCACCAACACGCCGGTCGTGATCCTCGCGAGCGGCAACGTCACCATCGCGGGGGCGATCAACATAAGCGGCACGAGCGGCGTGCCGGTCGGCGCGGCCGGCGGCGGCGCGCTCGGCGACGACGGCGCCCCGGGCGTCGGCGGCCCGGGCGGCTTCGACGGCGGCCGCGGCGGCCTCGGAGGGCAGAGCGCGCCCAGCAACACGACCACCAATCGCGCGGGCTTCGGCCTCGGGCCCGGCGGCGGCGGCGGCGGCGTGACCTTCCTCAACGCCTCCTGCTTCGGCAGAACGCAGCTGAGCGGCGGGGCGGGCGGCGGGTTCGGCGCGGCCTCCAGCTCACCGCGCGGCCCCTTCAACTGCGCGGGCATCATCTATGAGGGCACGCCCGCCGGCGCCGCCTACGGCTCGAGCGGTCTGCTGCCCCTCATCGGCGGCTCCGGCGGCGGCGGCGGCGGGGGCGGAACCTCGACCGCAGGGGCCGGCGGCGGAGGCGGCGGCGGAGCGCTCCTGATCGCGTCTTCCGGCACGGTCAATCTCAGCGCCAGCGGCTCGATCAGCGCCAACGGCGGCAACGGCGGCGATTCGGACATCGCGAACAATGTCATCTTCGGCACCGCGGGCGGCGGCGGCGCGGGCGGCGCTATCCGCATCGTCGCGACGACCATCAGCGGCAACGGCGCAATCAACGCGGTGGGCGGCAACGGCGGCTCCATCTTCAACAACTGCTGCTCCGATGGCACCACCGCGGGCGCCCCCGGACGCATTCGCCTGGAGGCGGAGAATTTCACCCGCACCGCCGGAACCAATCCCGGCTTCAGCTTCGCGGCCACCAGTCCGGTGTTTATCGCCGGAACGCCGACGCTCGCCATCTCGAGCGTCGCGGGCGTGAGCGCGCCGGCGAGCCCGTCAGGCAACGCCGACATCACCCTGCCGGCCACCACGCCGAATCCAGTCGCGGTTTCATTCACGACGACCGGCGTGCCGGTCGGGAACATCGTGCAGCTCACGGTCGTTCCCGCGAACGGTCCGAAGATCGTGGTCTTCAGCCCGGCGCTCACGGGCTCGACCGCCAGCGCGACGGCCAGCGTGAACGTCAGCCTGCCTTCCGGACCGAGCACGTTGTTCGCGCAGACCACCTACACGGTCGTCGCCGCGGTGGGCGATCTGCTGCAGAACTTCGCCGGCAACGAGCGCGTGGAGAAGGTGACGC
>CAYOVM010000307.1:0-3316 GCA_964407355.1 uncultured Enterobacteriaceae bacterium
GCGGGCGCGGCAGCAGGAGCCATCGCGGCGCCGGCAATCGCGCAATCGCAGCCGAGCATCACTTGGCGGATGCCCACCAGCTGGGCGAAGAGCCTCGACACGCTGTTCGGCGGAGCGGAGTACGTGGCGCGCCGCGTCGGCGAGCTGACCGACGGCAAGTTCCAGATCCGCGCCTTCGCCGCCGGCGAGATCGTTCCCGGGCTGCAGGTCCTGGACGCGGTCCAGGCCGGCACGGTCGAGATCGGCCACACCGCGAGCTACTACTATTTCGGCAAGGACGCGGCCTTCGGGCTGGGCACCTCGGTGTCCTTCGGCCCGAACGCCCGCCAGAACCACGCGTGGTGGCATTTCGGCGGCGGCCACGAGGCGATGGCGCCGCTCTTCAAGGACTACGGCTCGGTCGCGCTGCTGGCGGGCAATACCGGCTGCCAGATGGGCGGCTGGTTCCGCAAGGAGATCAAGACCACCGCCGACCTGAACGGCCTCAAGATGCGCATCGGCGGCATGGCCGGGCTGATTCTCGCGAAGCTCGGCGTCGTGCCGCAGAACATCCCGGCGCCGGACATCTACCCCGCGCTCGAGAAGGGCACGGTCGATGCGGCGGAGTGGGTCGGCCCGTACGACGACGAGAAGCTCGGCTTCAACAAAGTCGCCAAGTACTACTACTACCCGGGATTCTGGGAAGGCGGCTCGATGATCCACGTTCTCGTGAACGAGAAGAAGTGGAACGAGCTGCCGAAGACCTACCAGGCGGCCCTCAGCGCGGCCTGCGGCGAGGCGACGAGCTGGATGCTGGCGAAGTACGACGCGCAGAATCCGGCTGCGCTGCGCAGGCTCGTGGCGGGCGGCACCTTGCTCAGGCCGTTCTCGCGGCAGATCCTCGAGGCGGCGGAAAAAGCCGCCTACCAGGTCTACAACGAGCTCGGCGCGAAAAGCGCCCACTGGAAGCGCATCTACCCCGACTGGAAGAAATTCCGCGACGAGCAGTTCCTCTGGTTCCGGGTCGCCGAGAGCACCTACGATAACTACAGCTTCAACTCGAAGCTGGGCGGGACGTAGCCGCCGCGCCGCCGCCGCAGGACCGCAAAAAACCCCGCCCAGGCGGGGTTTTTTATTTCCGGGCGGGCGTGCTGAAGTCGGGCACGGTGTCTTCCTGGTCCTTGCGCTCGAAGTCTTGCGCCGGGATCTCGATCCTCACCTTGCTGGGATCGACGTTCGAGGCCTTGTCGAGGAACGCGGTGACGAGCCCCGGCCAGGCGATGACGATGGCGACCATGACGAGCTGCAGCAGCACCCAGGGAATCGCGCCCCAGTAGATCGAGGAGCTCTTCACTTCCTTCGGCGCGATGCCGCGCAGGTAGAACAGCGCGAAGCCGAAGGGCGGATGCATGAACGAGGTCTGCATGTTCACGCAAAGCAGCACGCCGAACCAGATGAGATCGATGCCGAGCTTCGCCGCCACGGGCGCGAGCAGCGGGACGATGATGAAGGCGATCTCGAAGAAATCGAGGAAGAACGCGAGGAAAAACACGAACAGGTTGACGGCGATGAGGAAGCCGACCTTGCCGCCCGGCAGCCCGCTCAGCAGGTGCTCGATCCACAGGTCGCCGTCGACGCCGCGGAACACCAGCGTGAAAATGGTCGAGCCGATCAGGATGAAAATCACCATGGCCGTGATGCGCATGGTGGATTGCGAGGCCTGGAGGATCAGCTCGCGCAGCTGGGCGATGCGCACCGCTTCCCAGAGCACCAGGGCAAGCCCCGCGTAGAAGACCATGAACAACGGCGCGCGCGCCGCGCCGAGGAACCGGCCGGCGGCGGCCGCCACCGCGGCGGGCACGTGCTCGTCCTGCCACACCGCGAATGCGGGCAGCGCGAGCAGGATCATGGCGGCGAGCGCCACCCAGGACGCGATGCGCGCCTGCCGCGAGAACTCGGGGCGGTGCAGCACGGCGAGGACGATCGCCCCGACCATTCCCATGGCGCCGCCCTCGGTCGGCGTCGCGAGGCCGAGGAAGATCGTGCCGAGCACGAGGAAGATCAGGACCAGCGAAGGGATGATTCCCCAGAGGCATTTCTTCACCAGCGGCCAGCCGGTGATGGTGCGCGATTCGGGCGGGATGCCCGGTACCCACGAGGGCTTGACGATGCTCACGCCGAAGACGTACAGCGAGAACAGCAGCACCTGAATCAGGCTCGGACCCCATGCGCCCGCGTACATGTCGCCGACCGAGCGCCCGAGCTGATCGGCGAGCACGATGAGAACGAGCGAGGGCGGGATGAGCTGCGTGATGGTTCCCGAGGCGGCGATCACGCCGGTCGCGAACTTCATGTCGTAGCCGTAGCGCATCATCACGGGAAGCGAGATGAGGCCCATCGCGATCACCGAGGCGGCCACGGTCCCGGTGATCGCCCCCAGGATCGCGCCGACCACGATCACGGCGTAGCCCAGGCCGCCGCGCACCGGGCCGAAGAGCTGCCCCAGCCCGTCGAGCAGATCCTCGGCCAATCCGCAGCGCTCGAGGATCGCCCCCATGAGGGTGAAGAACGGGATGGCGAGCAGCGTGTCGTTCGCCAGGATGCCGAAGACGCGCTCGGGCAGCGCCTGCATCAGCGCGAACCCGAAGAATCCCTCCCGGATCGCGATGAAGCCGAAGAAAAGCCCGACCGCCGCGAGCGAGAACGCGACCGGATAACCGATCAGCATGAACACGATCAGCCCGCCGAACATCAGCGGCGCCATGAGGTCGTGCGGAATCATTGCAAAGGCCTCTCATAATGCAGGTCGGCCTTCATGTGGCCCGTAAGCATGGCGAAGCGCTTGATGAGCTCCGAGATTCCCTGCAGGCTGAGCAGCGCGAACCCCAGCGGCAGGAAGATCTTGATCGGCCAGCGCACCAGCCCTCCGGCATTGGAGGAGATCTCGCCTTCGGCCCAGGAGTTGTGGAATATCGGCCAGGAGAGGTAGGCGAGGATCAGGGTCGCGGGAAGGAGGAACAGCAGGCCGCCGACGATGTCGACCACGATCTGCCGCCGGGTCGAGAGGTTCGCGTAGACGATGTCGACGCGCACGTGCTCGTTGCGCTTGAGCGTGTACGAGGCGCCCAGCATGACCAGCGCGCCGAACATGTACCACTGGATCTCGAGCCAGGCGTTGGAGCTCACGCTGAAGGCGTAGCGCGAGAACGCGTTGCCGGCGCTGATCAGGCAGGAGAGCAGCACCAGCGCATCGGCGACGTAGCTCAGGCGCTGGTTGACCGCGTCGATCGCGCGCGACAGCGCGAGCAGACCCTTCATGGACTCCTCCTCCCCGGGA
>CAYOVM010000308.1:0-3309 GCA_964407355.1 uncultured Enterobacteriaceae bacterium
TCCCATGGCGTAGGATCAACCCCGGAGGTCGTCTGACCATGCTGAAACTCATCGCGCTGGCCATCGCCGCGCTGCTTGCCGCGCCGGCCGCGGCGCAATCCTGGCCCGCGAAAGCCGTCCGCGTGATCGTGCCGTTCCCGGCGGGCGGCTCGGCCGACGTGCTGGCGCGCATCGTGAGCGAGAAGATGTCCGTGCGATGGGGCCAGCCGGTCATCGTCGACAACCGCGCGGGCGCGGGCGGCAACGTCGGCGCCGACGCCGTCTACCGCGCCGACCCGGACGGCTACACCATCCTCTCCAGCCCGCCGGGGCCGCTGTCGATCAACCTGAACCTCTACGACAAGCTCTCCTACGACCCGCTCAAGTTCGTCCCGGTCACGGTCCTCGCGCTCGTGCCGAACGTGGTCACCGCGCGCCAGGATTTTCCGGCGGCTTCCCTGAAGGAGCTGATCGCCTACGCCAGGGCGAATCCCGGCAAGGTGATCTACGCTTCGCAGGGCAACGGCTCCACCTCGCACCTTTCGGCGTCGATGCTCGCCACGATGGCGCGCCTCGAGCTCGTGCACGTGCCGTACAAGGGCGAAGGCCCGGCGCTCGTCGACATCTCGGCCGGGCGCGTCGACATCTTCATCGGCAACATCGCCGCGGCGCTGCGGCTGCAGCAGGCGGGCCGCGTCAAGTTCCTCGGCCTGACCCATCCGAAGCGCAGCAGCGTCGCGCCCGATGTGCCGACCACGGCCGAGCTCGGCATGCCGGACTTCGTCGCGAGCGCCTGGTTCGCCATGGTCCTGCCGCCCGGCACGCCCGCCGCGATCGCGCAGCAGGTGCAGGCCGCCGCCGCGGAGGCGCTGAAGATGGCCGACGTGCGCGAGAAATTCCTCGCGCAGGGCGCCGAGCCGGTCGGCGGCACGCCGGCCGAGACCGCCGCCTTCATCCGCGAGGAGATGGCGCGCTGGCAGAAGGTGATCAAGGACGCCAACGTGACGCTCGCGAACTAGGTTTTCCCAATGCAAAATTCAAAGGCCTGGCCGCAGACTCTTACCCGCGTTCCTTATTGGGTTTACCAGGACGCGGACAACTATCGGGAAGAGCAGCGCCGCATCTTCGAGGGCGCGGCGTGGAGCTTCGCCTGCCTCGAGGGCGACCTGCAGAAGCCGGGCGACTACCGCACCACCGCGATCGGCGAGATGCCGGTGATCGTGGTGCGCGCCGACGACGGGAAGATCTGCGCCTTCGAGAACCGCTGCGCGCACCGCGGCGCGCTGATCGCCATCGACGACGGCGGCAGCGGCGCCAAGGCCTTCCAGTGCGTGTACCACGCGTGGCGCTACAGCCAGCAGGGCGACCTGATCTCCATCGCCTTCGAGAAGGGCACGAACGGCAAGGGCGGGATGCCGAAGGACTTCCGCCGCGACGGGATCGGGCCGCGCAAGCTGCGCACCACGGTCCTCGCCGGCGTCGTCTTCGTCACGCTGTCGTCCGAGACGCCGCCGATCGAGGAGTACCTGGGCGCCGAGATCCTCGGCCGCATCACGCGCGTGATGAAGAAGCCGATGGAGGTCATCGGCCGGTACACGCAGACGCTGCCCAACAACTGGAAGCTCTACGCGGAGAACGTGCGCGACACGTACCACGCGAGCCTGCTGCACGCGTTCTTCGGCACCTTCCGCATCACGCGCCTTACGCAGGGCGGCGGGGTGCTGGTCGCGCCGCACGGCGGGCACCACGCGAGCTTCACCATCGACGCGCCCGGCGACGAGAAAAGCACCGCCTACAAGGACCAGGGCATCCGCTCCGAGACGAGCTACCGCCTCCGGGACCCGAGCCTGCTCGACGGCGTGGACGAGTTCGGCGACCGCATCCAGCTGCAGATCCTCTCGGTGTTCCCGAACTTCGTGCTGCAGCAGATCTACAACTGCCTCGCGGTGCGCCAGATCGTGCCCCGCGGCCCGGACAGGACGGACCTGCACTGGACTTACCTCGGCTTCGCCGACGACACGCCCGAGATGCGCAAGCGCCGGCTGCGGCAGGCGAACCTGGTCGGCCCGGCGGGCTACGTCTCGATGGAGGACGGCTGCGTCGGCGGGTTCGTGCAGCGCGGCGCGGCCGCCGCAGGTGACCAGCTCTCGGTGATCAACATGGGCGGCGACGCCACCGAGACGATGGACACGCGGGCCACCGAGGCTTCGGTCCGCGGATTCTGGAAAGCTTATCGGCGTTGCATGGGCGTGTGAACGAAAAACTGATCCAGCTGAACGCGGCCTACGCGCGCGCCTTGGACGACGACCGGCTCGAGGAGTGGCCGGAGTTCTTCACCGCGGACTGCCTCTACAAGGTCACCTCGGCCGACAACCACAAGCGCGGCATGCAGGCGGGCCTGATCTACGCCGACTCGCGCGACATGCTGCGCGACCGTGTCTCGGCGCTGCGCGAGGCGAGCATCTACGAGCGCCAGACCTACCGCCATATCGTCGGGCTGCCGGTCGTGCTGGGCGAGCAGTGCGAGACCCCGTTCCTGGTCATCCGCATCATGCGTGACGGCCGCAGCGACATCTTCGCCACGGGCCGCTACCTCGATCGCCTGGTCGAGGAGGGCGGCGCGCTGAAGTTCAAGGAGCGCCTCGCCGTCTGCGACGCGAGCCGCTTCGACACGCTCCTCGCCATTCCCCTGTGACCATCGCCATCTGCATCGGCGACCCGAACGGCATCGGGCCCGAGATCGCGGTCAAGGCGGCGGAGTCGCACCGCGACATCATCCTCCTCGGCGACTCGTTCGTGCTGGAGCACTACGGCGCCCGCGACGCCGACATCATCCATGTCCAGGCCCTCGAGCCGGAAGCGTTCCAACCCGGCAAGCTCGATCCGCGCGCCGGTCGCGCGACGGTGGAGTACGTCAAGGCCGCGGTGAGGCTGTTCCAGCGCGGCGCGGTGGACGCGATCGTCGCTTGCCCCATGTCGGAGACGGCGATCAACCGCGCCGGGATCAAGTTCGACGGCTACGCCGGGCTGCTCGCCGAGCTCACCGGCACGCCGCGCGAGAAGACCTTCCTCATGCTTGTCGCCGCCGGGCTGCGGATCGCCCATGTGACGCTGCATGAGTCGATCAAAAAATCCCTCGAGAGCATCACGACGGAAAGGGTCGTCGAGGCGGCCGTGACCGCCGTTCGCACCGTGGAACGGCTCGGCATCGGCAACCCGCGGCTCGGCGTCATGGGTATCAATCCGCACGCCGGCGAGGACGGCCTGTTCGGCGACGAGGACGAGCGCATCACCAAGCCGGCGGTCGCCGCGCTGCGCGAGATGGGAATC
>CAYOVM010000309.1:0-3289 GCA_964407355.1 uncultured Enterobacteriaceae bacterium
GAGGCGCCTTCGTCGCGCGCCGCGAAGGCGCGCCGCAGCTCCGCCTGGTCGCGCATATGGAAGAGGATCCGGTTGGCGCTGGAGCCTTTGACGATGCGGGTGGTGCGCTCGATCCGGTTGCGCTGGTAGAGCTGCAGGGCGTCCTCGATAGTTCCCGCCTGGCGCAGGGCGCGGGCGAGGACGGCGCTGTCCTCGATCGCCATTGCCGCGCCTTGCGCGAGATAGGGCAGCGTCGCGTGGACTGCGTCGCCGAGCATGGTGACGCGGCGGGTGCTCCAGTTGGTCAGCGGCGGCCGCGAGAAGAGCGACCAGCGGAAGCACAGGTCCTTGTCGGCGCGGTCGATCACCGTCTGGATATCCGGGTGCCAGCCCGCGAAGTCGGACTTCAGCTTTTCCCACGGGAAGCGCGCGGTCCAGGATTCCTCCGAGACCTCGTCCGTCTCGACCAGGCCGACGAAATTCAGCAAGGCGCCCCCGCGCAGGTAGTAGCAGACGACGTGCGCGCCCGGCCCCATCCACACGCCCATCACCGGTTCCATGAAGCCCGGGGGCAGCCGATCGGCGGGAAGGGTCAGGCGCCAGGCGGCGTCCCCCGTGTAGGTGGGCCGGTCCGCGCCGGCGAGCTGGGTGCGAACGCCGGACTTCACGCCGTCGGCGCCGACCAGCAGATCGGCGTCGAGCGTTTCACCGTTCGAGAGGCGGGCGCGAACGCCATTCGCCGATTCCTCGAACCCGGCGAGCCGCGCGTTGAGCCGCAGGACATCCTTCTTGAGCTCGGCCGCCTTGGCCGCGAGCAGGTTATGGAGGTCGGCGCGGTGCAGCTGGTTGTAAGGCGCGCCGTTCAGCCGCTCGTGCTCTTCGGCGAGCGGGAACCGGCTGATCATCTCGCCCGTGTCGTGCAGGCGGAAGACGTAGGCGGCGGGCCGCACCGCGGTCGCGGCAATCGCGCGGCCCAGCCCGAGGTCGTTGAGGACGTGCATCGCGTTCGCGCTCAGCTGGATGCCGGCGCCGATCTCGGCCAGCGCTGGAGCTTGCTCGAGCACGAGAACGTCGTGGCCGGCTTTCAGCAGGCAGGAGGCCGCCGTAAGTCCGCCAATGCCCGCGCCTGCGATCAGGATCTTAGCCATGAGCTCAGTAAACCTGGCGCTGGATCCTGAGCTCGCGCAGGATGGTGGTGGCGATCTCCTCGATCGACTTGCTGGTCGAGTTGATGCTGCGCACCCCTTCGCGGCGCATCAGCTTCTCGGCCTCTTCGATCTCGTAGCGGCAGTTGTCCAGCGCCGCGTAGCGGCTGTCGGGGCGGCGCTCGCGGCGGATCTCGTGCAGGCGCTCGGGGGCGATGGTGAGGCCGTAGAGGCGGCTGGTGTCCCCTCGCAGCGCGTCGGGGAGCCGGTTGCGGTCGAAATCCTCGGGTATGAGGGGGTAGTTCGCCGCTTTCACGCCGAATTGCATCGCCAGATATAGGCTGGTCGGCGTTTTTCCGCTGCGCGACACCCCTATCAGGATCACATCGGCCTGGCTAAGCTCGCGGTGCGAGGCGCCGTCGTCGTGCGCCATGGCGAAATTGATCGCCTCGATCCGCTGCTGGTACTCCTTCTTGTCCATCGCGCTGTGGGAACGCCCGATCGTATGGCTCGACTTCAGGCCAAGGCCGGCCTCCAGCGGGTCGATGAAGGTCTCGAAGAAATCGAGGAAAAGAGCGTTGGCGCGGCGAAACACGGCGCGCACCTCCTGGTTGACCAGCGTCGAGAAGACGATGGGCTGGCCGTTGCCGCTCGCGCTTTCGGCCTCGATGCGCGCGAGGCACTCCTCGGCCTTGTCCGGGCTGTCGACGAAGGGCAGGGTGACCTGCTTGAAGTCGACGCCTTCGAACTGGGTCAACAGGCTGTGGCCCAGCATCTGGGCCGTGATGCCGGTGCCGTCCGAAAGGAAGAAGACCGTCCGTGTTGGCGTCATTGAAGACTAAACCTGGGATTGAGACGATAAAATACTATGGCAATGCGCCTGGCTTGGCTTAAAGATCTGCGACTCAAGGACCTGGATCAGGTCGGAGGCAAGAATGCGTCGCTAGGCGAAATGATCGGCGGCCTCGCCGCCGCCGGCATCCGCGTGCCCGGCGGTTTCGCCACTACGGCCGACGCCTACCGCGAATTTCTCGCCGCGGACGGCCTCGACAAGCGAATCGAGGCTCGCATAAAAGCACTCGATCCCAAGGACCTGAAAGCCCTGGAAGCGTGCGGAGCGGAGGTCCGCTCCTGGATTCTGAATACACGGTTCCCTCCCGCCTTCGAGGCTGAGATTAAGGAACGGTTTCAAGAGCTTGAGAAGCAAAGCTCGAAAGAAAATTCGTACGCGGTGAGGTCGTCGGCGACGGCGGAGGACCTTCCGGACGCGTCCTTCGCCGGGCAGCAGGAGACGTTCCTCAACATCCGCGGCGTGGACAACGTCCTGGAAGCCATCCGGCACGTTTTCGCCTCGCTCTACAACGACCGGGCGATCTCGTACCGCGCGCACCAGGGGTTCGATCACGGGACGGTGGCGCTGTCGGCCGCGGTCCAGCAGATGGTGCGCAGCGACCTGGGCGCGGCGGGAGTCATGTTCACCCTGGACACCGAATCGGGCTTCCGGGACGTGGTGTTCATTACGTCCGCCTACGGCCTGGGCGAGACGGTGGTGCAAGGCGCGGTGAACCCGGACGAGTTCTACGTGCACAAGCCGATGCTGGAGAAGGGCCGTCCCGCGATCGTGCGCCGGGCGCTCGGCTCGAAGCTGGAGAAGATGGTGTTCGGCAAGTCCGGGCAGACCGGGCGCTCCACGAGCGTGGTCGAGGTCCCGGAAGCGGAAAGGAACGCCTTTTCCCTGAAGGACGACGAAGTCCTGGAACTGGCGCGCTACGCGGTCGCCATCGAGAAGCACTACGGCCGGCCGATGGATATCGAGTGGGGCAAGGACGGCGCCGACGGCAAGCTGTACGTGCTTCAGGCGCGCCCGGAGACCGTCAAGTCGCGCAAGCGCGATGTCGAGGAGCGCTTCGCCCTCAAGGGCAGCTCGCGCGTGCTCTCCACCGGCCGGGCGATCGGCCACAAGATCGGCAGCGGCGTCGTGCGGGTCGTGCCCGACGCGAAGCACATGTCGAAGGTCAAGGAAGGCGACATCCTGGTGACCGACATGACCGACCCCAACTGGGAGCCGGTGATGAAGATCGCCGCCGCGATCGTCACCAACCGCGGCGGGCGCACCTGCCACGCGGCGATCATCGCGCGCGAGCTCGGCATCCCGGCGGTCGTGG
>CAYOVM010000310.1:0-3260 GCA_964407355.1 uncultured Enterobacteriaceae bacterium
GGCACCGCCACCATCGCCGCCTTCATCGGCGCCGGCGGGTACGGCGAGCGCATCGCCGCCGGCCTCGCCCTGAACGACAGCATCACGCTGCTCGCCGGGGCGATCCCGGCCGCCGCGCTCGCGCTTTTGGTGCAGGGGGCTTTCGAGCTCGGCGAGCGCCGCTTCGGCTGGATGGCACGCGCCCGCGGCGGCGCATAGCGGTCCCCGCGCGGGGCGGGGTAGAATCCGCGCCTATTTCCAGGGAGGCGTCTTTCATGAGAATCGGCGTGCCCGCCGAAACCCGCGCGGGAGAGACGCGCGTTGCCGCGACGCCGGAAACGGTCAAGAAGCTCGCCGGCAAGAACGAGCTGCGCGTGCAGGCGGGCGCCGGCGCCGCCTCCAGCATCCCCGACCAGGAGTACGAAGCCGCCGGCGCGAAGATCGTCGGCTCGGCCGCGGAAGCCTTCGATGCTGAGGTGGTGCTGAAGGTAAGGGCGCCTGCGGAGAACGAGCTGGATTTTCTGAAGGCGAAGTCGATCCTCATCGGCCTGCTCGAGCCCTTCAATTCGAGCTTGATCGAAAACCTCGCGAAGCGCGGCGTCACCGGGTTCGCCATGGAATCGCTGCCGCGCATCTCGCGCGCGCAGTCGATGGATGTGCTCTCCTCGCAGGCGAACATCGCCGGCTACAAGGCCGTGGTGCTCGCCGCGGCGGAGATCGGCCGCTTCTTTCCGATGCTGATGACCGCCGCCGGGACGGTGAAGGCGGCGCGGGTGCTCGTCCTCGGCGTCGGCGTGGCCGGCCTGCAGGCGATCGCCACCGCCAAGCGCCTCGGCGCGGTGATCGAGGCCTCCGATGTCCGCCCGCCGGTGAAGGAGCAGGTCGAGTCGCTGGGCGCGAAGTTCCTCGACGTTCCCTATCTCACCGACGAAGAGCGCGAGATCGCGAAAGGGGCCGGCGGCTACGCCCGGCCGATGCCCGCCGACTGGATGCGGCGCCAGGCCGAGCTCGTGCACCAGCGCGCGATCCAGTCCGACGTGGTGATCACCACCGCGCTGATCCCGGGCCGGCCGGCGCCGAAGCTCATCAAGGAACAGACGGTGAAGGCGATGAAGCCCGGCTCGGTGATCGTCGACCTCGCGGTCGAGCAGGGCGGCAACGTGGAAGGCATCGAGCGCGGCCGGATCGCGGTGAAGGGCGGCGTCAAGCTGATCGGCCTGGAGAACCTGCCCGCCACCGTGCCCTTCGACGCGTCGGCGCTGTACGCGAGGAACCTCTTCAATTTCCTCTCCCTGATGCTCAACCCGAAGACGGGCGAGTTCAAGCTCGAGCGCTCCGACGAGGTCATCGCCGGCACGCTCGCGTGCATCGACGGCCAACCAGTGAAGAAAGGCTGACCATGGGCGGACCCGTAGACCCGACCGTAATGAACCTGGTGGTGTTCGTGCTCGCGGTTTTCGTGGGCTATCACGTGATCTGGAACGTGACCCCCGCGCTGCACACGCCGCTGATGAGCGTGACCAACGCCATCTCGAGCGTCATCATCGTCGGCGCGATCCTCGCCGCCGCGCCGAGCGAGCTCGACTTCGGCTCCGTCCTCGGCGTGATCGCCGTGGCGCTCGCGGCGGTCAACGTCGCCGGCGGCTTCCTCGTGACCCAGCGCATGCTCGAGATGTTCCGGAAGAAGTCGAAATGAGCGCCAACCAGATCACGCTCTGGTACCTGGTGGCCTCGGTCTGCTTCATCCTCGCGCTGAAGGGCCTGTCGTCGCCGACCACGGCGCGCCGCGGCAACGCCTTCGGCATCGCCGGCATGACCATCGCCGTGCTGACCACCCTCGCCGTCGTCGCGCGCGGCCGCGTCGACCTCGTGCTGATGGCCATGGTGGTGGGCGGCGCGATCGGCGCCTTCGTCGCGCGGCGGGTGCAGATGACGCAGATGCCGGAGCTCGTCGCGGCGATGCACTCGCTCGTCGGCATGGCGGCGGTGCTGATCGCGGTCGCGGCGGTCAACAATCCCGGCGCGTTCGGCGTGCAGGACCCGCTGCCGCGCGGCAACAAGCTCGAGCTCTTCATCGGCACCTTCGTCGGCGCCATCACCTTCTCGGGCTCGGTGATCGCCTTCGGCAAGCTGGCGGGCCTGGGCAAGAAGTTCCGCCTGTTCTCCTCCGCGCCGGTGGTGTTCCCGGGCCAGCACCTCGCGAACCTCGCGCTCTTCCTGGTGATGATCGGCTTCGGCGCGGCCTTCTTCATGGCGCCCGACAAGGCCTGGACGCCGTTCCTGGTCATGACCGCGATCGCCTTCGTGCTCGGCGTGCTGATCATCATCCCGATCGGCGGCGCCGACATGCCGGTGGTGATCTCGATGCTGAACAGCTACTCGGGCTGGGCGGCGGCCGGCATCGGCTTCTCGCTCAACAACTCGATGCTCATCGTCGCCGGCTCGCTGGTGGGCTCCTCCGGCGCGATCCTCTCCTACATCATGTGCAAGGCGATGAACCGCTCGTTCATCTCCGTGATCCTGGGCGGGTTCGGCGCGGCCGAGGGCGCCGCCGTCGCCGACTCGGAGCAAAAGCCGGTGCGCTCCGGCTCGGCGGAGGACGCGGCCTTCCTCCTCGGCAACGCCGAGAACGTCATCATCGTTCCGGGCTACGGCCTCGCGGTGGCGCGGGCGCAGCACGCGGTGAAGGAGATGGCGCAGAAGCTGCGCGCGAAGGGCGTCAACGTGCGCTATGCGATCCATCCGGTCGCCGGGCGCATGCCGGGGCACATGAACGTGCTCCTCGCCGAGGCCGAGGTGCCCTACGACCAGGTCTTCGAGATGGACGACATCAACAGCGAGTTCGGCGAGACCGACGTCGCGCTGGTGCTCGGCGCGAACGACGTGGTGAACCCGCTCGCGCACGAGAAGGGCAGCCCGATCTACGGCATGCCGATCCTCGACGTCGCCAAGGCGCGCAACGTGCTCGTCAACAAGCGCAGCATGGCCTCGGGCTACGCCGGCCTCGACAATCCGCTCTTCTACATGGACAAGACCATGATGGTCTTCGGCGACGCGAAGAAAGTGGTCGAGGACCTCGTCAAGGCGCTCGACTGAAGGTCCCGCCGAGATGACATCCCTGGCGGCGCGGCTGCTCGCGCGCGAGCGCGGCCTGTTCGCCGGCGCGGCGGCCGTCGCCGCGGCGTGCGCCGTGCTCGGCGTGCCGGTCGACTTCGTGCTCTTCGGCCTCACGCTCGCGGGCGTGGCGCTGTTCCACCACCATACGCTCCAGGTGGCGCTGA
>CAYOVM010000311.1:0-3229 GCA_964407355.1 uncultured Enterobacteriaceae bacterium
GGCAGCCGCATCGCACAGACGCCCTGCGGCCGGATCGAGTACGGCTCGGCGGGCGAGGGGCCGGTGCTGCTGCTCGTGCACGGCGCCGGCGGCGGCTACGACCAGGGCCTCGATTTCGCGGAGGGATTCGCGCGCCTGGGCTTCCGCGTGGTGACGATGTCGAGGTTCGGCTACCTCGGAACGCCTTTGCCGAAGGACGCGTCGCCGGCCGCGCAGGCGGACGCGCATGCCTGCCTGCTCGATGCGCTGAAGATCGAGCGCGCGGCGGTGATCGGCGCCTCCGCCGGCGCGCCCTCCACGATGCAGCTCGCCCTGCGGCATCCGCGGCGCGTGAGCGCCATGCTGCTCCTCGTGCCGCTCGCCTACACGCCGGACCCGGGCCCGGGCGCGCCCGGGGAGCTGCCGCCGCCGGTCCGATTCCTGCTCGAGACGGCGGTGAAGTTCGAGGCCGCGGTGAAGTCGGACCTGCTCGCGACGAGGTCGGACCTGCTCTTCTGGCTGGCGCTCAGGCTTTCCCCGTCGACGATGGCGAAGACGCTGCTCGCGACGCCCTCCGCGGTCCTCGCCAAGGCGGACGCCGGCGAACACGCGCGCATCGAGCGCACGCTGCGCCACATGCTGCCGCTCAGCCTGCGGCAGCAGGGGCTGCTCAACGATCTTTCCATCGTCGGCTCGCTGCCGCGCTACGCGCTGGAGAAAATCGAGGCGCCGACGCTCGTCGTCAGCACGCAGGATGACCTCTTCGGGACCTATTCGATGGCCCGCTATACCGCCGCGCATATTCCGGGCGCGCGTTTCATCGGCTATCCGAGCGGCGGGCACATGTGGGTGGGGCGCAACGCCGAGCTGCTCGGCGAGGTGAAGCGATTCTTCGGCGGCGTTCAGCCCCGGACAGTCACAGCCGACTCACTACCGTAACGTCCGCTCCGTCCGCCGACTCCTGGACGAAGCCCAGGCGCCGCGCGAGCTGCAGCATCTCGTGGTTGGCCTCCAGGATGTGGCCGTACAGCGCCTTGTAGCCCGCCTTGCGGGCCTCCTGCCTCAGGCGCTCCAGAAGGATCCGGCCGAGCCCGCGTCCCTGCCAGGCGTCGGCGACCACCAGCGCGAATTCCGCGGTCTCGCCGTCCGCCGTGGGCGCGTAGCGGCCCACCGCGATGAACTGATTCTCGTGCACCACCACCAGCGCGAGCTCGCGGTCGTAGTCGAGCTGCGTGAACCGGGCGAGCATCCTCGGCGAGAGCTGCGGCAGGTGCTGCATGAAGCGCTGGTAGCGCGAGCGCTCCGAGAGGCCGTCGAAGAAGCGTTTCTCCAGCTCGACGTCCTCCGGGCGCATCGGCCGCACGAGGACCCGCGTGCCGTCGCGCAGGACGATCTCGCCTTCGAGCTCGACGGGGTACGGATGGATGGCCATGTGCCCGTAGCGCGGCGGCGGCTCGAGCCGGGCCGGGTCGATCACGACGCGGGCATCGGCGATCACCGCGCCGCCCGGATGCGCGAGCACCGGGTTGAGGTCCATCTCCTTCAGCCAGGCGAGGGCGCACACCATCCGCGAGATGCCGCACAGCAGATCGGCGAGCGCGTCGAGGTCCGCCGCCGGCACGTCGCGGTAGGCGTCCAGCAGGCGATACACGCGAGTGCGGCTCATCAGCTCGCGCGCGAGCGTCGCGTTGAGCGGGGGCAGCGCGACCGCCGTGTCCCGCACCGCCTCCACGGCGATGCCGCCCGCGCCGAACGAGATCACCGGCCCGAACACCGGGTCGGTCGCGACGCCCGCGAGCACCTCGCGCTGGTGCGGATGGCGCAGCATCGGCTGCACGATGACGCCCTCGATGCGCGCGTCGGGCCGCAGCGAGGCGACGCTGCTCACGATCTGGTTGAAGGCGAAGCCGGTCATCTCCTCGTCCACGAGATTCAGGCGCACGCCGCCCACGTCGGTCTTGTGCGTGATGTCGGGCGAATGAATCTTGAGCACCACCGGGAAGCCGATCTCGCGCGCCGCGGCGACGGCGGCCTCGCGGCTCGCGGCGACGATGCTGGGCGGCACCGGCAGGCCGAACGCGGCGAGCAGCGCCTTCGCCTCGTGCTCGGTGAGGACGTCACGCTTTTCCGCGACGGCTTTTCTCTTTATTCCGTCCGCCGCGCTCAAATCCGGAACGGCCCTGTTTTCGGAAACGGAGCCGGCGGAGGGCACCTCCAGAAGCTGGGCCTGGTTGCGCCGGTACATGCCGAGGAACGAGAACGCCTCGACCGCGTTCTCCGGCGTGTAGAAGTTCGGGATGCCGCGCGCCTCGAGATATTTGCGGCTCTCGCTCGGATTGATGTCGCCGAGCCAGGCGGCGAGCACCGGCTTGCCGCCCTTCGCCGCCGCCTCGGCGACCGCCTGCGCGGCCGCCTCGGGCGCGGTCACCGCCACCGGCGAGTACATCGCGAGCACCGCGTCGACGCCGTCATCGGCGAGCGCGGCGGCGGTCGCGTCGTGAAAGCGCTCGGGCGGCGCGTCGCCGATGATGTCGATGGGGTTGCCGTGCGACCACTGCACCGGCAATTTCCGGTTCAACACGGCGATTGTTTCCGGCGAAAGGCTCGCGAGAGCCACGCCGTTCTCGGCGGCGCTGTCGGCGGCGATCACGCCCGGGCCGCCGCCGTTGGTGACGATCGCGAGGCGCTCCCCGTCGGGAAACCGTCCCGCGGGAATAAATGCGGCAAGGCCGCGCGCCGCCGCGAAGAGTTGCGTGTAGGTCTTCACGCGCACCGTGCCGGCGCGGCGCAGCGCGGCATCGAAGACCGCGTCGCTTCCCACCAGCGCGCCGGTATGGCTCGAGGCGGCGCGCGAGCCGCTCGCGTAGCGGCCCACCTTGAGCGCGACGACGGGCTTCACGCGCGCCGCCGCGCGCAGCGCCGACAGGTAGCGCCGCGCGTCGCGGATGCCTTCGACGTAAAGAAGGATCGCCTCGGTCGCGGTGTCGGCGACGAGGAAGTCCAGCACCTCGCCGAAGTCGACGTCGGCGGCGCCGCCGAGCGACACCACGCTGCTGAAGCCGACCTCCGAGGTCCAGGCCCAGTCGAGGATCGCGCCGCAGATCGCGCCCGATTGCGAGACCAGCGCGAGCTTGCCCGGATGCGCGGGCGTGCGCGCGAACGTGGCGTTTACGCCGGCATCGGTGCGCATGAGGCCGAGGCAGTTCGGCCCGAGGATGCGCACGCCGCCGCGCTTCGCCGCCGCCAGCAT
>CAYOVM010000312.1:0-3191 GCA_964407355.1 uncultured Enterobacteriaceae bacterium
CCGAGCTCGACGTCGAGGAACGGCCCGAAGGGTGCCGGCGCGGGCAGGCCGAAGACCTCGGTGAAGAACTCGGCGGACTCGCGCTTGTCGCGGCCGTGGACGATGGTGTGGTTCAGCTTGATGGTCATGGCGGCAGCTTAGACCAGGCGGCGTGGTTCGCCCACCGGCGCAGGTTCCACGCGAGCGGCAGCGCGAGCGCGCACAAGGCCGACATGAGCCAGAACCCGCGCGCGCCGAGATTTGCGTAGAGCGCGCCGGAAGCGAACGTGAGGAGCGCGGTCGCCGCGCCGACGCCGAGCGTGGCGTAGACCGCCTGCGCGGTCCCTTCCAGTCCCGGCGGCACGATGCGCGCGAGCAGGCGCATGCAGGCGAGATGCAGCAGCGCGAAAGTGAAGCCGTGCAGCGGCTGCACCAGCGCGAGCGCGGGCACGCTCGAGGTCTGCGCCATCACCGCCCAGCGCAGCGCTCCCGCGATCGCGGCGAGCGCGATCGCGCCCCCTGGAGTGAGCCGCGTAACGAGCGCCGGACCGACGAAGAAAAACACGAGCACCTCGGCGGCGACCGCCTCCGACCAGAGCAGGCTCGCCGTCGATGGGCTCACGCCCGCGGCGCTCCAGCGGATCACCGCGAAGGCGTCGTGCATGGCATGGCTGCCGAGGATGAGCGCGGCGGCGAGCACGAGATTGCGAAAGGGCGCGATCCTCAGCAGCGTCAGGAATGCCCCGACAGGCCGGCGGGTGCCGGAATTTTTTTCGTGAACCATCTCCGGCACGAGGAGCGCGGCGAAAGCCGCCGCGCCGAGCAGCGACGCCTGCAGCCATACAATCATGCTCGCCCCCCACGCGCTCACCGCCAGCCCGGAGAGCAGCGTTCCGGCGATGAACGCCGCGGAGCCGGCCCCGCGCACCCAGCCGTACTCGAACCCCCCGGCCCTTCGGGAAGCGCCGAGCGCCAAGGCGTCGGCGAGCACGCCGACGGGTGCCAGCGACGCCGCGTGCAGCGCTCCGACGGCAAAAACCAGCCAGAAGCCGTATGCCCCGAGATAGCCGAGGCTCGCGAGCGCGGCGAGCACCGCACAGATCGCAAGCACGACGCGCAGCGCCTGCATCAGGTCGGCGATGCGTCCCGCGAGCGGCGCCGCGAGCAGGCGCACCGCCGTGCCGGCGCCGAGCGCGAGCCCCAGCTCGCCGGGCGTCAAGCCTTTTGCGCCGAGGAACGCGGGCAGAAACGGCGAAACAACGCCGTAGGCCGAGTAAATCGCGGCATAGAGCAGGAAAAATCTCGGCAACACGGCTGAGGACACGCGATGCATACGATATGCTTTTCCCATGAGCGTGATATCCCTTTGCAAGACCGGCGTGCCCGGCCTGGACAGCATCCTCTGCGGCGGCCTGCCCAGGAACTGCCTCTACCTCGTCGACGGCAACCCGGGCGTGGGCAAGACCACGCTCGCGCTGCAGTTCCTGCTGCAGGGCGTGAAGGAGAAGGAGCGCTGCCTGTACATCACCCTGTCGGAGACCAAGTCGGAGCTCGACGCCGTGGCCCGCTCGCACGGCTGGGATCTGACCGGCATCGAGATCATCGAGCTCTCCGCCATCGAGCGCTCGCTCGCCGGCAAGACGCAGAACACCATGTTCCAGTCCGCCGAGGTCGAGCTCAGCCATCTCAGCAAGCTGCTGCTGGAGGAGCTGGACCGGCTCAACCCGCAGCGGATCGTGCTCGACTCGCTCTCGGAGATGCGCCTGCTCGCGCAGAACCCGCTGCGCTACCGCCGCCAGATCCTCACCTTCAAGCAGCGCTTCGCCGAGCGCAACGGCACCGTATTGCTGCTCGACGACCGCAGCGCGGTCGGCCCGGACGTGCAGGTGCACAGCATCGTGCACGGCCTCATCTCGATGGCGATGGCGCCGCTCAAGTACGGGATGTTCCGGCGCACCCTCAACGTGGCGAAGCTGCGCGGCGTGGAGTTCCGCGAGGGCAACCACGACTACAGCATCAAGCGCGGCGGCATCTCGGTCTATCCGCGCCTCGTGGCCGCCGAGCATCATCGCAGCTTCAGCAAGGTCCTCGAGTCCAGCGGCAACCCGGAGCTCGACGCTCTGGTGGGCGGTGGCCTTCACACCGGGACCAGCAACCTGCTCATGGGGCCGGCCGGCAGCGGCAAGTCCACCATCGCCATGATGTTCGCGCACGCGGCCGCGCTGCGCGGCCTCCGGGCGAGCTACTACGCGTTCGACGAGAGCACGCACATTCTGCGCAACCGGGCGCAGGAGATGGAGATCGATTTCGATCCGCACATCGCGGCCGGCCGCATCGAGCTCTCGCAAATCGATCCGGCGCAAATCCCTCCGGGGGAGCTCGCCGACCGGATCGTGCGCTCGGTGGAGCGCGACAACACGAAACTGGTCGTGCTGGACAGCCTGAACGGCTACGTCAACGCGATGCCGAGCGACGATTATCTGTACCTGCACCTGCACGAGCTGCTGACCTATCTCAACCAGCAGGGCGTGCTGACGCTGATGATCCTCGCCCAGCACGGCCTGGTCGGGCCGATGGGCGCGCCGGTCGACGTGAGCTACCTCGCCGACACCGTCATCCTCACCCGCTTCTTCGAGGCGCGCGGCTCGGTAAGGAAGGCGATCTCGGTGATCAAGAAGCGCAGCGGCCCGCACGAGACCACGCTGCGCGAGCTGACGATGACGAAGAAGGGCGTCAATCTCGGCAAGCCGCTGGTAGAGTTCGAGGGGGTGCTCACCGGCGTGCCGAGGATGGTCGGCGGCGCCCCGGCTCAAGGCGCCGCCTAGGCGCCGCCGTGCGCAACGCGCCGCCGCCGCGCGCGCTCGTCGTCACGCCCAACCGCGTCGACGCCGAGCTGGCGCTCGGCTTTTTCGCCGAGAACGGCATCGCGGCCGCCGCCTTCGACGGCGTGAGCGCGTTCGGCGGCGAGTTGCCGGCCGACGCCGGCTGCATCGTTCTCGCGGAGGAGGCGCTGGCGGACGCCGACATGCCGGGGCTGCGCGAGCTGCTCGCGAACCAGCCGGCGTGGTCGGACCTGCCCGTGGTGCTGGTGGCGAGCCACGGCGCCGGGGTCGACGGCCTGATCGAGCGCGCGTTTCCGAGCGCGGGCAACATCACGCTGCTCGAGCGCCCGCTGAATCCGCTGACGCTCGTCTCGGCGGTGCAGGTGGGGC
>CAYOVM010000313.1:0-3190 GCA_964407355.1 uncultured Enterobacteriaceae bacterium
GAGCGCGGCCGTTAAAAAAAAGCGCGGGGTGTCTCCACCCCGCGCCGGGTCTTGCGACCACTCCCTGAGCGCTTACTGGTCGACGCCGAACTTCATCGCCGGCGTGCCGGCTTCGTGGGCGCCCGCGTCCGGTCCCGCGCCGGTGAAGCTGTCGTTGAAGTTCGGAATGCGCACGCCCTTGTCGTAGCCCGGGCTGGTCGGCGCGAGCTGGTACATGCCGCCGCCGTCGCTCGCCGGCCCGTTGCCAGGAGCGTAGATCGGCGTGCCGACCCGGCCGTTGGCCTGCGCGCCGGTAATCCCGGAAACGTTGCCGTTATAGAGGTCGTAATCCAGGTCGTCGCCCGCGCCGCCTTGCGTGTTGAAGGAGGACCACCACGACTTGTGGATCTGCAGGATGTTGTTGCGCGAGACCGTGTTCACCATCGGCTCGCGGGAGCTCGGGCCGGACAGGCCTTCGCTTCCGCCCTGCGTCAGGGTCGAGCCCGCGAGCGGCGGCATCTGCAGCATCGTGTTGTGGAACACGTAGCGCCGGCCGTCGCCGTAGCCGCCGCCGTTGCCCGCCTTGAACATCGAGCCGCGCTGGTCGTTGTCGTAGCTCGAGAGCTCCCAGAAGCGGCTGCGGTTCCAGACGTTGCGCCAGATGTAGAGCGGCCCGACGCTGGTCGCGGTGCTTGCGATGCCCACACCGGTGTTGTCGATGTAGTTGCCCCAGATGCGCACGTTGCGGTTGGCGCCCTCGGACTCGATGCCGTCGTCCCAGGCATGGCTGATCCGGTTGCCGTAGAGGTCGCTGTCCGCGTTCGGCATGCCCTTCAGGCCGAAATTCTCCTCGCCGCCGTAGGCGTCCATGAAGTAATGCCCGGGGCTGCTGTAGATCTCGTTGTACCGGAACACGTGGTTGCCGCCGCATTCGCTGAAGAACACGGCGTTCGGGCCGGACGGATGCGCCTCGGACCAGCTCATCGAGCCGTAGCGCGGGTGGTGGATCTTGTTGCGCTGGATGATCGAGCGCTCCATCGTGAACGTCGAGCTGCAGCGCGCGTAGATGCCCGAGTCCATGTTGGTGCCGATCATGTAGCCGGCGGCGCTCATCTTGCCGCTCGCGCGGCCCCAGCCGCTGATGTCGTTGTTCTCGATCACGACGTCGTTGCCGGCGGTGACGTGCACGCCGTTGATGCGCGCGCCCTTCAGCGTGAAGCCGCGCAGGATCACGTACGGCGCGGAGATCACGACGTTGTAGTCCTGGGCGTTGGCGACGTCGATCGTCGAGCCGCCGGCGGCGGCGGTATAGAGCACGTAGCCGGTGCTCGCCGAGCCGCCCTCGGTGATCCTCAGCGTGGAGGAGCCGCTCGGCACGGTGACGGTCTTCGCGATCGGCAGGCTCTCGTTCCAGGTCTTCGCCGTCAGAGCGCGCGAGAACGCCTGGCCGGGCAGGCCCATCTGCACTTCGTACGTGGTGTTCGGGGCGAGATGCACCAGGCTGCCGCGGCACTCGCCGTTGCGCGTGTCGTACCACATCGGGAGACCCGGGCGCCACGCGCTGTCGCCCTGCTTGCGGAACTGCACCTGGCAGCCCGCGGATCCGGGATTGGTGCCCGGCGTCCAGTACAGGCCGATCGACTCGAACGTGGCGATCGCCCTGGTGCCGGTGGAGGGCAGGCTCGGCGTCGATGTCGCGTTCCTGACATTGATCGAGACCTGGCTGGCCGCGCTCATTCCCTGCGTGTCGGTGGCCACCGCCTTGACGACGTGCGTGCCGTCGGCGAGCTTGGTGGTGTCGAGGGTGCCGGTATACGGCGCCGCGGTCTTGCTCACGAGCGCCGTCGAGTCGACGAAGAAATCGACCTTCGCGACCCCGGTGTTGTCGGTCGCGTTCGCCGCGACCGTCACCGCGCCGGAAACCGTCGCGCCCGCCGCCGGCGACATGAGCGATACCGTCGGCGCCGTGTTGCCGCCGCTCGGCGGGGTGGTCGAGCCGCTGTTCTGGATGTTGATGCTCAACGTCTCGGTGTAGCTGCCGCCCGCCGTGCCGCGCGCCACCGCCTTGAGCGTATGTGTGCCGTTCGCGAACTTCGTCGTGTCGAGCACGCAGGACATGCCGTCCGACATGACGGTGTCGGAGGCGAGCGGGGTCGAGTCGACGAAGAAGTCGACCCTCGCCACGCCGGTGCCGCGGATGTAGCACTTGTCGAGGCTCAGCGTGCCGGAGACGGTCTGGCCGGCGAGCGGGGCCTTCCACCAGATGTCGAGCGAGCCGGTGCCTGGCGGCGTGAGAGTGCCTGCCGGCGCCGTGGCGGAGTTCTTGACGCTGATCGAGACCTGGCTGGTCGCGCTGAGGCCCTGCGCGTCATAGGCCACGGCCTTGATGATGTGCGTGCCGTTGGAGAGCTTGGTCGTGTCGAGGGTGCCCGAATACGGCGCCGCGGTCTTGCTGCCGAGCGGGGTCGCGTCGACGAAAAAGTCCACGCGCGCAACCCCGGCGTTGTCGGCCGCGTTCGCGAAATAGGTGATGGCGCCGGAGGCGGTCGCGCCGGCCGCAGGCGAGACGAACGACACCGTCGGCGGCGTGTTCGTCGTGCTGGTGTTCGCGATGTTGATGCTGCGCAGCTCGTTATAGATCTGGCCGCTCGAGTTGCGCGCCACGGCTTTCAGCGTGTGCGCGCCGTTCGGGAACTTCGTCGTATCGAGGACGCAGGACATGCCGTCGGACATGACCGTGTCGGAGTTGAGCAGCGTCGAGTCGAGATAGAAGTCGACGCGCGTCACCCCCTTGCCGTAGATGTAGCACTTGTCCAGGCTCAGCTTGCCGGAGACGGTCGCGCCGGCGGCCGGCGCCTTCCACCAGATGTCCAGCGTTCCCGAAGTGGGGGCGGCCAGCTGCGCGAAGGCGCCGAAAGACGCGAGCGCCGCGGAGACCGCAATTGCGCACTTGGCGATACGTACGTTCATCATGTGACTCCCTGTCCTTTTTTCGACTAACGAATGGAACAAATGCGATCACCCAGCAGGACTTGTGCCAGCTGCTGTGAAGCAAGCTATTCAAAGGCTTACGAGTGGGTCGTAGCCGGGATCGCTACGCTTCCGTAGTTGCGCGACGACAGCGCCCTCGGGCTTTCGCTCAAGTGATTGTTTCGGAAACGGTTGCGGTGTCGCTGCGCCGCGACTTTCGCCGCGGCGCAGCTTTTCCGCT
>CAYOVM010000314.1:0-1751 GCA_964407355.1 uncultured Enterobacteriaceae bacterium
TGGCGCGGCGACTCGAAGAACGAGATGCTCCAGCGCATCTACGGCACGGCCTGGGGCAAGAAGGAGGACCAGGACGCGTACCTGAAGATGCTGGAGGAAGCCGAGAAGCGCGACCATCGCCGCTTGGGAACGCAGCTAGACCTTTTCCACATGCAGGAGGAAGCGCCCGGGCTCGTCTTCTGGCATCCCAAGGGCTGGACCCTGTGGCAGCAGGTCGAGCAGTACATGCGCCGCGTCTACCGCGAGAACGGCTACCAGGAGGTGCGCGGGCCGCAGATCCTCGACCGCAGCCTGTGGGAGAAGACCGGCCACTGGGCGAACTTCAAGGACAACATGTTCGTCACGTCCTCGGAGAATCGCGACTACGCGATCAAGCCGATGAACTGCCCCGGCCATATCCTGATCTTCAACAAGGGGCTGCGCAGCTACCGCGACCTGCCGCTGCGCTACGGCGAGTTCGGCTCCTGCCACCGCAACGAGCCCTCGGGCGCGCTGCACGGGCTGATGAGGGTGCGAGGCTTCGTGCAGGACGACGGCCATATCTTCTGCACCGAGGACCAAATCCTCGGCGAGTGCGTCGCCTTTACCGCGCTCCTGCAGAAGGTGTACCGCGATTTCGGCTTTACCGAGATCATCTACAAGGTGGCGACCCGGCCAAAGGCGCGTATCGGGTCGGATGAAGCTTGGGACAAGGCCGAATTGGCGTTGAAGCAATCCTTGGAGAAATCAAAACAAAGCTATTCGATTTCCGAGGGCGAAGGCGCTTTTTACGGCCCGAAGATCGAGTATTCGCTGAAGGACGGCATCGGCCGCGTCTGGCAGTGCGGCACCATGCAGGTGGATTTCAGCATGCCGGGCCGCCTGGGCGCGGAGTACGTCGGCGAAGACAACGCGAGGCACACCCCGGTGATGCTCCACCGCGCCATCGTCGGCTCGATGGAGCGCTTCCTCGGCATCCTGATCGAAAACTACGCCGGCGCCTTCCCGCTATGGCTCGCGCCGCTGCAGGTAGCGGTCCTGAGCATCACCGAACGGCAGGCGGCGTACGCCGAGCGGGTCGCGGAAGACCTGCGAAAACAGGGGTTTAGGGCATTTTCGGATTTGCGGAACGAGAAAATTTCCTATAAGATTCGGGAACATAGCCTGCAAAAGTTGCCTTACCAGCTGGTGATCGGCGACAAGGAAATGCAGGCCGGTACGGTGGCCGTGCGCACGCGCGGCGGCGAGGACCTCGGAGCGATGGCTCTTCAGGACTTCGTCGCACGCCTCCAGAGCGAGGCGAACGCGAAGTAGCACGGCTGTTTTTTTAACGCGCAAAGGAGATTTTCACTCATCGCACTCGAAACAAGATCGCAACGCATCAACCGGGAAATCACCGCCCCGGAAGTGCGCCTGGTAGCGGAAAACGGTGACCAGCTCGGCATCCAGCCGGTAGCCGAGGCCCTGCGGTTGGCCGAAGAGCAGAACGTGGACCTGGTGGAGATCGCGCCGATGGCGGTGCCCCCGGTCTGCAAGCTGATGGACTACGGCAAGTTCCGTTACCGCGAGCAGAAGAAGGCGCACGAAGCCAAGCTCAAGCAGAAGCAGATCCAGGTGAAGGAGATCAAGTTCCGCCCCGGCACCGACGAAGGCGACTACCAGATCAAGCTGCACAAGCTGATCGCGTTCCTGGAAGAGGGCGACAAGGCGAAGGTGACGTTGCGGTTCCGCGGGCGCGAGATGGCGCACCAGGAATTCGGAGTGCGGTTGCT
>CAYOVM010000314.1:1851-3180 GCA_964407355.1 uncultured Enterobacteriaceae bacterium
GCCCGCGAAGCGGGCCGCCCGGCGTCAATCTAAAAGAGAGAGAAGGACGAGTCATGCCTAAGATGAAGACGAAGAAGGGGGCCGCGAAGCGTTTCCGCGTGCGCGGCTCGGGAAGCATCAAGCGCGGCGCCGCGTACCGCCGCCACATCCTCACGAAGAAGAGCACCAAGGTGAAGCGCCAGCTGCGGCGCAGGAGCGCGGTGGACAACACCAATACGCGCGCCGTCCGTTCCATGATGCCGTACTCCGGATAAGGAAGACGCCATGCCAAGAGTCAAGCGTGGAGTCACGGCGCGCGCACGCCACAAGAAGGTCCTGAAGAAGGCAAAAGGGTTCCGCGGCCGCCGCGGCAACGTATACCGGGTCGCGAAGCAGGCGGTGATGAAGGCGGGGCAATACGCCTACCGCGATCGCCGCCAGAAGAAGCGCCAGTTCCGCTCGCTGTGGATCGCCCGCATCAACGCGGCGGTGCGCGAGCTGGGCATGACCTACAGCGCGTTCATGGCGGGCCTGAAGCGCGCCAACATCGAGATCGACCGCAAGGTGCTCGCGGATCTCGCGGTGATGGACAAGGCGGCGTTCGCCAAGATCGCCGGCCAGGTCAAGGCCAGCCTCTCCCACTAGCAGCAGGACCTGCTTGGAAGATCTCAGCGGCATCGTCGCGCGGGCGCTCGCCGACTTTGCCGCGGCAGGCGACCCTGCTTCGCTCGAGAACGTCAAGGCCCGCTACCTTGGCAAGGCCGGGGAGCTGAACGCTTTCCGCCCAGGCGGGAAAAATGCGCCGGGCACCCCTTCGGAAATGAAGGCTGCCGGTGCCGCGTACAACGCTGCGAAGCAGCGGCTGGAAGCGGGTCTGGAAGCCCGTCGGGCGGAGCTCGCTGACGCCAAGCTCGGCGCCCGGCTGGCGGAGGAGGCGCTCGACGTCACGCTTGCCGGGCGCGGGCGGGGCCGCGGCAGCATCCATCCGGTGATCCGCACCTGGCAGCGCATCGAGCAGATCTGGCGCTCGATCGGCTTCGAAGTCGCCGACGGTCCGGAGATCGAGACCGACTGGTACAACTTCACCGCGCTGAACAATCCGGAGAACCATCCGGCGCGCTCGATGCAGGACACCTTCTACGTCGATCTCAAGGACGCCGAAGGGCTGCCGCTCGTGCTGCGCACCCATACGAGCCCGATGCAGGTGCGCTACGCACGCATGCACAAACCCCCGATCAAGGTCATCGCGCCGGGACGGACCTACCGCGTCGACTCCGACGCGACGCATTCGCCGATGTTCCACCAGGTCGAGGGCCTGTGGATCGACGAGCACATCAGCTTCGCCGACCT
>CAYOVM010000315.1:0-3175 GCA_964407355.1 uncultured Enterobacteriaceae bacterium
CCAAGGGCCGCGTCGTCTCGGCCCTCGAAGGCGGCTACGCGCTCTCCGCGCTCGGGCGGAGCGCCGTCCAGCACATCCGCGCCCTCGGCGGCTTATAGGCTGATGTCCAGCTTGTTCTTGTGAAGGCATGGTGCATATCCGATGTGGAGTAGTTAACGGGTCGTCTCCCGGCTTGCCGATCTTGCGTCAGGGCCAAAGGCCATGGATGGATTCTTTGTCTGGCGCTATAGTTTCTGCCTCCAAACCCCGACAAGAGGATCACATGATGGCGTTCTTCAGGCGGTTCATATGCAGACTGCTCATCCTTAGCTCCATAGTGTTGCCGTATTCGGCGCATACGCAGGCGGCGATGATCGGCACCGGCCAGGCGATCGCGAACGTCGAGGCGCAGCGGGCGAAGGTGCAGGATTTCGCGGCGCGCGCGGACGTGCAGAGAGAGCTCGCGGCGCTCGGCGTGGGCGCGGCGGCGGTGGGCGAGCGCGTGAATGCGCTTACCGATGACGAGGCCCGATTGATCGCCGGACGGATCGACACGCTGCCGGCCGGCGGCGTCGGCACCGAAGCCGCGCTGGCGGTCGTCCTGCTGTTGCTGCTGCTGATTTTCCTCTTCGACAGAAGGCACTGAGAGACATCCAATGAAAGCATTCCTCCTGCGTTTCATTTGCCGCTTCCTCGCCCTGAGCCTGATCGCGCTGCCTTACGCGGCGCAGACCCAGGCCGCCATGATAGGAGTCGACGAGGCGCTCGCCGCCCAGCGCCAGGCCGAGCGCGGCAAGCTCGCGAGCTTCCTCGCGCGCGCCGATGTGCAGAAGCAGCTGGCGGTGCTCGGCGTCAGCCCCGCCGCGGCGGCCGAGCGCTCGAACGCGCTCGCCGACGACGAGGTGCAGCAGCTCGCGGGCAAGATCGACTCGCTGCCGGCGGGCGCCGACGTCTCGCTGGCGGCGCTGCTGCTGGTGCTCATCGTGATCCTGCTGGTGTTCATGCTCGACCGGCGATGAGCCGGTAACCGCTTAGCGCTTCTGCTTGATCGCCGCGAGGTTGATCAGCGTCTCTTCGCGCTTCTCGGGCACGCCGAAGCCGAGTCTTTCCATCAGACCGAGATCCGAGCGGCTCCACCAGAGGTACGGGAACGACACGTTGCCCGGCCCGAAGCTGAAGCCGCTCGCGCGCACCATCTCCATGTATTCCTCGGCGCTGCGCTGCAGGTGCATCGGATGGCGGAAGAAGAGGCGGATGATCCAGGAGTGGATGTAGGCGCGGGTGGATTCGGCGAACAGCAGCACCCCGCCGGGCTTGAGCACGCGATGGAACTGCGCGAGCGCCTCTTCCTGGCAGGTGAGGTGGTGGAAGGTCTGGTGGCAGAAGACGAGATCGACGCTGGCATCGGGCAGGTCGAGCTTGCCGATGTCCTGGCGGCGAAGGTCGATCGCCACGCTTTCCTTCTCGGCCGCGGCGCGCGAGCGCTCGAGGCACATTTCCTCCGCGTCGATGCCGATCAGCCGCTGCGGCGAGAAGTGCTCGATCAGCGGGCGGAACGACTTGCCCTGGCCGCAGCCGACGTCGAGGACCACGGGATAGGACGGCTTGCGATCGGGGATCAGCCGCTCGAGGTCCTTGAGCGCGACGCGCAGCACGCGCGTGGTCCACGTCTCGGTGCCGAGGAACCAGAAGCCGATGCGCGTTTCCGGCACGTAGGCGATGTGTTGGGTGCTCATGGCGCAATGTTACCTAATCGATTTTGGGAAGATCCGCGAAGCCGGCGAGCGCCTTCATGCGGCGACCGCCTCGGGCCGCCGGTCCAGCACGTCCCGCGCCGCCCGGGCGAAGTCCGCCGCCGCGGGCGAGGCGACCCGGACGCTTTGCGCTTCGGCAAGCCGGCTGAAATTGCGCGCCGACGATTTTCGGTACGCGGGATCGTAGTGCTCGAGCAGCAGCCTCGAGACGAGCTCGCCCCAGCCGCCGCGGGCCGCAAGCGCCTTCCAGCCTTCGATCTTCTCCCGCCCATGCAGGCCGGCGAGGCAGTCGAGCTGCGCCTCGAGCGCGCCGTCGCCCTCGAGGAAATGGCGGTACTCCTCGATCAGCAGCGCGACGCGCGTCTCGAGGCCGGCCTCGAGACGCACGCATTCGGCCGCGCGCATGCGCGCGATCAGCGCCTCGGGGACGTGCAGCTGGCCGATCTTGCGCGACTCGCCTTCCACGAACACCGGCTGCGCCGGGTCGAGCGCGGACAGCGCCTTCAGCAGGAGCGACTCGAACATCTTCTGCGACGGCTGCGGCCGTCCGGGGAGATTGCCCAGCACCGAGCCGCGGTGGGCGGCGAGCCCCTCGAGGTCGAGCACCTGCGCGCCCGCGTCGCCGAGCGCGGCGAGCAGCCGGCTCTTGCCGCTGCCGGTGGGACCGTGGATCACCCGGAACTGCAGCAGCGAGGGCTTCTGCTCGAGCTGGTCGACCACCCAGCGCCGGTAGGCGCGGTAACCGCCCTCGAGCGTCGCGGCCTCCCAGCCGACCTCGCGCAGGATATGCGCCATCGCCCCCGAGCGCTTGCCGCCGCGCCAGCAGTACACGAGCGGCTTCCAGTCCTTCGGCTTGTCGCGGAAATGTTCCTCGATATGCGCGGCGACGTTCTTCGCCACCAGCGCGGCGCCGAGCTTCTTCGCCTCGAAGGCGGAGACCTGCTTGTAGAGCGTGCCGACCTCGGCGCGCTGCGCGTCGTCGAGCACCGGCGCGGAGAGCGCGCCGGGAATATGATCCTCGGCGAATTCCGCCGGCGTGCGCGCGTCGAGCACGGCGTCGAAGCGGCCGCGCGACAGCTCGTCCAGCGACACAGTCGTCGAGGCGGGTTTCATAGGAGGGAGCGTACCACCTGCAGGAGCGCGGAGCGCTCCGCGGCGGGCGCGAAAAGCGGCCGGCGAGCGCTCAAAGCGCGCTTCAAGCGCCTGTAAAAATTTCCATCCCTGGCGGCGTGCGCCATGAGCTTCGCGAGCGCGGCCTCATCGCCGAGGGTGTAATAGCCTGGATACTTGCGACCGAGCATGCCGAGGTTGCCGGACACGCGCGAGGCGAGCACCGGCGTGCCGATGCGGGCAGCTTCGGCGATGACATTGGCGCCGCCTTCCATCACGGAGCTCACCACCAGCGCATGGCTGCGCGCGATCCAGCCGAGCGTGCGCGCATG
>CAYOVM010000316.1:0-3071 GCA_964407355.1 uncultured Enterobacteriaceae bacterium
GGTCCACGCCCGCCATGCGCATCCATTTGCAGATCACGCGGAAGTTCATGCCGTGATTCTTCTGCCGCGAATAGGTGGAATTGCCGGCGCGGTGCAGGTGCAGAATCATGTCGTTCTTGCGCGCCCACTTGGCCATCGACTGGATCGCGGTGTAGCCGATCACGAGGTCGATCATCACGATCACCGAGCCGAGCTCCTTGGCGAATTCGGCGCGCTCGTAGATGTCCTCCATGGTGCCGGCGGTGACGTTGAGGTAATGCCCTTTGACCTCGCCGGTGGCGGCCGAGGCCTTGTTCACCGCTTCCATGCAGTAAAGGTAACGGTCGCGCCAGTGCATGAAAGGCTGCGAGTTGATGTTCTCGTCGTCCTTGACGAAATCCAGGCCGCCCTTGAGCGCCTCGTACACCACGCGCCCGTAGTTGCGCGCCGAGAGCCCGAGCTTGGGCTTGGTGGTGGCGCCCAGCAGCGGACGGCCGAACTTGTCCAGGCGCTCGCGCTCGACCACGATCCCGGTCGCCGGGCCCTGGAAGGTCTTCAGGTAAGCCACCGGGATGCGCATGTCCTCCAGGCGCAGCGCCTTCACCGCCTTGAAGCCGAACACGTTGCCGATGATCGAGGCGGTCAGGTTGGCGATCGAGCCGCCCTCGAAGAGGTCGAGGTCGTAGGCGATGTAGGCGAAGTACTGCTGGTCCGTTTTGGTGCCCGGGCCGGTGTTCGGCACCGCGTCTACCCGGTACGCCTTGGCGCGATACAGCTCGCAGGCGGTCAGACGGTCGGTCCAGACCACGGTCCAGGTCGCGGTGGAGGATTCGCCGGCGACCGCCGCGGCGGCTTCTTCGGCCTCCACGCCGGGCTGCGGAGTGATGCGGAAAAGCGCGATGACGTCGGTGTCCTTGGGACGGTAATCGGGCTCCCAGTAGCCCATCCGCTTGTACGGAATGACGCCGGACTTGTAGCGTTGCGCTGCGTCGGCCGCCGCGCCCATGCCCTGCTCGACGCCACCCATGGCATTCCTCCTCGCTAAGAAGCGGGCGAGAATAGCGCCGGCGACGCATAAGGACGATTCACATTTTGTTTGTTGTTTGATAATTTATCGTTATGGATCACCGCGCCGGACCCGGCCGCCGCCTGAGCGGGGCCCGATGAAAAACGCCACGCTGCGCCAGTTGCGCACCTTCGCCGAAGTCGCGCGCAAGCGCAGCTTCACGGCGGCCGCGAAGTCCCTGCATCTGACTCAGCCGGCGGTTTCGATGCAGGTGCGCGAGCTCGAGCAGGCGGCCGGGATGGCGCTTTTCGAGCGCGCCGGCCGGGGCGTCGCGCTTACCGAGGCGGGGCAGGAGCTGCTCTCGCACGCGGACGGCATGATCGAGCGGCTGCGGGAGGCGCGTGAAGCGCTCGATGCGCTGCGCGGCATGAAGAAAGGCACGCTCAAGCTCGGCGCCGTGAGCACCGCGAAGTACTTCGCGCCGGCGCTGCTCGCGGCCTTCACCGCCGCCCATCCGGGGGTGACAGTGCGCTTCAGCGTCGCCAACCGCGAGGAGATGGTCCGGCAGCTCGCGCAGAACGAGATCGATCTCGCGATCATGGGCCGGCCGCCGCGCGAGCTGGAAACGGTCGCCGCGGCCTTCGCCAAGCATCCGCTGGTGATCATCGCGGCGCCCGAGCATCCGCTCGCCGCGAAACGGCGCATCTCCCTGAAGCGGCTCGAAGGCGAGCGCTTTCTGATCCGCGAGCCGGGCTCGGGCACCCGCGCTTCGATGGAGCGGCTGTTCCGCGACCGCGGCGCGCGTTACCGGGCCGTGATGGAGATAAGCAGCAACGAGACCATCAAGCAGGCGGTGATCGCCGGCATGGGCATCGCCTTCATCTCGCTCTACACCGTCGGGCTCGAGCTGCAGGCGGGGAAGCTGGTGACGCTCGACATCGTCGGCCTTCCCCTCGTGCGCGACTGGTATGCCCTGCATCTGCGCACCAAGCGCCTCTCGCCGGTCGCCAGCGCGTTCCGCAGCTTTCTGCTGGAGGAGGGCGGCGCGATCATCGCGCGGGCGACGGGAATGCCCGCGGGCAAGCGCTGATCGAGGCCCGGCCGGCCTTTACTCTTGCTCCACCGCCTCCAGCGCCGGCAATTCGAGCCGCCAGCCGGTGCGTCGTGCAAGCGCCTGCACATCCTCCACCGTGTCGAGGTCGGTGATGAAGCGGGCATTGGCGGTCTGGTGCACATGCACGAGCTCGGGCTGGCGCTCGATGAGATGGCGGCAACCGAGGTTCGTGCCGCTCGCGAGAATCTGCGCGAGGGCCGTCGCGTCGAGCAGGATGGGGTTGCCCCGCTGCCCTTCCACCACCGGGACCACGACATGGCCCCCCGGGCGCTTCTTGAATGCGCCGATCAGCTCCGTCAAATCGCCCGCGGCGATCAACGGCTGATCGGCCGGCATGACGAATACCGCATCGAAAGGTCCGCTCAGCGCGGCGAGCCCTACCCGGACCGAGCTTTCCTGGCCCTGGGCATGCGCCTCGTTGTGCGCCAGCGTTACCGTGAAGCTGCGTACCTGCTCCTCGATCGCATTGCGCGCGTGGCCTGTCACCACGACCACCTCGTCGACACCCGCGCCGCTGAGGGCGACCAGTTGCCGGCTGAGCAGCGGCACGCCCTGAAGCCGAATCAGCGGCTTGACCACCCCGCCCATGCGCCGGCCTTCACCGGCCGCGAGCAGCACCGCGCCGACGCGCAACCTCGGATACAGCCCGCCGCCTTGTTTGAGTAAGCATCCCATAGTGTGATTCCGTCGTGGTTCCGTTCACTCCGCGCCTTGAGGAAGTATACGCCGCGTGAGCACGCTCTTTCCATCCGGGCTCACGTAGAAGCGCGCCCACAGCTTGCCCTCCGCAAGGACCTCGACGGTCCAATAGCAACGCTTTCTCAGAACGATGGTTTCTTCCAGCAGGAGCCGGAACTGCACGGCGTCGCCCGCGTCGCGCCGCGCGCGCTGCCAAGCCTCGGTTTCCGGGAGCATCTGCACTCGAGTCAGCGCGCGACGCAGGGGCATGGTTCCTTCATCCGGGTACTCGCA
>CAYOVM010000317.1:0-3040 GCA_964407355.1 uncultured Enterobacteriaceae bacterium
CCGAGGCGCTCGCTGTGGCGCCGCCGAGCTACGGCATCGATTTCGTGGACCGCGGGATGCCCGCGCAGCTGCTTGCCGGCGCCGAGAGGCTCTCCGGCCTGGATCTCTCCGGCGTGCGCGTGCACGCCAATTCCGCGGAGCCCTCGCGCATCGGCGCGCTTGCGTTCGCGCGCGGGAGCGACATCCATCTCGCGCCCGGCCAGGAGCGGCATCTTCCCCACGAAGCCTGGCACGTGGTGCAGCAGAGGCAGGGCCGCGTGCGCGCCAACCTGCGGATGATGGGAATGCAGCTCAATCACGACGCGGCGCTCGAGCGCGAGGCCGACACGATGGGCGCGAAGAGCCTTGCCGCCGGCGCGGCGCCCGGCAACGCCGCCCGGAGCGCCGATGCCCCGCCGGCAGGCGGCGCGACCGAAAGTGCCGGCGCGGCGCAAAGCCGCCCCTCGGAAAGCGCGCCGGTGGCGCAGGCGCTGTTCGGTATAGAGATCGAGGCCAACATTCCCGTGTACGCGGCGCAAGGAGACTGGACGGATCTCGGCGATGCCGGCGCCACCGAGGTGCTCGCTTTCCTCAAGGGCTGGACCAGCGCCGTCGCTTACCCGGTGCTGCACGAAGGCGGAATCGGCGATCCGCGGCCTTACAGCATGACCATAGACAAGGGCGGGCCGACGGAAGACTGCATCAAAGCCCTGCTCAAGGACTGGGAAGCCAAGGCCGCCGCGAACAAGGCGCGGCTCACCCCGGTGCGCAGCAAGCCGAAGAAGACCGAGTACGTCACCGAGCCCTACAGCGAGCGTTACACCTACGCGGCGGACCAGCACCGCCAGCCCGGCCTGTTCGCCTTCTTCCGGGACTTGAAGGTCATGCAGGAGCAGATCCAGGCGGATCTCGCGACCGCGCGCGGCGGCGGCCGGGTGATCACCGCCGAGGGCGTCTACGGCGCCCCGTCCCTCGCCGCCTGGCAGGCCGCCGCGCAGTATTTCGCGCTTCCCAATCACGCCCAGGAGGCGCAGGCGGCGTTCGACGCGGTAGCGGCCTCGATCGAGGACGAGCTCTACGTGCAATCGACCCTGGGCGTGCTGCCGGAGGCGGTGGCGGGCCTGTATGCGCAGGAGCAGACGACCGCCGAGAACCAGTTTCCGCTGAGCCGCGGGGCGATCGACTGGAACGCGGCGAGCACCGACACGCCGGCGAAGGAGGACGCGGCCATCCTCGGCGCGATGGAAATCTCCGCCCTCGCCAAGGCGCGCGCGCTCGCGGCCACGCTCGCCGAGGTGAACGACGAGGACCGGGAAACCTTCGCCGGCTACATGGCGACCGTCCTGATCGAGATGGGCGGCGAAGCCATCATGGTGGGCGGCAAGAAAAGCGGCGGCGTGCTGAAGAACGTCTCCAGCCTGCTCTCCAAGACCAGCCTGGTCGACTACCAGGCCCAGCTCCCCGCGCCGGTCAAGGCGAAGCTGGCGCACGCGCAGACCCGCGCGGGGCTGGTGGCGGAGAGCATCGTCTGGCTGCGCGCGATCGTCGCCGCGTCCAACACCAAGATCGACGAAGAGTCGGGCGAGGACCGCGCGGACACGCAGGCCAACGAGAAACGGCTCAAGCACGTCGTCGTGCCCGACCGGGGCCCGGATCCCCACGAGGACGCAGAAGAGGATGAGGACGATCTCGCCGAGGGCACGGGCGTCAGCTACCGGCGCTTCGAGAACCGGATCAGGGAAGTCCTCGCGGGCACGAGGGATCGCCTGTACGAGACGCAACTGCGCGACCAGGAGAGCGGCCTCGACGCCGAGGACCCCGCGAAGGGCGCGGCGACCGGCCGGCGCGCGCTGGACGAAGACGGCACGCGCTCCAGGGCGATTCCGTTCGAGCTGCGCGCGCCCGGCGCGACCAACCGGATGGCGAGCGCAGCGCTCGGGAACTTCGCGCAAGCCGTCATCACGCGGCTGCGCGCCGTGAACGATCCGCTCGACGACCGGACCCCTCAGCGCGAGGCGATCCTCGCCGGGCAACGCCGGGCCGAGGAAGCCGCGGCGCCTCGCGCGGCCGCCGACAACGTCGCCGCCCAGCTGGTGACTACGGCGATGCAAGACGACACGCTGATCGGTCCCGCCGACGCGAGCGTGCTCGCGCGCGCGGCCGCGCTGCAGCGGAGCGCCTCGCTCGGGACGATATTGAGCAATATCGTCGCCGCTTTCCGCAACGCTCTCAACGCGGGCGCGGAGCAGCAGGCCTTCGATGCCAGCATCGCCGATCGATACGGCACCGACTATGGGGGCTACCTCACATCCGCGCATTCGGGGCAGCTTCCCTTTATGGCCCTCAACGGCGAGCGCACATGGCTGCGCGCGCAGCACGAGGCCGCCACCTCCGCGGCGTACCCGCTCGCCGCGCCGCAGAAGTTCGTCGCGCCGGAGAAGGAGCTGCCGGTGGCGCGCGCCGCGGCGAACCTGAGCCTGGAGCTGAAGACGCAGGCCGCCTTATACGCCGCCGCCCTGGGAGCGCGCGGCAGGGAGTTCTGGCAGTGGAAGACGCTGGAGCCCTTCGGGAACGACCTGACCATCTACGTGGGAAATCACGTCCGCGCCATGGACTTCTCCGCCGACGTGCAGACCGTCACGCAGGATATGACGGATTTCCGCGTGGCCACGCTCGCGAGGCTGCAGAAGAGCCACGGCGCGCGGCTCAAGGGGCAGCAGGTCGCGAACGCCATCGAAGCGCACGAGGCGCAGCGGCATGCCACGATGGGGGTAAAGCAGGCGGCGTTCCGCGCGGCGACCGCCGCCCGCTACCCGCGCGGAATCCACGACTACGTCGCGGCGCAGCCGGTCGATCTCAACTCGGCGCTTCTCGCGATCCAGGGCGGGCTGGACACGCTGCTGCAGACAGAGCAGCAGGCCATCGACGCGATCGTGGTCTGACGCGCGGCGCGCCCCGCGCGCAGGCTAGGACTTGCCGCCGCCCGCGCCGTCGTCCTGCTTCGAGTTGTCGCGCGCGACCTTCGTGATGAACAGATCCACGTCGCTCGAGAGGAGCGCCT
>CAYOVM010000318.1:0-3032 GCA_964407355.1 uncultured Enterobacteriaceae bacterium
AGCTTGGTGAAGCCCTCGTCGCGGCCGTTGGCGATCGCGCGGCCCGAGGCGGTCCACGGGAATTTCGCGATGCCGACCGTCGTGCCGTTCCTCTTCGCCTCGTCCTCGGTCAACCCGGCCCAGGCGATCTCGGGATCGGTGAAGGCGACCGACGGAATCACGCGCGCGTCGAAATAGGATTTCTGCCCCGCCGCGGCTTCGGCCGCGGTATGGCCCTCGTGCGCCGCCTTGTGCGCGAGCATGGGATTGCCCCGGATGTCGCCGATCGAGTAGATGTGCGGGACGTTGGTGCGCATCTGCGAGTCCGACTCGATAAACCCGCGCTCGGTGACGGCGACGCCGGCCTTCTCCGCGCCGATCTTCTTGCCGTTCGGCACCCGGCCGACGGACACGAGGATCATGTCGTAGACCTCGGGCTTCTGGTTTTCAAAAGTTACGTGAAGACCGTCTTTCTTCGGCTCCACTTTCGTGGTCTTCGTCTTCAGGAAGATGTTGTCGAAGCGCTTGGCGTTGAACTTCTGCCACACGGCGACGAGATCGCGATCGGCGCCGAGCATCAGGCCGTCCATCATCTCCACGACGTCCATGCGCGCGCCGAGGGTCGAGTACACCGTGCCCATCTCGAGGCCGATGATGCCGCCGCCGATCACCAGCAGCTTCTTCGGCCGGCTGCGCAGCTCGAGCGCCCCGGTCGAGTCGACGATGCGCGGGTCATCCGGAACAAACGGCAGCTTCGCGGGCTGCGACCCCGCGGCGATGATCGCCGAGCCGAAACGGATTGTCTTTCGACCGTCTTTCGCTTCCACGCCCAGGTGATTTTTGTCTATGAAACTTCCAAGACCCTGGAGCACCGTCACCTTGCGCATCTTCGCCATCGCGGCGAGGCCGCCGGTGAGCTTGCCGACCACCTTGCCCTTGAACGCGCGCAGCTTGTCCAGATCGACGCTCGGCTCCTTGAAGGCGATGCCGTGCTCGGCGAGCTCGCGCGCCGCGTCCATGATCGCCGCGGTGTGCAGCAGCGCCTTCGAGGGAATGCAGCCGACGTTCAGGCACACGCCGCCCAGCGTCGGGTAGCGCTCCACCAGCACGACCTTCAGGCCGAGATCCGCCGCGCGAAACGCCGCCGAGTAACCTCCGACGCCCGCTCCGAGCACGAGGAGGTCGCACTCGAGATCTGCTTGTGTCGCCCCCCTGTCAAGGGGGGACGGCGCAGCCGGGGGGGTTTCCGGTTTGGGTGAATCCGGTTTTTTTTCCGCAGAAGCTTTTTCCGAAGATTCCAAAACCAGGATCACTGATCCCTCGGAGAGCTTGTCGCCGAGCTTGATCCTCACCTCCTTCACCGTGCCGGCGGCGGGCGACGGGATCTCCATCGTCGCCTTGTCCGACTCCAGCGTGACGAGCGACTGTTCCTTCGCGACCTTGTCGCCCGGCTTGACCAGGACCTCGATGACCTCGACGTTCTTGAAGTCCCCGATATCGGGGACTTTCACTTCACTGGCCGCCATGAAAGGTTCTGCTTCTTCTTAGAGGATCAGCTTGCGGATGTCGGAGAGCACCGACACGAGATAGGCGCTGAAGCGCGCGCCGCTCGCCCCGTCGATGGCGCGGTGGTCGTACGAGAGCGCGAGCGGCAGCATCAGCCGTGCATGGAATTTGTCTTCGCCTTTTTCGTCTTTTCCCGAATAGACCGGCCGGAAAGCCGATCGCGCCACGCCGAGAATCGCCACCTCCGGCGCATTGATGATCGGCGTGAACGCGGTGCCGCCGATCCCGCCGAGGCTGGAGATGGAGAAGGTGCCGCCCTGCATGTCGCCGGGCTTGAGCTTCTGATCGCGCGCGAGCTTGGAGATCTCGGCGAGCTCGTGCGCGAGGTCGAACACGCCCTTGCGGTCGGCATCGCGCACCACCGGCACCACGAGGCCGCCCGGCGTGTCGACGGCGACGCCGATGTGGTAGTACTTCTTGACGATCAGGTTCTCGCCCGATTTGTCGAGCGAGGAATTGAAATTCGGAAACTGCTTGAGCGCCGTGACGCAGGCCTTGATCAAGAAGGCGAGCATCGTGAGCTTGAAGCCCTTCTTCTCGGTCTCGACGGTCTGCGCCTTGCGGAAGGCCTCGAGGTCGGTGATGTCGGCCTCGTCGAACTGCGTGACGTGCGGGATCGAGATCCAGTTGCGGTGCAGGTAAGGCCCGGAGAGCTTCTGGATGCGCGACAGAGGCTTCGACTCGATCGGCCCGAACTTCGCGAAGTCGACCTCGGGCCAGGGCGGAAGGTTGAACGGCAACCCCGCGCCGCCTTTCGCCGCGACAGTCGTTTGGGTTTTGGAGGAAAGAGCAACCTTCACGAACGCCTGAACGTCCGTGTGCAGGATGCGCCCTTTGGGGCCGCTCGGTTGGACGCGCGAAAGGTCGACGCCGAGCTCGCGCGCGAACTTGCGCACCGAAGGCGAGGCGTGCGCTTTGGCGACGGTCTCGTCGCGCGGCTCGCGCGGCACCGGCCGCGCCGTGGGCGCGGTGGACACCGCGGGCGCCGGAGCGGCGGCGGCTCTCGGAGTTTCCGCCGCGTCGCGCTTTTCCGCCCTGGCGGGCGGCTGCGGCTGCGCCTCGCGGGACTCCATCACCAGGATCGGCGAGCCCTTCGCCACCTTGTCGCCGACCTTTACTTTGACCTCGCGCACCACGCCGCCGGCGGGCGCCGGGATCTCCATCGTCGCTTTGTCCGATTCGAGCGTGATCAGCGACTGCTCCTTGGCCACCGCATCGCCCGGCTTCACCAGCACCTCGATGACCTCGACTTCCTTGAAGTCGCCGATGTCCGGCACGGGGACCGTGAGGGATTCGGCTTTCGCGGTCTGCTGAGGTTTTTGCGGTTTTTCTTCCGGCTTCGCTTTTACTTCCGTCTTGCCTTTCTCGGCCGAATCCAGCAGCAGGATCGTCGTGCCCTGGGAGACCTTGTCGCCCATCTTGATCTTGATCTCCTTCACCACGCCGGCTTCAGGCGAGGGGATCTCCATCGTCGCCTTGTCGGATTC
>CAYOVM010000319.1:0-3028 GCA_964407355.1 uncultured Enterobacteriaceae bacterium
CGCAGGCGCGAGAACCAGGCGACGATGAGCGAGGCGAGGATGCCGAACACGATCTGGCTGACGATCATCGTGATGTAGAACCCCGGACCGACGCCGCGCTCGGTGCGGAACACCGCCTTGTCGACGATGAAGCCGACGACGCGGGACAGGAAGAACACGAAGGTGTTGAGCACGCCCTGGATGAGGGTCAGGGTCACCATGTCGCCGTTGGCGACGTGGGTCACCTCGTGCCCGAGCACCGCTTCCACTTCCTCCTTGCTCATCGATTCCACCAGGCCCGTGGAGACCGCGACCAGGGAAGAATCCCTGAACGCGCCGGTCGCGAAGGCGTTGGCGGGGCCGTCGTAGATCGCGACCTCGGGCTTGCCGATGCCCGCCTTGGCCGCGAGGTTGTGCACGGTCTGCACCAGCCAGTACTGCGTGGAGCCTTCGGAGCCGTCGATCGTCTGGGCGCCGACCGACCACTTCGCCATGGTCTTGGACATCAGCAGGGAGATGAACGCGCCGCCGAAGCCGAAGATGGCCGAGAACACGAGCAGCTGGAAATAGTCGATGCCGTTCGCCGTCAGCCAGCGATCGAAGCCGAGCACGCTGACGATGACCGACAGCACCACCATTACGGCGAGGTTGGTGGCGATGAGCAGGAACACACGTTTCATGGATTTGTTCTCCTTTATCGCGCTTAGATAGGGGCCGCGCGTTGAAGTTTCAAGATCGCCCGGGCGCCTTTTTCGGCGATAACGTAAGTCGGCGCATTGGTGTTTCCCGAGGTTATTCTAGGCATTACCGAGGCGTCGATGACACGCAATCGCCGCACGCCGCGCACGCGCAGCTCGTCGTCCACCACCGCCATCGCGTCGTCGCCCATCCTGCAGGTCCCGACCGGATGGAAAATGGTCGTTCCGAGCTCCCCGGCGGCTTTTTCGAGGTCCCTGTCTTTTTCGACCGCGACGCCGGGCCGGTACTCTTCCGGCTCGTATCGGGCGAGCGCCTTCGCCGCCATGATGCGGCGGGTGAAGCGCATCCCGTCCACCGCGACTTTGCGGTCTTCGCCGGTTTGCAGGTAGTTCAGCTTTATCTCCGGGTGATCCGCGGGCACGGCGGACTTGATGCGCACCGAGCCGCGCGAAGTCGGCCTGAGGTTGCAGACGCTGGGCGTGATGGCCGGAAAGCTGTGCAGCGGGTCGCCGAACTTGTCGAGCGAGAGCGGCTGCACGTGCCATTCGATGTTCGGCGTCGGCTGCGACGGATCGCTCCTCGCGAACGCGCCCGCCTGCGACGGCGGCATGGTGAGCGGGCCCGTGCGGAACGCGAAGTACTCCAGCGCCATCGCCGCCTTGCCCCAGAAACTGTTGGCGAGGCCGTTCAGCGTGCGCGCGTTCTTCAGCTTGTACTGCATGCGGATCTGCAGGTGGTCGTGCAGGTTCTCGCCCACGCCGGGGAGGTCCTGAACAACGCCTATCTGGTGCTTTTCGAGCAGCCCCCTCGGTCCGATCCCCGAGAGCTGCAGGAGCTGGGGCGAGCCGATCGCTCCCGCGGCAAGAATGGTTTCATTTTTCGTCCTGACCTGGAACTTTTTATTCTCAAAAGCGAACTCGAGGCCGACGCAGTCTCTCCCATTGAAATTCAATTTGAGAACAGAGGCGCCAGTCAAAACCGTCAAGTTTCGGCGATGAAGCGCCGGCCTTAGAAAAGCATTGGTCGCGCTCCAGCGCCGGCCGCGTTTCTGGTTCATCTGGAAGTAGGCGCAGCCGAAGTTGTCGCCGCCGTTGAACGCCTTGACCGGCGGGATGCCGCATTCGGCGGCGGCCGCGCGCCACGCATCGATGATGTCCCAGCGAACGCGCGGGTTCTCGACCCTCACTTCGCCGCCCGCGCCGTAGCCCTCCGAAGCCCCGTGCTCGTAGTCCTCGAGGGACCGGAAGATCGGCAGGACGTCCTCCCAGGACCAGCCGCGGTTGCCGAGCGAGGCCCAGTGGTCCCAGTCCTCCTTCTGCCCGCGCATGTGGATCATCGCGTTGATCGACGAGCAGCCGCCGAGCACGCGGCCGCGCGCGTAGTGGATCGAGCGTCCCGCGAGGTGCTCGTCGGGCTCGGTCTTGTAGCACCAGTCGGTCCGCGGGTTCGCGATGGTGTAGAGGTAGCCGACCGGCACGCCGATCCAGAAGTAATCGTCCTTGCCGCCCGCTTCGAGCAGCAGGACGCGCGCCTCGGGATCGCGCGAGAGGCGATTGGCGAGCAGGCAGCCCGCGCTGCCGGCGCCTACGATGACGTAATCGTAGGCGCCGAATTGATTTTCCTCACGCTGCACACGGCCTCCCGTGCGGTATTGTAATGACGATGGAGCAGCAGCTCGCGGAAGCTCTGGAAGCCGTCCGAAGCGCGCATTTCGATGCCGGCGGGACGGCGTGCGACTACACGGCGTTCACCGCCTCGCGTGAGCACGGCCGCGTCGCCGCCTGCCTCGCCGGGCTGGATTCCTTCGACCCGAAGCGGGTGCGCTTCGGCGCGCAGACCGCGTTCTGGATCAACGTCTTCAACGCCGGGGTGCTGCGCGATTGCGCCGAGCTCGCGCTGCTGGGCAGCGAGCGCGAGCGCGAGGCGTTCTTCTCGCGGCCGCGGCTGAAGGTCGCCGGCCACGCGTTCTCCCTCGACGACATCTACCACGGGCTCCTGCGGGGCAACCTGCCGAAGCACGGCAACCTGCGCGCACCCATGAGCCGCGCCGATCCGCGCCTCTCGTACATGCCCATCGCCTTCGACGAGCGCATGCACCTCGCGCTGCACACCGCCGCGCGCTCCTCGCCCGCCCTGCGGGCCTTCGAAGGCGGCAAGCTCGACGTCCAGCTCGAGCAGGCCGCCGCCGACTACATCCAGCGCACCTCCCGCGTCGAGCGCGACGGCGCGCGCGTGGTGGCGCCGAAGCTGCTGCACTGGTACGCCAAGGACTTCGGCGGCGAGCGCGGCGTCCTCGCCTTCGTCCTCGGCCGGCTCGACGACGAGTCCGTCGACCTCGCCGACCGCCACC
>CAYOVM010000320.1:0-3024 GCA_964407355.1 uncultured Enterobacteriaceae bacterium
GGCCAAATGCTGGCCGCGCTGCTGGGCTGGCCTCAGGCGACGTTCGCGTCGAAATTGACGATCGAGGGCGATAAGGCGCGGGTCACGCGGGAGGTCGACGGCGGCCTCGAGACCATCGCGATCAAGCTCCCCGCGATCGTGACGACGGACCTGCGCCTGAACGAGCCGCGCTACGTGACCCTGCCGAACATCATGAAGGCGAAGAAGAAGACGCTGGAGACGCTGAAGCCCGACGCGCTCGGCGTCGACGTTTCGCCGAGGCTCGCGACGCTGAAGGTCGTCGAGCCCCCGAAGCGCAAGGCCGGCATCAAGGTCGCCGATGCCAAGGCGCTGCTGGAGAAGCTGCGCAACGAAGCGAAGGTGCTCTGATGGCTATTCTCGTTCTCGCCGAGCACGACAATAAGTCGGTCAGGAAGGCCACGCTGAACGCCGTCGCGGCGGCGCAGAAGATCGGCGGCGACATCGCGGTCCTCGTCGCGGGCCACCAGGCGGGGGAGGCGGCGAAGGGCGCCACGCAGATCGCGGGGATCAAGAAGGTGCTGCACGCCGATGCGCCGCACCTCGCCGACTTTCTCGCGGAAAACGTGACCGCGGTGGTGCTTTCGATCGCGAAGGGCTATACCCATATCCTCGCGCCCTCGACCTCGAACGGAAAGAACATCATGCCGCGCGTCGCCGCGCTGCTCGACGTGCAGCAGATCTCCGACATCGTCGCGGTCGAGTCGCCCGACACCTTCGTGCGCCCCATCTACGCCGGCAACGCGCTCGCCACCGTCAAGTCGAAGGATCCGATCAAGGTGATCACGGTTCGCACGACCGGTTTCGACGCCGTGGGTCTTGGAAATAGCGCTCCTATCGAAAAGCTCGAAGCGCCGGCGGATACGGGACTCTCATCCTTCGTAAGCCGTGAAGTCTCCAAATCCGAGCGGCCCGAGCTCACCTCGGCGAAGATCATCGTCTCGGGCGGCCGCGGCATGGCCTCGGGCGAGAATTTCACCAAGGTGCTCGAGCCGCTCGCGGACAAGCTGGGCGCCGCCCTGGGCGCCTCCCGCGCGGCGGTCGACGCCGGCTTCGTGCCGAACGACTGGCAGGTGGGCCAGACCGGCAAGATCGTCGCGCCGGACCTTTATGTCGCGGTCGGCATCTCGGGGGCGATCCAGCACCTCGCGGGCATGAAGGACAGCCGCGTCATCGTGGCCATCAACAAGGACGAGGAAGCGCCGATTTTCCAGATCGCGGATTACGGCCTGGTGGGCGATCTCTTCCAGATCGTCCCGGCTCTGGTGGAGGAGCTGAAGGCGAGCTGAGCATGAGCACGTATACGGCCCCTCTGAAGGACATGAGGTTCGTGCTCCAGGAGCTTGCCGGCCTGAGCGAGGTCGCGAAGCTGCCGGGCAACGAAGAGGCGACGCCGGATACGGTCGACGCAATCCTCGAGGAAGCTGGGAAGTTTGCGTCAGAAGTTCTTGATCCTATTAATTATTCAGGCGACCAGGAAGGCTCCGTCTGGAAGGACGGCGCGGTCGCGACGCCGAAGGGGTTCAAGCAGGCCTACAAGCAATACGTCGAAGGCGGCTGGGGCGCGCTGCCGTTCGGACCGGAGTGGGGCGGCCAGGGCCTGCCGAAGCTCGTCGCCACCGCGGTCGAGGAAATGCTCACCGCCGCCAATATGTCGTTCTCGCTCTGCCCGCTGCTTACCCAGGGGGCGATCCACGCCCTGGAGCTTTGCGGATCGGAGGCGCTCAAGAAGGCCTTCCTGGGCAAGATGATCGAAGGGTCGTGGACCGGGACAATGAATCTTACCGAGCCCCAAGCCGGTTCCGACCTTGCCCTTGTTCGTACCCGTGCCGTGAGGAACGGTGATCGCTACCTCATTTCCGGCCAGAAGATCTTCATCACCTACGGCGAGCACGACCTGGCGGAGAACATCGTCCACCTCGTGCTCGCGCGCACGCCCGATGCGCCCGAGGGAGTGAAGGGCATCTCGCTTTTCATCGTGCCCAAGTTCCTCGTGAACCCGGACGGCACGCTCGGCAAGCGCAACAGCGCCAGGTGCGCCTCGATCGAGCACAAGCTCGGCATCCACGCCAGCCCGACCGCGGTGATGGTTTTCGAGAACGCGGAGGGCTATCTCGTCGGCGAGGAGAACAAGGGCCTCGCGTACATGTTCATCATGATGAACGCGGCGCGCTTCAGCGTCGGGCTCGAGGGCGTGGCGATCGCCGAGCGCGCCTACCAGCGGGCGCTCGCGTACGCCAGGGATCGGCTGCAGGGCAGGGATCTGGTCGAGGGCGGCAAGACGGTGCCGATCATCCGCCATCCCGACGTGCGCCGCATGCTGATGCTGATGAAGTCGCAGACCGAGGCGATGCGCGCGCTCGCCTATGTCGTCGCGGCGGCCCTGGATTTCTCGAAGAAAGCCCCCGGCAAAGAGGAAAGGCAAAAGCACCAGGCCTTCGTCGACCTGATGATTCCGGTGGTGAAAGGCTGGAGTACCGAGACCGGCATCGAGGTCGCGTCGCTCGGCGTCCAGGTCCATGGCGGCATGGGATTCATCGAGGAAACCGGCGCCGCGCAGCACCTGCGCGATGCGCGCATCACCACCATCTACGAAGGCACCACGGGCATCCAGGCCATGGACCTCGTCGGCCGCAAGATCGCCCGCGAAGGCGGCGCCACCGCGAAAGCCTTCGTCGCCGAGCTGAAGCGCCTCGACGCCGAGCTGGCAAAATCGAAGAACCAGGACATCCAGGCGCTCCGCGGCACGCTCGCCGCCGGCGCGAATGCCGTTTCCGACTGCATCGACTTCATCGTGACGAACGCCGGCAAGGACGTCCAGGGCGTCTTCGCCGGCGCCGTCCCCTTCCTCAAGCTGATGGGCATCGTCGCCGGCGGCTGGCAAATGGCCCGCGCCGCGCTGATCAGCGAGCGGAAGCTGACCGCCAAAGCCTCCGACAACCCGTTCTACGAAGCAAAAATCGCCACCGCCCGCTTCTACGCCGACCACGTCCTCGTCCAGGCCCC
>CAYOVM010000321.1:0-3002 GCA_964407355.1 uncultured Enterobacteriaceae bacterium
TGCTTCTCACCAAGGAGCTCGCGGCGACCCGCGACTACGCTTATCTCTTCGGCCGGAACCGCATCCGGCTCGCGATGAGGCGCTAGGCCTCCCCGCGCATCACGCGGTTCCGTTCTTCACCCGCTTGCGTTTTTACCACTCTGCCTGCGATAAGCAGCGCCGTGATGCCTAGACACAGGCCGGCCACAAGATCGACGACAAAATGTTGCTTGGTTGCCAGCGCGGCGGCGAGAATCGCGACGAGCCAGACAGAGCCGATCACGCGCCAGGCCCGGCCTTCGCGCCAGAGCACCGAGCCGGCGATTGCTGCCAGAGCCGCGTGCAAGGAGGGCAAGGCATTTCCTGCGGTATCCACGGCATAGAGGAGCTTCCAGGCCGCCCCGGTCAATCCTGATGGATCCGGCGACTGCCGGGGAATACCCGCCGGAAACAGCAGGAATACCACGCCCGCTACCGCGAGCGCGATCGCCATCGAGATGAATGCGCGGCTTCTGCTCTGGTCGTCGGGAACCCAGACGATCAACAAGAACAGCGGCATCGCGGACAAATATATCCATATGGCGACTGGCACGAAGGGGATTTGCCGGTCGAACAAGGTCGGGACGAGGACGATCGGCGAGCGCCATGCGGCGGCGGCCGCTCCCCAGTAGACAATGCAGAAGGTCAGCGCGCCGATCACGACTGCGGCCAGCCGATTGCCTCGGTTGACCAGGGTGCCGGCATTGATCACGGGTCGAAAAGCGGATGAAGGGACTTCAGCCGGCGGCTTCGGCCGCAGTGGCCGATGCAATGGCACGTCCTTCCGGATTCCAGTCCCGGACCAGCCGGGCGACGGACTGGAGCTTGGTTTTCATGGCCGCAGCCCCTGCATCGGCCAACACCGCCGTGGCGGTCTCATTTTTCGCGTCGGCAAAAACCGCTTTGAACTGGTCGGCGGTCCGGATTCCGGTGAGCTGGACCAGCTTCGGGAAGTCCTCCCTCCCGAATCGTGCCCGCAGCCACGCTTCGCCCACCCATGTTCTGAGCTGCGCATAGCTGAAACCCGTGCGCAGGGCCATTTCCACCAGGTTTGCATCCGCGACGTTCTCCACGCTGTCGTAACCCTGCCGGTTCAATCGCGCTTCGTGTTCATAGCTCATTCCCGAAAGCTCGGAGAGCGGCGTCAACGAGGAGGCCGCGGTCCGGGGAAGGTGCAGGACGCGCCTGGTGGCTTTTTCGATCGCGAGCAGTCCCCAGTCGGGAAAAAAACCGATTCCGAAGCTCACTATCGGAAGCAGCGCACGGTACCACTGTGCATTGGGGGCATCGAGGGCGGGCAATGAAAAAGAAAGAACCAGCGCCACCAAGCCGGCGGTGACCATTCGAACGCTCATCGCGACGAAGGTGTTCGGCGTCAGGTCCATGGTGAAGTAGCTTCTCACGAGGTGCCTGATGAAATAAACGTAGGCTCCAAGAAAGCCGAATTGAAACGCGGTAAGGCTGACGACGACTCGGTCGAAATACTTTCTGGAATCCGCCCCCATCGGGTCCAGGGCCATGTCGGTGCCCATCAGGAACAGGTTCGCGCCCAAGCTGTAGTTCAGGCCGTGGGAGCCGGTGATGATCGGCTTCAGAAGGAAAAGGATGGCGAGACCCATCGCGACCACCACCATCAACGTGGCGGTGCTTCCTATGTAGTTCGGCATGCCGAATTGACGTCGGATCACCGATTTTATGTAGCCCTCCAACTGCTGCCAGGTTTCCGGTCGAAGCTCGGATTTCAGGCGCCCTTCCCTTTCCTCGCGCATATTCCGGACATAGAAGTATGTGATGCAGGGTATGAGGAGCACGAACGTCATCCATAGCAGCACGTTGTATTGAAAGAACAGCGGATCAAACCATTCCGCGATCGTGAAAACATGCAGGAGCTTGCTGTGCGATACGAGGAATACGCCGGCAAGCAGAATGGGCAGCGTCAGGCCGAAGAGGGCCAGCAGGGACGGCGCGGAGTGCTCGAGCGCTGCCGCCGGTGGCTTATTTTCGATTCGCATTCGGGCCTCCCTGGAACGTCAATGGGCTTTGGTGTATTGCGGAAGCTTCGCCTTGTCGCGAATCTTCCGAAAAAGCTTCGGGGCCGCCTCGGTATTTGCCCAATTCGCCATCGCGTCGGGAAAAATGCCCGCCGGGACGGTGAATAGCCAATAGGTGGCGCAGGTCCGTGTCTCCCCTTCCGCCGGATCCAGTCGCCAATAGCCGTCGTTTACGCGAAGCCGGGTGGTGTACCACGGCGCGGGACGGGCGCGAGGCCCATCCCAAAGCGTCCAGCTGCTCTTCAAATAGCCCCGGCCGCCGTCCCACCTCGATTCATCGACTATCTTGATGTTGTAGTCGTAGAGAAAGGGCGGCAGCCCGACGATCGAATAGAAGTAAGTTACCTTGCCGCCGGTTTCCCGATCGAGAACCACGGCCTCTTTCGTGTAGGGCATGGCGTTTTCGCCCTTGTAGCCCGGGTAGTCACGCAGTACCGCCCACACGATCTTGGGGGGCGCCTCGATCATGCCGATCGCCAGGATCTCTACTGACGAGGAGCCGGCGCGGAGCTTGTTGTAGATTCTTATGCCCTCCACCTCGCCTTTGAGCCCCCATCCAGGCATGGGCGCATCGGCCGGGGCCGTTATCGTCAACAAGCAGCTGAGTGCCGCCTCTGGCACCGCCATCGCTGGATTCCCCTGGGTCTCCCCTACACGCGCATGTTAGTCCTGGGGGCATTCAGTCGCAATGCTCGACGGACGTGAGCCGCGCGGCCCCGCCCGAGCGTCACCGGCTCGGGCTTGCTTCCTGGGGAGCTCCCGCTCGGAGCTCCGCGCCCGATTGGGCGGATGCCTCCTCGGGCATCCAGCGATTCAGCATGTCCTGCAGGGTCTGCATGCTGAATGGCTTGCTCAGATGGTCGTTCATGCCGGCGTTAAGGCATTCCTCGCGGTCCTGCGCCATGGCGTTGGCGGTCAAAGCGACGATGGGAA
>CAYOVM010000322.1:0-2990 GCA_964407355.1 uncultured Enterobacteriaceae bacterium
AAGTAGACTTCCTCCCGACCAGGGAGGGAGCGATGGGCAACCGCAGGGAATTCTTGCAGAACGCCGCCGGCGCGATGGCCGGCGTCGCCTTCGTCGGCTGCGGCCTGATGGGCGCGGGGCCCGCCGCGGCGCAGACGCGGCGGCGCGAGGTCGTGGTGAACGGCCGGCGCGTGAAGACCGTCGACGTGCACGCGCATTGCGCGTTTCCCGAGGCGATGGCGCTGATGGGCCTCAAAGTGAATCCGCAGACGCAGCTCATCTCGGATGCGCGCGAGCGCCTCCGCGCGATGGACGAGCAGGGTATCGACGTGGAGGCGCTGAGCGTCAATGCCTTCTGGTACAAGGCCGATTACGAAGTCGCGCGCCAGCTCATCAAGATGCAGAACGACAAGCTGGCGGAGGTCTGCGCGGCGCAGCCGGACCGATTCGTCGCCTTCGCCACCGTCGCCCTGCAGCACCCGGAGCTCGCCGTCGAGCAGCTCGTGTACGCGGTGAAAAAGCTCGGCCTGCGCGGCGCGTCGCTCGGCGGCAGCGTCAACGGCCTGGAGCTCGCCGATCCGAAGTTCCACCCGTTCTGGGCGAAGGTCGAGGAGCTCGGCGTGCTGGTGTTCATTCACCCGCAGCAGGATGTCTTCGGGCCGGACATGCGCGCCCGGCTGAGCGGCAGCGGCGGCCTCATAAACGTCATCGGCAACCCGCTGGAGACCACGATCGCGCTCTCGCACCTCATCTTCGAGGGCACGCTGGACCGCTTCCCGGGCCTCAAGATCTGCTCCGCGCACGGCGGCGGCTACCTGCCCTCGTACGTGGCGCGCTCCGACGCAGGCTGCGTGACCGCGCCCGAGCGCTGTCCGAAGCCGATCAAGAAGAAGCCGAGCGAGTACCTGAAGCAGCTCTATTTCGATTCGCTCGTCTTCACGCCCGAGGCGCTGCGCCACCTCGTCGCCGAGACCGGCTCGAGCCAGATCATGATGGGCACGGATTATCCGTTCCCGTGGACCCGCACCTCGGTCGATCACATCCTCAATACGCCCGGCCTGAGCGACGCCGAGCGCTCGGCGATGCTCGGCGACACCGCCGCGAAGCTGCTCGGCATCAAGTAGCGGGCGTCGCGGGGTGGATTTCTCGCGCGAGGAGCTGCTCGCCTGCACGATCGCGCGCCTGATCGGCGGCGCGCGCCACGTCGCCGTCGGCGCGGCCTCGCCGATTCCCGCGGCGGGAAGCTTCCTTTTGAAGACCAGGAACCCCGGATTGAGGATCTCCCTGCTTCAAAAGAGGCAGGGCAACCCCTTCACGGAAGGCTCGCGCGAGCTCTTCGACCTCGCGGGGCAGGGACGCATCGATGTCTTCTTCCTCGGCGGCGCGCAGATCGACGGCGAAGCGAACATCAACCTCGTGAAGGCGGAAGGGCGGCGCTTTCCGGGCTCCTTCGGCTCGGCCTTCATGTATTTTTCTTCCAGGAAAACGATCCTGTTCCGCGAGGAGCACTCGAAGCGCGTCCTGGTGCCGAAGGTCGACTTCATCTCCGCCCCCGGCTGGAGCCCCCCCGGCGTCGAGCGCCGCGGCGGCCCGGCGGCGCTGCTTACCGGCAAAGCGCTCTTCTCATGGCAGCCGCAGCGGCGCCGCTTCCGGCTGGAAAGCTTTCATTTCAGCTCGGGCGTCGAGGAGATCCGGGCCGACACCGGCTTCGATTTCGATTTCGATTCTTCAGTGGAAAGCACCCCGGCGCCGCCGGCCGAGGACCTCGCTCGCCTGCGCGGCCCGGTCGCGCGGATCATGGCGGCCGACTACCCGGATTTCGCAAGGCGGGTATGGGGCCAAACCGCGGGCGGCGGGAATAAACTAGCGCGATGAACGCCCCCGAGATGAAGCGGTATGACCGCACGACGCAGGACGTCGGCAACATCGTGCTCCTCGAGCACTACAACTGCATGGTCAGCGACCAGCGCCTGGCGACCCTCTTCTACATCGTCGGCCTGGGCGGCACGCGCGACCCGTACCTCTTTCCGGGCCTCGACAACATGTGGGCCAACTTCGGCCGCACGCAGGTGCACATGCCGAGCCGGGGGCCTCATCCGAAGGCCGAGGTGCTGCGCGGCACCGCCGGCTTCGTCGTGCCGGATCTCGGGCTGCTGAAGAAACGGCTGGAATACGCAGGCAAGGAGATCCAGCGCGTCATGCCCGATGTTCCAAGCAAGTTCTCCTTCAAGGTGAAATCCGATTGCGTCGAGGCCACCGACCCCTTCGGCACGCGCGTGCGCTGCCACGCGCCCTCGCCCGAGTTCGGCCGTACCGAGCTCGGCCTGGTCTACGTCGACTTCGACGTGCCGCCGGGCACCGCCGAAGGCATCGCCCGGTTTTACGCCGGGATCATGAAGGCCCCGGCGCGGGCCGAAGGAGGACGGGCCACCATCGCGATCGGAAAAGATCAAAGGTTGATGTTTACGGAAACCAAAAACCCGCTTCCGGAGTACGACAACCACCACATCCAGGTCTACATCGCCGACTTCTCCTCGCCGTACAAATGGCTGAAGGCGCGCGATCTCATCAGCATGGAGACCGACCAGCACGAGTGGCGATTTCAATGGATCGTCGATCCCAAGGACGAGAGGAAGCTCTTCCAGATCGAGCACGAGGTGCGCAGCCTGAAGCACCCGCTCTTCGCGCGGCCGCTCGTCAACCGCAATCCCGGGATTACCAACATGACGTACGTCGCCGGGCACGACGCCTTTCGAGGCACGTACTAGCAGGGCAGGGCCTCTAACCCTTTGGTTCCCCCCCTGGCCGGACCTTTTTCGCGGCTTCCACCGACTGCAGCGCGAAATAGTCGAGCAGCGTCTTGCCTTCGTCGGTAAGCAGCTGCCCCGCCTTGGTCGTAGCGGAGCACGACTTGCAGACGATCGGCTCGACAAAGCCTACTTCGTACGCTTGGCGATCGACGCGGTCGGCGCAGCGCGGGCAATACAGGTTGATGGTCTTGCGCATACGTA
>CAYOVM010000323.1:0-2989 GCA_964407355.1 uncultured Enterobacteriaceae bacterium
CGGCGTTCGCGGAAAGAAACGCGCGTGCCGCCTGCGCGGGCGAGCGCGCCGCCGGTACGCGCCGGGTGCGAAAGCCGTAAACCTCTTTCGGCGTTCCGTAGTGCTCGCCCTGGACCGACTTGTACTGCCCACGCTTGAGCGCGATGCTCGCTGACCGCTTTTGCGCCATGGCCTTCTCCCCCGCAACCCGGGAATTATGTCACGCGGACTCGGGCTCTTTACCTCGTCCCACCCTCGGCAATGGCGATGGCTTTTTTATAGTATGACTCAGCCTCGCCAAATTGGCCCCTGCTCTTTGCAATCTCACCAAGCTCGTTGTTTGCTTGCACCAGCACGGCGCGGTGTCGATGGCTTAGGGGTTGCCCTTCCCGCCATGACGTCAATGAAGCCTGCAATTCCTTGACTGCCTGGTCGAGTTCGCCGAGCGCGATGTGCGATAGCGCCGAAGAAAGCGCAATCGATCCTCGGAGCGCTGGATGCCGGTCGCCCGCCATTTCATACACTTGTCGTGCTTTTTGCAGGCGCTCGAGCGCCTTCGAATGGTTTTTCTGCTTCGTGTTGGCGTATGCGGCGAGTGACATTGCGCCCGCGGCTACGACGCATTTGTTTTCGTCCGTCATGCATGAGGCGAAATAAAAGATGTAAGTCAATTCGAGCAGCCTTTCCGCCTTCTCTAAATTACCTGCGTAGAGGTTGCTGCTCCCGAGGACGAACATGAGCGCGCCGACGGCGTCGCCGTACGTCTCGGTGAAGTTATGCAGCTTGGCGACCTTTGCGAGGGTCACCATGGCTTCATCTGCGATGCGAGCGAGACGATCCGCCTCACTGTTTTGGGCCGCAATCCGGCTTTCGGTATCGAGTATCGAAACCAACGCAAAAACGTCGCGAGGGGAGCCGTCGTTTGCGCGGACGCGGAGCTTTGGAAGGGTCGCGCCTACCACGCGGTCCGCATCGCCCACGCGGTTTTGCTCGAGCAGCAGGTTTGCGTATGCACGCGCGAAATCGGCGTTGTCGGATTGATATTGGTATGCGCGCTGTAGATGCTCCGCCGCTTTGTCGTAATCGAACGCGAGGGCGAAAAGGCTTCCGCGCAGGTAGTGCAGCCGGGCGAATAGTGCGTGCTGCTCGTTCTCCTTTGAAATTCCCCGGTCCAAGCGCTCGGCGGCCTGTCGCAAGTTTCCGGCGCGAATCAGTTGATTGACCTCTTCCACGGCGGTCGAGCTAGCGGGCTGCTCGTCCACGTGCTGCTTCAATTGCTTGTAGCGGGCGACCCACATTTCCGCCTTCGCAATCAGCTCTTGCACCTGGAGCTTGTGTTTTGCCTGAACGCGTTGCAGGTCTTCATTCAGCTGCCTGTGCACGGCGGGTGAGATGCCGACGCACTTGATGCTCACGTTGCCGACCACATTCGCGATCGTGGGGCTGCACCATCCGGAGGTCATCTGGATCACCTCCTGCGCCTCGGATGCGGTGCATGCCATGAACAACATAAGTGCGATCGCCGCTTTCACTTCGCTTCTCTCTCATTCTCAGATGGCGCTTTTTTCTCCGAATCTATGATGGTGACGGTTACGTTTCCCGTGACCCCCATAAACACCGGACTCTTATCGCCCGTTGTTTTCTGAATCACAGGAGCGGTTCCGCCCTGCAGGGGCGACCGGGGCGCCGGCGAACCCGGTTGTGCGATTAGCGTTTCGTTTTGCCGCGAGTACCCAACCCATAGCCCGCCTACAAGACTAACCAGAGCGGCGACTATGAAAACAGGCGCGAGCCATGTACCGGATTTTTTGCGATTCGCTTTAGATAGAACGACAAAGATTAGAAAAAGCGCGAACCCTGCGAGTCCTAATGGATCGGTAACTACCGCAGCCCATTTATCCATCTCAAGCCCCCATCACTAGGCGCGAGATGCGCGCCGCTTTTTATCCCGCCTATCTTCCGCTTGCGGAAAATCTTCGTCAACGCGGCCGCGTGCCGGCGCTGGAGGCAGCGCATGGCTTTAATACAGAAATAAAACGTGCGTTTGGACAAATTGCATGGCCATAGCCGCCTGGACGGGCCTTCGAATGGGGAACAGAATATGAGCCGCCGCTCTATGGAGAGGGGGGTATCTGGATGATCGGCGTTCCGTGAGACTCGTCGCCGCTGCGTGCTTTGCTGCCTATTGCGTCCTCGCTTCTGCTCAGGCCGACCCGCGGCGCGTTGCCGTCGCGGTCGGCTACGCCACCATCGCCATACCGATTCCACAAGGTTATTCGGTGGTGCCGCAGCAGCAGGCCGAGTTGCTGCAAATCGCAACCATGCTCACGCCGGAAAGGAACCGACTGCTGGCGGTTATCGTCCCCTCGGCGGACCTGAGAGCTTTCGGGACGGGCACGCCTCCCAACTTCGATAGTTACATTCTGATCCAGGTGTCACGGAAACTGGAAGGCCGGACGCTTAGCGCGGAAGAGTTCGCCCAGGTACGTCAGCGAATTCGGGCGCAGCAGAATGATCTCGTTCAGATCTCCGAGCAGCGCTTCCCACAGATCGTCAGCAGGCTGCAAAAGGAGAACCTGCTGGCTCCCGGAGCTCTGGATATCGCGGTCGGCGACGCCGTTCAGCTAGGCATCATCGGCGAGTCGCCATCCATGATCACGTTCAGCGCTCTCTCGCGAGTCCGGATCGCGCAGGCCGGAACCTCTTCCTCCGATCAGACGATGGTAAGCGTCGCCTGTAATGTCGTACCAAAAGGACAGCTCCTTTTCCTTTTCGCTTACGCTAAATTGCGGACCGCCGCGGATCTCGATAGGACGCAAAAGCGTTCGCTCGCATGGTGCGAGGAACTCCTAGAGATCAATCGGTAGCTTCCTCGCCTGTAGTTCAAGCGACCGCCCAGCTCCTCGAACGGCCGACCGCCTCGCGCCAGCGCGCGAGCTTCGCTTCGGCATCCGGCCGCTCCATGCGCGGCTCGAAGCGGCGCTCGAGCTTCCAGTGCGCGGCGATCTCC
>CAYOVM010000324.1:0-2987 GCA_964407355.1 uncultured Enterobacteriaceae bacterium
TTGGTCACGTCGGCGATGTTGCGCACCTGGGACGTGAGGTTGCCGGCCATCGAGTTCACGGAATCGGTCAGGTCCTTCCAGGTGCCGGACACGCCTTCCACCCGCGCCTGGCCGCCGAGGATTCCCTCCGAGCCGACCTCGCGAGCCACACGCGTCACCTCGGAAGCGAAGGAGCGCAGCTGGTCCACCATCGTGTTGATGGTTGATTTGACCGTGAGGAACTCGCCCTTGACGTCCACCTCGATCTTCTTCGAGAGGTCGCCCTTCGCCACCGCGGTGGTCACGTCGGCGATGTTGCGCACCTGGTCGGTGAGGTTGTTCGCCATGGAGTTCACCGAGTCGGTGAGGTCCTTCCAGGTGCCCGCCACGCCTTTCACCTTCGCCTGGCCGCCGAGCTTGCCCTCGGTGCCCACCTCGCGCGCGACGCGCGTCACCTCGGCCGAGAAGTTGCCGAGCTGCTCCACCATCTTGTTGATCGTCTTGGCGGTGCGCAGGAATTCGCCCTCGAGCGGCCGGCCGTCCATCTCGAGCGCCATCGACTTGGAGAGGTCGCCCTGCGCCACCGCGCCGATCACGCGCCCGACCTCGCTGGTCGGGTGCACGAGGTCGTCGATGAGCGAGTTGATCGAGTCGACCGACGCCGCCCAGAAGCCGCGGGCGTTCGGCAGCGCCGCGCGCTTCTTCAGCTTGCCTTCCTTGCCTACCACCTGGGAGAGCCGGCCGAATTCCTCGGCCATCGTCGCGTTCTGCTCGACAAGGTCGTTGAAGACCTCGGCGACCTTGCCGAAGGCGCCGCCGCCGTTGTAAGGCAGGCGCGCGCCGGCCTCGCCACGGCGTAACGCGGTAAGCGCGTTAAGTATCTGTGTCATCTCCTCGGTCTGGGAAAGGGCGGCGGACTCTTCGACTTTGGCGGCGGTATTCATGCGGTTTCTTTCCCTTGCGGTTTACTGCTATGAAGACGACGGTGAGTCGTGGGAGGATACCGGCCTCACGCCGGACACACGAGTCGCAGAAAGCCGACGTCTTGTAGTTGGTCTACTACAGACGCCGGCCGCCGGGAAAATCCTGACAGGCGGGTGGTAAATGCGGGGGGTCGATGCGGGTTTTGGTGATCGAGGACAACGAGGACTTCCGTGACCTGATCCGGCACTGGCTCGAGGCCGCCGGCTTCTCGGTCGCGGCCCTGCCCAACGGCCGCCTGGGGATCGAGCTGCAGCGGATCCAGCCCGCCGACGTCATCGTCACGGACATCTTCATGCCCGACCAGGACGGCATCGAGACCATTTCCGCGCTGCGCAAGGAATTTCCCGCCGTGAAGATCATCGCCATGAGCGGCCGCGAGTCGCTCACCGACTATGACGTGCTGCGGGTGGCCGACGAGCTTGGCGCCGTCAAGACCTTCAAGAAGCCCTTCGACCTGGACGACCTGGTGAAGGCGGTACGCGACCTCGCGGGGCCTTCCAGTTAATTACTCTTCTCGAAAAAACATCCCATGCAAGATTTGAAAGTCTACTGGCGGCCCGGATGCTCGAGCTGCGTGCGCGTCAAGGAGTTTCTGACCGGCCTGGGCGTCGAGTACGAGTCGATCAACGTTTCCGCGACGCCCGAAGCGATGGAGGACCTCCTCGCGCTCGGCGTGCGCACCGTGCCGGTCGTGGCGCGCGGCAAGGACTACGTCTTCGCGCAGGAGCTCGCCGACGTCTCGGAGTTCATCGGCCGGAAGGTCGAGTTCAGGCGCCTGCCCGCCGCCGAGCTGACGCCGAGGTGGCTGCATATGCTCGAATCCGCGCAGCGCTACGTGATGCAGCTGCCGCCAGAGCGCTTGGGCGAGCGCGCCACGCCCGGGCGCGACCGCAGCATCCGCGACCTCGCGTACCACATCTTCCAGGTGCCGGATTCCTTCCTCCAGGCGGTGCAGGACGGCGTGAAGGACCTGACCTCCGTCTACAACGCGCCGCCGCCCAGGAGCGTGCAGACCGCCGCGCACGTCCGCGACTATGGAGCTTCGGTCGAGAAGCGGCTGCGCGGCTGGTGGACCTCGCTCGCGGACCCCTCCTGCAGCGGCAACCTCGAGGTCTACTACGGCAGCCAGCCCCTGCACCACGTGCTCGAGCGCTGCACCTGGCATTCGGCCCAGCACACCCGCCAGATCATCTCGGTGCTCGAGCGCTTCGGCGTGAAGGTCAATGCGCCCCTCACGGAGAAAGACTATGCGGGACTGCCGATGCCCGCGGGATTATGGGAGTGACGGTTCAGGGAGTGACGGTTCCGCGCTCGGCGCACGCTACTCGGCGTCGGCGAGCAGCTTTTCCAGCTCGCGCGGGTCCACAGGCTTGACCAGGTAATTTTCGCAGCCCATGGCGGTTGCGCGCTGCCGATATTCGTCCTGCGTGTAAGCGGTCAGGGCGATTACTCGAGTCCCCTTCAGCGCAGGATTCGCCTTGATGCGGCGGCAGACATCGAACCCGCTCAAGCCCGGCAGGTTCAAGTCGAGCAGCACGACTTGCGGACGGATGCGGCTTGCTATGTCCAGGGCGGCATAGCCGTTGATCGCGTAATCGACCTCATGGCCCATGTCGCGCAGCAGGAGCACGAGCGAGTGCACGCCATCGAGATTGTCTTCGACAACCAGAACACGGCGCGGATTCACGGCCTTCCTGACGGGCGTGTCCGGCAGGTTCTGCAGGATTCCGTGGCGCTTGCCGTTTCCATTGCCGCCGCTCGCCCAATGGAACTCGCCGTTTACGACGAACACCTTCGCTTCTTGTGCCTCTTCCAGTTCGGCCAAATACACGCGCCGTCTCCCCGTTTTAGTTGCGCTCGCTATTAGAACATCTAGCCAGATCAAGCGCTTCTGTAGTTGTAAGAACTACAAGCCCGGGCTTTTCGGACTTAGGGCTTCGTGTTCGAAACCAGCAGGTCGACGGCCTTGTTGACCACGTCGTGCGGCGCATCCGAAAGGCGCGCGATCCATTCGCCGACCTTGT
>CAYOVM010000325.1:0-2972 GCA_964407355.1 uncultured Enterobacteriaceae bacterium
GTACGCGCGCAGCAGTCCCGACGCGTGGCCGGGGGCGCAGATCGTCCGGCCTCGCCGGCCCGTGTAGTACTAGTGCGCGGTTCTGTCGCTGGACCTGCGGCGCGGCTCGCCGAGCAACCGCCCGCTGCCTCCGCTGTTGCGCTCGGCGCCGGGCGCGAGCTGCTGAAGCTCGCCGTCGAGAAGAATCAGGTAATCGATGATACGGCGAACGCGCGCATTGCCCGCCTCGTCGTCGTCGATATTCTCCAGGTTGAGAAGACCGTTCGCCATCATCGCCTTGACCGCGTGATCCAGTCCCTCGATGCCGAAGTCGCCGAGATAGCGCCCGCGCGAGCCGAGCACGCAGAGGATGGGCACCTTCCTGTATCGCGCATGCGCGCGAATGTCTCCCAGCAGCGAGAACATCTGCGACTCGTCGAAGTGGACGCCGAGGATGACCAGCGCGAACTCCTCCGCTTCGAGCAGGTTTCTCGCTTCCTCGCTGGTCTTCACGAATGTGGCGTCATGACCGGACAGGATTCGCACCATCCGATCCTCCTTGTACGGCATGACGGCGACCAGGATCCGGCTCTTTGGAGCGACAACCAGCCGGGGCTCTTGCGGGTGCGAAGGCGATTCGCTCATGGAGTCTCCTTCTGCCCGGCTTAGCAGGATACGTTCCCGGTCTGGCCAGGGGGGCTGGTAGACTACCGCCTGCTAGGGGAGGTACCTCATGCATCCTGCACTCAAAGGCGCGCTCGTGGGTCTCGGCATCGCCGTCGCCCTTTTCCTGTTCGATTACCTGCAGCTCAGGGGACGCGCCGCGGAGCGCGCGAAGAAAAACCACAAGACCATCGTCGAGTTCGACCAGACCGACAAGGGGCGCATAATCTCGCTCGCGAGGTTCCTGCTGTTCGTGCCGGCGGGCTTCGCGGTGCTGTTCTGGATGCTGGACTAGGGCCCCTTCGCCGCATAGTTCACCGCGCAGTTCATCGAGCGATCAGGAGCCCTTCACTACAGCGATCTTGTTCTGCACGGCCTTGACGCCGTCGACTTTGCCCGCGGCCCGCGCCGCGCGGTCCCGCTCCCCCGCCGTCGCCGCAGTACCCCATAAAGTCACCGCCCCATCGGCGGCGGTGACGTCGATTCCCGCCGCCTGAATCTTCGCCTCGCCCTCGAGCGCCCTCTTCACGCGCTCGGCGAGCTCCTTGTCTGGATCGACGCGCGGCTCAGGTTTGGGCGCCTCGGGTGCTTTGGCGACGGGCGCGGGGGCGGGCGCCGCCGGCGCGGGCGGCGCTTCGGCGGCCGGCTTGGGGGCCGCGGGCCGCGCTGCGGGTTTCGGCTCGTCGCTACAGGCGGCCAGCGAAAGCGCCGAGACCAGGATCAGGGCGAGATGACGGGGCATATTCCCTCCATTTCAGGATGACGCCACGGACGGCATCCATCATACCGCCGCGGCGATGGCGACAGCCTGCCGACAGGTTCTACAAAAAGAATCGGCGTAGATCAAAAGTTGTGCGGCGGGCAAAAGTCACCTGCGCGCGACGCGAGCCGTGTGCCGTAATGGCGCATTACCTGAAAGGGAAGAAGCCGTGAAAAAGCTCGTGCAGGTCATCGTGCTCCTGCTATGGTCGGCTCTCGCCGCGGAAAGCGCCGCCGGAGAAGTGGTCTTCGGGCAGATCGCCTCGACCGGCAGCCTGTCGGCCCGCGGCCTCGCCACCAACCTCAACTTCGGCTATCAGCTGTACTTCGACAAGCTGAACAAGGAGGGCGGCGTCAACGGCAACACCGTCAAGCTCGTCCTGAAGGACGACGGCCTGAAAGCGGACGCGATGGTCGAGCTCACCAAGGCGTTCATCGCCGACCCGGCGGTGATCGGGCTGACCGGCTTTCTCAATACTCCCGGCCTGACCGAGATCGCGAAGCAGAACCTCCTGGTGCAGGCCGGCATGGCGATGGTGTCGCCGATGCAAGGCGACAAGCGCCTCGTGTCGTCGCCGAATTTCTTCCCGTTCCGCTCCGGCTACCTGGACGAGGTCTCCGCTCTGGTGAAGGAGGCGAAGCAGACCCAGAAGCAGCGGCTGTTCATCATCAACCAGAGCACCACTCTCGGGCCGGCCAACGCCGCCTGGGCGGAAGAAGAGGCCAAGCGCCTCGGGCTGCCCATCGTCGGCAAGGCGTCCTACGAGCCGGTGGGCGACAAGCTCCCCGGGGCCGTGCGCAGCATCGTAGACGAGGTGGTCAAGGCCCGGCCCGACGCGGTCCTGCTCATCTCCGCCGGCGCGCCGGCCTTCCTCTTCGCCGCGGCCTTGCGCGATTCGGCCGCGGAGCCCCACATCATCTATGGCATGTCGATCACCCAGGTGGCGGACATCCCGCCCTCCATCCCCGTCGCGAAGGCGCGCGGCGTGATCCTCGCGCAATCGGTTCCCTATCCGTTCGCCGGCGTGCTCCCGGTCGTGCGCGAATACCAGAAAATAATGAAGGAGCGCGCTCCCGGCCGGCCGTTCGATTTCTACAGCCTGGAGGGCTACATCGGCGCGAAGATCATCCACGAGGGACTCAAGCGCGCCGGCAAGAAGCCGACGCGCCAGAGCTTCCTCGCCGCGCTGAAGACCCTCGGCGAGGTCGACCTCGGCGGCATCACCGTGAACTACAGCGACAAGGCGCGCCTCGGCTGGGAAGGCGTCGACCTCACCATCATCGGCCAGAACGGCAGCCTGCAGCGCTAGGAGCCTTTCACTACAGCGCTGACAGGCTCTACAGAAAAGGATCGGCGTAGATCAAAAGTTGTGCGGTGGGCAAAAGTCACCCGCGCGCGCCGCGAGCTGTGTGCCGTAATGGAGCACTGGCTGGGAGGGGAGACGCCATGAAAAAGCTCGTGCAAGTCATCGTACTGCTCGTGTGGTCGGCGCTCGCCGCGGAAAGCGCCGCCGGAGAAGTGGTCTTCGGGCAGATCGCCTCGACCGGCAGCCTGTCGGCCCGCGGCCTCG
>CAYOVM010000326.1:0-2967 GCA_964407355.1 uncultured Enterobacteriaceae bacterium
GATCCTGCGCAAGATCATCCTGTCGCGCTTCGCCTCGAGCTTCGCGATGATGTACTCCTCGGGCATCACGGTGCTCGACGCGATCCGCAGCTGCGAGGAGATCATGGGCAACAAGCCTATGGAGCAGGCGCTGCGCAGCGCCGGGCAGCAGATCGCCGAGGGGAAGAACCTGACCGCGGCGTTCCAGGACCTGGGACTGTTTCCGCCGCTCGTGATCCGCATGCTGCGTATCGGGGAGAACACCGGCGCGCTCGACACGGCGCTCCTCAACGTCAGCTACTTCTATAACCGCGAAGTGCGCGAATCGATCGGCAAGCTGCAGGCGATGATCGAGCCGGCCCTGACGCTGCTGCTCGGCGCCCTCCTCGGCTGGGTGATGCTGTCGGTGCTCGGGCCGGTGTACGACTCGATCTCGAAGATGAAATTCTAGAGATGACCCAGCGGCGCATCCTCTATTTCACGGCCGAGGGCCACTACCTGTACCGCAGCGCGGGCAACGCGCTCGAGCTGGAGGCGAAATTCACGGCCGACGAGGCCGGCGTGAGCGAGTTCCGCGACTACCTGCGCGGGCAGCGCGGCACGCTGTTCTCGCTGCTCGTCGATCTCGCCGGCGAGGATTTCCACGAGGACCAGATTCCGCTCGTGCGCGGCGGCGACCGCGAGGCGGTGGTGCAGCGGCGGATCGTGCAGCGCTTCCGCGACAGCCGGCTCGCCGCCGCGCTGCCGCTCGGCCAGGTAAGCGCCGGCGGGCGGCGCAACGAGCGCCTCCTCCTCGCTTCCTTCACCAGCACCGAGCAGATCGAGCCCTGGCTCGACGCGCTGAACGGTTCGGGCGCGAGGCTCACCGGGGTGTACTCGGTGCCGCTGCTCGCGCCCGCGCTCGCCGCGAAGCTCGGCGTGGCGGGCGGGCGCTGCATCGTCGTCACGGCGAACCGCGGCGGCCTGCGCCAGTGCTTCATCGAGGAGGGCCGGCTTCGCTTCGGGCGCCTCGAGCGTTCGGGCGAGACCGCGCCGCAGGCGGTCGCGAAGTTCGTGCGCTCGGAAACGCACCGGCTCGCCCAGTACCTCTCCAACCTGCGCCTGCTTCCCCGCGAGGGGGGCGCCGTGCACGTGCTCGTAGTCGCGCCGGTCGGACAGCGCGCGCTCTTCGAGCAGTTGCTCGTGTCCGACGCGCGCCTTGTGTTCCGCACGGTAGACGGCGCCGACGCGGCGCGGGCCGTCGGCCTCGCGCGCTCCCCCGAGGGAACCCTCGCCGAAGGGCTCTACGTCCATCTCGCGGCGAAGAAAGCGCCGCGCGAGCAGTTCGCGAACCGCGCCGACCGGCGCCCGTATTTGATATGGCAGCTGCAGCGCGGCATCGTGGCGGCGGGCGCGGCTGCGTTCGCGGCCTGCGCGCTCTTCGCCGGCGCCCGCTGGTTCGAGGCGACCGAGGTGCGCGATCGCGTATCGCTCCAGGTCAGCCAGTCGCGGACCTCGGCCGAGGAATACCGGCGCATCACCGCCGGGTTTCCAGTCACGCAGACCTCCACCGAGAACCTCAAGGCCACGGTGGTGGAATTCCGGCGCATCGCCGATCGCAATCCGGCGCCCGAGCGCGCCCTGATGCACGTCTCGCGCGTGCTCGATCAGTTTCCGCAGATGGAGCTCGATGTCCTCACCTGGAGCGTCGGCGGCCGCGCGCCTGCGGAAGCCGCTGAAAGGCCTGCGCCGCCCATGGCGAATCCCGACGGCACGGCGAAGGCGGAGGGCGAGACCGTGTTCCTCGAGATCACGGGGCGCGTCAACGCCACGCAGCGCGACGACTACCGAGGCATCACCGCGCAGGTCCAGCGCTTCGCCGGCGCGCTCGGCGGCCCGTCCGGCTACAGCATCATCAGCACCCGGCTTCCGTTCGACATCACCCCGCAGGGCACGCTTACGGGCGACATCGGCGGCGCGCGTACCGACACAGGCGAGGCGCCCAAGTTCACCATCGTGCTCGCGCAGAGGATGCCGTGAGATTCGACTTCAGCCGGGAAGAGCTGCAAAAGCTGGCGGCGCCCGCGCTCGTGGCGCTCGCGCTCCTCGGCGCCGGAATCGCGCTCATCTGGAGCACCGGCGAGACGCTGCGCGGCGCCCGCCAGCAGCTCGCCGCGGCGCAAAGCGAGCGGATGCGCAACGGCGAGCGCCTCGCGCGCATCGCCGAGGAGGAGCGCGAGGTCAAGGAGAAGATCGCGGTCTATCAGCAGCTGAAGCAGCTGAACATCCTCGGCGAGGAACGGCGCCTGGAATGGGCCGACGCGATGACCCGCATCCGCGCGCAGCGCGAGCTGCTCGACATGCGCTACCGCGTCGAGCGCCAGAAGCTGCTCGTCTCGCTGCCAGGCAAGCCCGCCAACGTCGACTTCTACGCGAGCACCATGAAGCTCGAGCTCGCGCTCCTGCACGAGGACGACTTGCTGCGCTTCCTCGCCGATCTGCGAAATTCCGGCAACGCGTATTACGCGGTGAAGAAATGCGCGTTGTCGCGCACCGGCTCGGCCGCGACCGGCAGCGGCCTCGTGCCGCGGCTGCGCGCCGAGTGCGACATCGATCTCATCACCGTGCTCGACCGGGCGGCGAAGCGATGAAGCGCGTTCTGCCCTGGCTCTTCCTGCTCGCCTTGCCGTTCGGCGAGCCGTGTTTCGCGCAGGAGCTCGGGCGCCTGTTCTTCACCCCCGAGCAGCGCAAGGCGCTCGACGCGCGGCGCAAGGCGCGGGTGCCCGACAAGCCCGCCGCCGCGGCCGTCGTCGTATCGCCCACGGTGCGGCTCGACGGCTACGTCAAGCGCTCGGGCGCGCGCTCCACGGTCTGGGTCAACGGCGAATCGGTGGACGAAAAACCCCCGGCCGGCGGCAGCGACGCGCGCGTCCCCGTCTCGGTCGGCGAAGGCGCGGGCAAAGTCGGGCTCAAGCCCGGCGAGACCCTCGACCGCGGCAACGGCGAAGT
>CAYOVM010000327.1:0-2951 GCA_964407355.1 uncultured Enterobacteriaceae bacterium
CATGTACTGGTCGATGTCGCCCTGCACGAAGCGGCTCCAGCGCAGCACGCGCAGCCTCGCGCCCTTCTCGGGCTGGTTGTTCCATTGCGCGTACGCGTCCTTAATCCCGATCATCGGGAACGCCGCGGCCGCGGCGACACCCGCCCCTGCCTTCAGTAAATCTCTACGCTTGTTGCTCATGTTTTCCTCCATGAGTAGTTGGACTAAAAACCTGCGCTCTACGCCAGACGGGCGCCGCTCGCGGGGTCGAAAAGATAGGTGAGCTGGGGCTTGAGGCGCACCGCCTCGCCGGGCCGGAACGTGTGGCGCTCGCGGACCACCGCGTTGATGTCCGTTCCCGCCAGCTTGCAGAAGATCTGGGTGTCCGCGCCGGTGGGCTCGACCACTACGACCTCGGCCGGAACGCCGAGCGGATCGACCGACAGGTGCTCGGGCCGCACGCCGACGAGCACTTCGCGGCCCGTCTCCAGGGAGTGTGTTTTCGGGAACACGACGCCGTCGCCCAGCGCGATGCCCCGGCCGTTGATCTTGCCGGGCAGGAAATTCATGGCGGGCGAGCCGATGAAGCCGGCGACGAAGAAGTTCGCCGGGTTGTCGTAGAGCTCGAGCGGCGAGCCGATCTGCTCGACCTTGCCCGCGTTCATCACCACGATCTTGTCGGCCATCGTCATGGCCTCGATCTGATCGTGGGTGACGTAGATCGAGGTGGTCTTCAGGCGCTGGTGCAGCGCCTTGATCTCGGTGCGCATCGACACGCGCAGCTTCGCGTCGAGGTTCGACAGCGGCTCGTCGAACAGGAACACCTGGGGCTTTCTCACGATGGCGCGGCCCATCGCGACGCGCTGGCGCTGGCCGCCGGAGAGCTGGCGCGGATAGCGGTGGAAGTACTCGGTGAGGCCGAGGATCTGGGCCGCCTCGTCCACGCGCCGGCGCAGCTCCGCGCCCTCGACGTTCGCGAGCTTCAGGCTGAACGCCATGTTCTCGTACACGGTCATGTGCGGATAGAGCGCGTAGTTCTGGAACACCATCGCGATGTCGCGCTCCTTCGGCGCCACGTTATTGACCACGCGCTCGCCGATCTTCACTTCCCCGCCCGAGATCTCCTCCAGGCCCGCCACCATGCGCAGGAGCGTGCTCTTGCCGCAGCCCGAGGGCCCGACCAGCACGCAGAACTCGCCGTCGGCGATGGAGACGTCGACGCCGTGCACGACTTCGGTGGAGCCGAACGTCTTGCGCACGGCGGTGAGGGAAACGGCGGCCATCCGTTCAGTGTATCTCGGGCTCGGGTACCGGTGCGGTTCCCTCGAGGAAATCGAAGTCGCAGCCCTCGTCGGCCTGCTTGACGTGCCGGGCGAAGATCGCTCCGTAGCCGCGCTCGTACTTGCGCGCCGGGGCCTTCCAGGCGCTTCTGCGCGCGCTCATCTCGGCGTCGGAGATCCTGAGATTCAGAACTTTCCTTTCCACGTCGAGCTCGATGAGATCGCCGTTCTTCACGAGCGCGAGCGGGCCGCCGACGAACGATTCGGGCGCGACGTGCAGCACGCAGGTGCCGTAGCTCGTGCCGCTCATGCGCGCGTCGGAGAGGCGGACCATGTCGCGCACCCCGAGCTTGAGCAGCTTCTTCGGCACCGGCAGCATGCCCCACTCGGGCATGCCGGGGCCGCCGAGCGGCCCGGCGTTGCGCAGCACGAGGACGGAGGAGGCGTCGACGTCGAGGTCGTCGCGATCGATGCGCGCCGACATGTCGTTGTAGTCCTCGAACACGACCGCTTTGCCGACATGCTTCAGCAGCTTCGGCGTGGCGGCCGCCGCCTTGATCACCGCGCCGCCGGGCGCGAGGTTGCCGCGCAGCACCACCAGTCCGCCGGACGCCTTGAGGGGCTTGTCTCTTTTCCGGATGACATCGTCGTTATGGATGCGCGCCCCTTCGAGATTCTCCCCCAGCGTCCTGCCGTTGACCGTGCGGCAGTCGAGCTTGAGGAGGTCCTTCAGCTCGCCCAGCAGCGCCCGCAGGCCGCCGGCGTAGTAGAAGTCCTCCATCAGATAGCGCTCGCCCGACGGCCGGACATTGGCGAGCAGCGGCGTCTTCGCCGAGAACTCGTTGAAGCGCTCGAGCGGCAGCTTCACGCCGGCGCGGCCCGCCATCGCGACGAGGTGGATGAGCGCGTTGGTGGAGCCGCCCATCGCCATGAGCGTCACGATCGCGTTGTCGAAAGAGTCCTTGCCGAGAAAATCGCGCGGCTTCAGATCCTCCCAGACCATGTCGACGATGCGCTTGCCGGTGAGCGTCGCCATCTTCGAGTGATTGGAGTCGGGCGCGGGAATCGACGCCGCGCCCGGCAGCGTGAGCCCGAGGCTCTCGGCGAGCGACATCATGGTGGCCGCGGTGCCCATGGTCATGCACGTTCCCGGCGAGCGGGCGATGCCGTCCTCGATCTCCCGCCAGTCGCGCTGCGTGATGTTCCCGGCGCGCAGCTCCGCCCAGTATTTCCAGGTATCGGACCCCGAGCCGAGCGTGTTCTCGCGCCAGCGGCCGCTCAGCATCGGACCGGCCGGCATGTAGATCGCCGGCAGGTTCATGCTGGTCGCGCCCATGATGAGCCCGGGGGTCGTCTTGTCGCAGCCGCCCATCAGCACCGCGCCGTCGGCGGGATAGGAGCGCAGCAGCTCCTCGGTCTCCATGGCGAGGAAGTTGCGGTACATCATGGTGGTCGGCTTCTGCATCACCTCCGCGAGCGACATCGCCGGCATCTCGACCGGAAAGCCGCCGGCCTGCCAGACGCCGCGCTTCACTTCCTCGGCGCGGGCCTTGAAGTGGGTGTGGCAGGAATTGATGTCCGACCAGGTGTTGATGATGGCGATCACGGGCTTGCCCGCGTAGTCGCTGCGGTCGTATCCCATCTGCGCGGTGCGCGAGCGGTGGCCGAACGAGCGCAGGTCGTCGACCCCGT